>DASSFS010000092.1:0-30837 GCA_035694165.1 Solirubrobacterales bacterium | reverse complement strand
GACCGTCTGGAGGTGTCGGGGTAGGGGTGGAGCGTCTTGTACTTTTTCGGCGCCTCCCACCTCGGACGGCCGCCGCCAACCCGCCGAAAAAGTTAAGCGGAACCCCTACCCAGGACCCCCGCCCCCGCTACGCACAAACCCAGGCACCCCCACCCGAGTCGGCCCAGATTTCCGCGGCGATCTTGTCCTGTTCGGCCTTTGGGGCGTTCTGCGGCGCGCCTTGGCCGCCGTAGAGATCCCAGGTGGAGGGGATGATCTGGTAGGCGCCGCCGGCGCCTGAGGAGGGGTTGAGGGCGCTGTAGTTGCCGCCGGACTCGCACATGACGATGTAGGTCGGGATCGAGTAGGGGCCGCCGAGCCAGCGGCCGACTTCTTCTTCGGCCTCGGCACGGCTCGCGGCGCGGGCCTCTTCCAGCTGCTCGACCCAGTCGGCGATGTCCCCTTTGAGCGCGCCCAGCGAGGCTTCGCGTTCGGCGCTGAGCGTTTGCAGGCGAGCGGCCGCGGCCTGCGCCTGTTCGCGCACAGAAGCGATTTCGGAGCGCGCCGCCTCGAGGCGTTCGTTGTAGGTGACGGCGCGGGCCTCGAGCTCGGCGACGAGCTCGGCCTCACGGCGGACTTCGTTCGCGACCTGCTCGACCCGCGCCGCGAGGGCGCTGTCGGATTCCTCGATCGCGCGCAGGTAGTCGGCGCGGGTGATCAGCTCCTGGTAGTCGCCGGAGCCGAAGATCATGCTGGTGGTGTCGGGCAGGCCGCTTTCGTAGATCGCCACCAGGCGGGCGGCGAGGGCGGCGCGGGAACGGCGCAGCCGAGCCTTCTCGACCGCCAGCTGCTCGCGGGTGGCCTCGAGCTTTCGCCGCAGCGCGGCAGCGCGCTCCTGGCCTTCGGCGAGGAGGCCGGAGAGGCGTTCCTCGCGGGCCGCGGCCGTGGCGGCTTCGTCCTCGGCAGCGGCAAGCTGTTCCTGGCTCTGGCGCAGGTTGGCGGCGATCGCCCCCGCCTCGTCGCGGGCGCTGGCCAGCTTCGCTTCGAGGTTGTCGGTCTCAACTGCGCCGGCACGTGGTGCGATCGCCAGCACGGCGGCCAACAGCACGCAGAGCAGCGCGGCTGCACCGGCGACGGCAAGGAGGTCCTTTCTGCGAGCCTGGCCCACGAGAACCGCCGAGGCTAACGGTCGTTTTGCCCGCTCCTCACGACTTGTCGATAACCCGCAACCAAAGTTGCGGAGCCAAATCAGCCCTCAGGGACGTTGCGGCTGGCGAGGTAGGCGCCAATCGCGACGAAGACCGCAGCGACGCCGAACCCGATCCGGATCTCGCGCCGGTAGCGGCGGCGCAGGTAGCGGAAGGCGATGCGGACGGCGGCTTTGCCAATCGTGTCGTTCATCAGCCCTCCTCCCCATCATTGCGCTCGCGGATCCTGTGCGCCATCCGCGATTGCAGCGACCAGAGCTCGATGAAGCCCGGTGAGGCGCTCTGCGAGAACAGCCCACCCGACTCGGAGAAGCTGGCCAGCTGGGCGTCGTAGACGGCGTTGGGCGAGGAGCGGGTGACGACGCGGACGCTGCCTTTGTAGAGGCGCAGGCCGATCTCTCCCGTCACCTGGGCGTTGACCGCGTCCATGTAGGCGTCGAGGTCGGTGCGCAGGGGCTCCCACCAGAGGCCGGCGTAGACGAGGTAGCCCCACTTCTGATCCAGCGCCGGCTTGAACTGGTTCTGGTGGATCGTGCCGACCAGCCGCTCGAGCTCCTCATGGGCGGGGAGGATGATCGCCGCCGCCGGCACCTCGTAGATGTCGCGCACCTTGAGGCCGACGATGCGGTCCTCGATGTGGTCGACGATGCCGACCCCGTGACGGCAGCCGATCTCGGCCGCCTTTTCGAGCAGCTCGACCAGACCCAGCCGCTCGCCGTCGAGGGAAACCGGAACGCCTGCCTCGAAACCGACCGCGACCGTCTCGGCCTCGTCGGGCGCCTCCTCCGGGCGGGTGACGAGCTGGAAGACGTCGTCCTCGGGCGCGTGGTCGAGGTCCTCGATCCAGCGGCCCTCCGAGGAGCGTCCCCAGAGGTTGTCGTCGATCGAGTAGGGAGCGACCTCGGTCCCGCCCTTGACCGGGATCCCGTGCTCACGGGCGTAGGCGATCTCCTCCTCGCGGCCCATCTGCCAGGAACGCACCGGGGCGATCGTCCGCAGCTCCGGCGCCAGCGTCGCCACCGTCGCCTCGATCCGCACCTGGTCGTTGCCCTTGCCGGTGCAGCCGTGGGCGATCGTGTCGCAGTTGGTCTTGCGCGCGTACTCGACCGCGAGCGCGGCGATCAGCGGCCGCCCCAGCGCGGTGAAGAGCGGGTAGCCGTTCCCGTAGATGGCGTTGGCCTTGATCGCCGGCGTCAGGAACTCGGCCGCGAAGCGCTCACGGGCGTCGACGGTGTGGCACTCGACGGCGCCGAGCTGGCGCGCCTTGGCCTCGATCACCCCGTAGTCCTCCCCCGGCTGGCCGAGGTTGACGGTGAGGCAGACGACCTCGGCGTCGTAGGAGTCCTGGATCCACTTCAGCATCACGCTGGTGTCGAGCCCGCCTGAGTAGAGCAGGAGGACGCGATCGACCTGCGCGGGGTCGGCCTCGTAGCTGGCGGTGGGGGTCGCCTGTGGTGGTTGGGCGCTCAAGAGAGGCGCAAGTCTGCCATGGGGACGACCCTGAGGTTCTCTGACTAAGGAGCTTCGATGCCGCCGGCGCCGCCTTCTTCTTCTTCGGGCGGCGTCGTTTCTTCGGTGGTGGTCGTTTCCGTCGTCGTCGGTTCGGTCGTCGTGGTCTCGGTCGGTTCGGTCGTCGTGGTCGGCTCGGTCGTTTCCGTATCTTCCGTCGTTTCCGAAGTGGTGGTCGTCGGGGTCGTTTCCGAAGTGGTGATGGTCGTTCCGCCGCCGTTATCGCTGGCGATCACGATCACCGCCACGACCAGGCCAACGATCACGGCGATCAGACAGGCGACGACCAGGCGCATGTTGCCGTGCGGCCGGTGTCCGTCCGGGCCGCGGTCTTCGGGGCCCATCAGGCGAGTCGGATCCTCATGCATCGGCTAGTCCTCGGGGCCGAGAATCGCATCGAGGATCGAGGCGGTGTCCTCGATTTCGAAGCCGTTGCGCAACCGCGCCTCGATTTCCTCGCGGCTGCTGCCGGAAACCGCCATCTGCGTCGCCAGCAGGCGTGCGCCGGCGGGGGTTCCCTGTCCGACGACGGAGGCCTCGGCGCCGTCGCCGTCGACCGGTGCAACCGCACTCAGATGTGAGGCGCGCGTCGGCTCCGCGGGGGCGGTGCCGTCCTCCTCAAGCTCTTCCCCAGCGGCGAGGCGACGCTTCGCCTCATCCAGTTTCGCGACCAGCCGCTCGGACTCGTCCGTGATCGCCTCCGCTTGGGCGACCAGCGAGTCGGTCAGGCTCGAGAGCGAGGCGAGTCGGTCGGCCACCAAACGGTCAGCCTCAACCTGCGCCTCCTCGAGGTGACGCTGGGCCTGTTTTTCGGCGTCGTCGATCACCGCCACGGCGGCGCGCTCAGCGGCCTCGACGATGGCGCCGATTCGCTCCGCGGTGCTGGTGGCGAGCGGTTGCAGGGGGGCTGGGCGATCCTTGCGCTTCACGTAGCCGACAACCCTAGAAGCGATTCGCCGATCAGTCCAATCGCCTGCTCGACCTGGGAAGACTCGACCAGCAGCGATGGCAGCAGCCGCAGGGTCGAAGGAGCCGGCACGTTGACGACGAGTCCGTGTTGCAGCAGGTCGGCGCCAACCGCCTGCGCATCGATCCCCTCAGCCAGCCCGACGCCGACCATCAAGCCGCGCCCCCGTGCCTCAACGACGCCGTCGAGACCAGTGAGACCCTCGCGAAGAACGCTTCCCAGCTCCCGCACTCGGCGCAGCAAAGCCGGGTCGTCGACGACGTTCAGCACCGCCAGTGCCGCCGCGGTGGCGACCGGACCGCCGGCGAAAGTGGAGCCGTGATCGCCGGGCTCGAGCACGTCGGCAGCTGCCGGGCCGGTTATGCAAGCGCCGATCGGCACCCCACCGCCAAGTGCCTTGGCGCTGGTCAACACGTCGGGCCGGACCGGCGTCTGCTCATACGCCCAGAGCGAGCCGGTCCGCCCCACCCCGGTCTGGATCTCGTCGAGGATCAACAGAGCTCCAGCTTCGTCGCAGGCCTGGCGGGCGGCGAGCAGGACCTCATCGGAGATCGGGTGGATGCCCGCCTCGCCCTGGATCGGCTCGATCAGGACCGCGGCGGTGCGCTCGCCGACCGCCTCGCGCAGGGCGGCGGCGTCGTTGCGCGGTACGGCGCGGAAGCCGGGCAGCATCGGCCCCAGCGCCTCGTTGCGGGCCAGTCCCGGCGTCGCCGAAAGGGAGCCGTAGCTGCGGCCGTGGAAATCACTTTCGAAGCTGACGATCTCCGGCTCGGCGATGCCACGACCGTGGGCGTGCTTGCGGGCAACCTTGATTGCGCACTCGTTTGCCTCGGTGCCGGAGTTGGCGAAGAAGACGCGGCCGCCGAGACTCGACTCCGAGAGCCGCTCGGCCAAACGCGCCATCGGCTCCGTGTAGAAGAGATTGGAGACGTGCACCAGGCGGCCGACCTGCTCCTGCACCGCTTCCACCACGTCGGGGTGGCAGTGGCCGAGTGAGCAGACCGAGATCCCGGTGAGGAAGTCGAGGTACTCCTTGCCGTCGGCGTCCCAGAGCAGCGAACCTTCGCCGCGGACGAAATCGACCGGCGCCCGTTTGTAGGTTCGCATCAGGTAGCGCTCCTCCAGAGCCTGGGCCTCGGCCAGGCTCACGGCGTCACCATCGTGCCGATGCCCGCGTCCGTGAAGAGCTCGAGGAGAAGCGAATGCGGCTTGCGGCCGTCGATGATGTGGGCCGACTGGGCGCCGCCGCGGATCGCGTCGACGCAGGCCTGCAGCTTCGGCCGCATGCCGCCGTCGACGCCGGCAAGCATCTCTTCGACCTCGCTGACGGCGGCGCGGGAGATCAGCGAGTGCTCGTCGCCCGCGTCGGCGAGCCAGCCCTCGACGTCGGTGAGGAAGATCGCCTTGTGGGCGCCGAGCGCCGCCGCCACCTTGCCAGCCGCCTCGTCGGCGTTGACGTTGTAGGACTGGCCGTCGCGGTCTGAAGCCGAGGAGGCGATCACCGGGATGTAGTCGGCGGCGATGTGGTTGAGGACATCGACGTCGACCCGCTCGACCGAGCCGACGAAGCCGACCTGGTCGGCGTTGGCGGCCGGCGCCACCTCGAACAGGGTCCCGTCCTCGCCGGCCAGGCCGACGGCGGGCTGGCCGTGGCGGTTGAGCCGCTGCACGATTTCGGAGTTGAGCTTGCCGACCAGGACCATCTTCGCGACCTCGACCGTGTCGGCGTCGGAGACGCGCAGGCCCTCGTGGAACTTGACCTCGAGCCCGAGCCGCTCCATATAACGGGTGATCTCGGGACCGCCGCCGTGGACGATCACGGGATTCAGGCCGACGTACTTGAGCAGGACGACATCGGTCGCGAAGGCTTCGCGCAGGTCGTCCTCCAGCATCGCCGCGCCGCCGTACTTGATCACGACCGTGCGGCCGTGGAACTCGCGGATGTAGGGCAGGGCCTCCAGCAGCGTCTCGACGCTGGCCCCGGCCGCCCGCGACTGCGGCGCCTGCTCGGTCATCTCCGGCTCCTCTCGCCCGATCGTGATCTGGTGCCTACGAAGCTCAAGTCGTGTACTCCGCGTTGATCCTCACGTACTCGTAGCCGAGATCGGAGAACCAGACGTGGGCGCGGTGCTCGCCACGGCCCAGCCGCAACCCGATCTCCGCCTCGTCCACCTCGGCCCCCAGCTCGGCAGCGTCGATCGAGTCGGCGCCGATCTCTTCCAGGTCCTCGCCGGCCAGCGCCGCGCCGGCGGCCTGGGCGATCCGACCCCAGTTCGGGTCACGGCCGAACAGTGCCGTCTTGACCAGTGGCGAGTTGGCGATCGCGCGGGCGACCCGCTCCGCCTCAGCGGCGGAGGCAGCCTCGCTGACCTCGATCCGCCCGACCCGGGCCGCGCCCTCGCCATCGGCCACAACCTCGATCGCCAGCTGGGTCAGCACCGCCTCCAGCAGTCCCTCTGGGAGCGGCTTGCCGCTGGCCCCGGTCGCCTGCAGCAGGACGGTGTCGTTGGTGCTCATCTGGCCGTCGACCGTGATCCGGTGGAAGGAGGCATCGACGGCCTCGCGCAGGGCCGCATCAGCGTTCTCCACAACGGCATCGGTCTGGATGAAGCAGAGCATCGTCGCCATGTTCGGTTCGATCATCCCCGCGCCCTTGGCCTGGGCGGAGAGGGTGACGCCGCCGACCCGCAGGGTGCAGCGCTTGGGCCAACGGTCGGTGGTGAGGATCGCATCGGAGAAGTCCCCGCCGCCGCTCGCCGAGAGCCGGCCGGCCGCCTCCTCGATCCCGACCAGCACGGCGCTGACCGGTAGCGGCACCCCGATCGTCCCGGTCTCGGCGACGGCGACCTGGGACGCCTGCAGGCCAAGCGCGTCCGCGGTCCGTTCGCACATCGCCAGGGCGTCGGCATAGCCCTTCTCGCCGGTCTCGGCGTTGGCGTTGCCGGAGTTGACGACGGCGGCGCGGATCCGGCCGCGATCGCAGCGCTCACGGCAGACCCGCACCGGCGCAGCCGAAGACGCGTTGCGGGTCAGCAAGATCGAGGAGGTCACGGCCTCCTCGTCGCAGACGATCAGGCCGACGTCAGTCCTGCCACCGCCCTTGAGCCCGCAGTGAGCCCCGGCGGCGCGAAACCCCGGCGCCAGCTGCACCGGGTCGAGCTCCTCGAGCCCCTCCGGCGCCTGCACCCAGCGCGACCTGAAGAAAGCGTCGGTTTCCACGGCGCTCACCGCAAGCCCTCGGTCTCGTCGAGCCCGAGCATCAAGTTGAGGTTCTGGATCCCCTGCCCCGATGCCCCCTTCCAGATGTTGTCGATCGCGGAGAAGGCGAGTACGCGGCCGCGCTCCTCAACGGTGACGTAGACGTGGCACTCGTTGGTGTCGCGCACCGCGCGCAGGTTTGGCGGCCGGTCGAGAACCCGCACGAAGGGCTCGGCCTCGAAGCGCTCCCGGTAGAAGGCCTGCACCTCGTCCTTGGAAACGGGCTCGCTGACCGTGGCGACACAGCTCGCCAGCTCACCCTGGTCGAGTGGCAGCAGATGGGGCACAAAGGTAACCGGGGCTGGGCTGCCCAGCGCGGCCAGCTCCTGTTCGATCTCGGGCCGGTGGCGGTGGCCCTCGGTCTTGTAGGGGAAGGCGTTTTCAGCCATCGCCGAGAAGTGGACTAGGTCGTCGCTGCTGCGGCCGTAGCCGGACGTCCCCTGCATCGCGTTGACAACGGCGTCGGTGAGGATGCCCCGTTCGGCCAGCGGTGCCAGCGCCAGCACAGCGGCGGTCGGGTAGCAGCCGGGCGTCGCCACCAGCTTCGCCCCGCGCAGCTCCTCGCGGTACATCTCGGTCAGCCCATAGACGCCCTGGCCGAACAGCTCGGGGGCGCCGTGCTCGCCGTACCAGAGCTTGTAGATGTCTATATCGCGCAGGCGGAAGTCGGCCGAGAGGTCGACGACGAGGATGTCTTTGGCGCGCAGCGCGGCGACGGTCGGCGCGGCGGCACCGTGGGGATAGGCGACGATTGCGGCGTCGATCCCCTCGACCCGGTCGAGGTCGAGCTCGGTCAACTCCAGCGGCACCCGGTAGCGCGGATAGAGGTCCTGCAGCTGTTTGCCGGCGTCGCTGCGCGAGGTGATCGCAACCAGTTGCAGCCGCGGGTGGTGCCAGGCGATCTGGGCAGCCAGGGCGCCGGTGAAGCCGGAAGCGCCAGCGACAAGAACCCGGGCCGCCGGCTCGCCGACCAGCGGTTGTCGATCCAGATCACTCACGCAGACTCCCTCCGATCGCCTCGAGCTCGGCCTTGATCGAGTCGCGCAGGCGGGCGACCTCCTCGTCGGTGAGGGTGCGGTCGGGGGCACGGAACTCGAGCCGCAGCGCCAGGCTCTTGCGGCCCTCCCCCAACTGCTCGCCCTCATACAGGTCGAAGACCCGAGCCTCGCGCAGCAGCTCTCCGCCGCCCTCGAGCACCGCGTCGTGGACCGCGACGGCGGTCACCTCGACCGGGACGACGACGGCGAGGTCCTGATCCACGGCGGGGAAGGTGGTGACGTCCTCGTAGACCTCCTCGCCGACGGTCGCGGCGCCGACCAGCGCCGCGGTGGCGATTTCGAAGCCGACCGCCGCCTCGACGTCCCAGTCGCGGCAGACCAGCGGGTGGATCTCGCCGATCCAGCCGACCGGGACGCCGTCGATCAGGACCGCCGCGGCGCGACCTGGGTGCAGGAACGGCTCGGGCGCCTGTTCGAAGCTGGGGGCGACGCCGAGCTGACCGGCGAGCGCTTCCAGCACAGCCTTCAAGGCGAAGAAGTCGGCCGGCTCGCCACCCCCCCGCCAGGATTTCTCGACCAGCGGCCCGACCGCGAGCGAGGCGAGGCGGTGCGGCTCGGCAAACGGAGCCGGGCGCTCGCCGGCAAAGACTCCGGCCAGCGGGCCCTCGCCACTCGCGTCGAGCTGTAGGTAGACCTGCCCCGACTCGAAGAGGGCGACGGCATCGGCATCGCGGGCGAGGTTGCGCGAGGCGACGTCGAGCAGGGAGCCGAGCAGCGTCGTCCGCATCACCGACTGGTCCTCGGAGAGCGGGTTCGCCAGCTCCACACCGTCACCACGGGGGTCTCCCGCCGGGATCCGCAATCGACCCGGCTCGCCGGGGTCGGTGAAGCTCCAGCCTACGATCTGGTCGAAACCGAGCCCGCGCAGGGCGTCCTCGGCCCGGCGCCGTAGCTGCTGCTCGCGGCTGAGGCCGCCGACCTTCTCCGCAACCGCCGGCAGCGTCGTCGGCAAATGCTTGTCGAAACCGTGGATGCGACCGACCTCCTCGATCAGGTCGACCTCGCGGGTGACGTCGTAGTGGCGGTCGGGCGGGACCTCGACCTGCAGGTCCTCCCCGTCGACCTCGACCCCGAAGCCGAGCCGTTCCAGGTAGGCGACCTGATCGGCCTGCGGGATCGACATCCCCAGCAGGCCCTCAACCCGGGCCGCCCGCAGCTCGATCCGGGGCGGGGCCGGGATCTCAGCGGCGACGTCGATCGTCCCTGGCACCAGCTTCGCCCCGCAGAGCTCGACCAGCAGCCGTGAGGCGATCTGCTGTGCGCGCATGCAAAGGGCAGGGTGCAGCTGCTTCTCGAAGCGCGAGGAGGCCTCGGAGCGCAACCCCAGTTGCCGCGAGGTGCGGAGAATGTTGGTGCCGTTCCAGTTGGCGACCTCGAGCAGCACCCGCGTCGTCGCCTCCGAGACCTCGGAGACCTGGCCGCCCATGATCCCGGCAATGCCGCTGGGGCCGTTGCTGTCGCAGACCAGCACAGTCTCCGCATCGAGGCTGCGCTCAACCCCGTCCAAGGTGGTCATCTTCTCGCCCTCGGCGGCGGTCCGCACGGTCAGCTCCCCGCCCGGGACCTTGTCGAGGTCGAAGGCGTGCAACGGCTGGGCGGTCAGCAGCATCACGTAGTTGGTGATGTCGACGACGTTGTTGATCGGCCGCTGCCCGGCCGCGGTCAGACGCGCCTGCAGCCAGAGCGGCGACGGCCCGACCTCGACGTCGGTGAAGACACGAGCGGTGAAGCGCGGGCAGAGCTCCGGCGCCTCGACCGTGACCGAGGCGAAGTCGGTGGCCGCTCCCTCACCCTCCGCGGTCGCATCCTCGCTCCAGGGCTCCGGGGCGAGCGGCGCCGCTGAGATCGCGTGGACCTCGCGGGCGACGCCCCAGATCCCGAAGCAGTCGACCCGGTTCGGCGTCACCTCCAGCTCCAGCACCGACTCGGCGATCGGCAGGACCTCGGTCAACGGCGTTCCCGGGGCCGTCTCGTCCTCGAGCACGAGGATCCCGTCGGCGTCGGCGCCGATCTCCAGCTCAGAGACCGAGAGGATCATCCCTTCCGAGCCCACGCCCCGCAGCTTTGCCTTGCGCAGCTTCTCGCCTCCCGGCATCCGGGCCCCGGGCAGCGCCACCGCGACGGTTTGGCCGGCGGCGACATTGGGGGCGCCGCAGACGATCGTGCGCTCGCCATCGCCGCTGTCGACCATGCAGACGCGCAGCCGGTCGGCGTTGGGGTGCTGCTCGGCGCTGAGCACCTTGCCGACGACGAAGCCGTCCCCGGAGGGTGGGCCGACGGCGCCGATCCGCTCGACCTCGGTCCCGGTCATCACCAGCCGCTCGGCGATCTCCGCCACCCCGACGCCGGGGTCGCAGTACTCGCGCAGCCATGAGTACGGCACTCTCATTTCTGGCCCTTCATCCGAACTGCCCCAGCATCCGCACGTCGTTGTCGAAGAAGCGCCGCAGGTCGGGCACCGCGTGGCGCAGCATCGCCACCCGCTCGACCCCGAGGCCGAAGGCGAAGCCCTGGACCCGCTCGGGGTCATACCCGTTCTGCTCGACGAAACCGAGCACGTTGGGGTCGACCATGCCGGCACCGAGGATCTCGATCCAGCCCTGGCCCTTGCAGAGGTTGCAGCGCGCGCCGTCGGCGAGGGAGCCACTGCCGCCGCACTGGAAGCAGGAGACGTCGACCTCGACACTGGGCTCGGTGAAGGGGAAGAAGTGGGGCCGCAGGCGCACCTCGCGCTCGTCGCCGAAGATCGCCCGCACCAGCGCCAGCAGCGTCCCCTGCAGGTCGGCGAGGGTGATGTCCTCGGCGATCGCCAGCCCCTCCATCTGGTGGAACATCGGGCTATGGGTGGCGTCGGAGTCGCGCCGGTAGACCTTGCCGGGGACGATGATGAAGATCGGCGGTGGCTGCGACTCCATCGAGCGCACCTGGACCGGCGAGGTATGGGTCCGCAACAGCAGCTCCGGGTGCGATTGCACGTAGAAGGTGTCCTGGAGCATCCGCGCCGGGTGGCCCGGCGGGTGATTGAGGGCGGTGAAGTTGTAGTAGTCGTGCTCGATCTCGGGCCCCTCCATCACCTGGTAGCCGAGCCCGACCATCACGTCCTCGATCAGCCGCGTCGTGCGGGCGATCAAGTGGGCGTGGCCGACCGGCCGCGGCGGCGCCCCCGGCAGGGTTACGTCGATGCGGTCGGCCGCGAGGCGGCTCTCCAGCTCGCTGGCGTCGAGCCGCCCAGCGCTCGCCTCCAGCAGCGCCTCCAGCTCCTTGCGGGCCTTGTTGGCCGCGCCGCCGACCTGGCCCCGTTGCTCCGCTGGCAGTTCGGCGATTCCGCGCAGGATCGTGGTCAGCTCTGCTTTGCGGCCGAGGTAGCGGACCCGCAACTCCTCCAGCGCGGCGGTCGAGCCGGCATCAGCGATCGCCGTCGCGGCCTCGCCCCTGATCTCCTCGATCCGCTCAAGCATCAGGCTGTGCCTCCGGCATGGCGAGCGACGATATCCGCTGTGCGGCTATCGCCGCGGCGGCAGCGACGTTGAGCGACTCGGCGCCGCCTGGCCGCAGCGGAATCGTCGCCTCGACCTGACACTCGGCGAGCACCTCCGCCGGCAGGCCCTCGCGCTCGGCCCCGAGGCAGAGCGTTGCCGCCCCGGCGAGCTGATCGAGCCCGGCGCCGCCGTGCGCGACCAGCGCCACCCTCGGCGCCGGCGTCTCCTCCACCCCAACCCGGGCCGGCGGCTGGGCGAAGATCGAACCCATGCTGGCCCGCACCGCTTTCGGCGAGAACGGGTCGGCGCAGCCCGGCCCGAGCGCGACCGGGCCGGCGAGCAGAGCGTCGGCGCTGCGGACGACAGCTCCGACGTTGCCCGGGTCGCCGACTCCATGCAGGTAGATACAGGGCGCCTGGGGCTGCTCCGCCCAGCGCAGCGCCCAGACGGCGATCGCCCGGGTACCCGAACCGAGTGCGGAGGCCGCCGCCAGCAGCTCCGGCTCGACTTCATCGCCCCCCCACTGAGGCGCCAGCTCCGAACCGGCCGCGCTCAGGAGGAAACGCGGCTCAGCGCCAGCCGCCAGCCCCGCTTCGACCAGGTCCTCGCCCTCGGTCACGAACAGCCCCTCGCGCTCGCGGTGCTTGCGGTCGCGCAGCTTGCGGACCAGCTTCAGCTTCTCGTTTTGGGGGCTGGCGATAGTCATGGTGTTGGTGGTGCGTTTGTGCCTGTCTTTTCTGGTCGGTCGTTTCTTCTCCTGGAACGAAAAAGCGGGCCGTCTTCACGGCCCGCCCGGGAGAGAGAAGTGTCGGTGTTGCCGCTAGGCGGCCGCACCCTCCCGGGCTAGCTCCACAAATCGGCGGAAGGCATCGCGATCGGAAACGGCGATCTCGGCCAGCATCTTGCGGTTGACCTCGACTTCGGCCTGCTTGAGGCCGTACATCAGGTCCGAGTAGCTCATGCCCTCGAGCCGGGCGGCAGCGTTGATCCTGGTGATCCAGAGGCGGCGGAAAGTCCGCTTTTTGTTGCGACGGTCGCGGTAGGCGTACATCCCCGACCGCTGCACCTGCTCTTTGGCGAAACGGTAGGAGGAATGCTTGCGGCCGAAATAGCCCTTCGCTTCCTTCAGAACCTTGCGGCGCTTCTTGCGCGCGTGGACGGAGCGCTTGACGCGGGCCATCTATTTGCCCCCGAGCAGCTTCCGCACCGTCGGTGCGTCGTGGGGAGAGATCTCAACCGGTTTCGCCATCTTCCGCTTCCGCTTCGGCGACTTTTTCTCCAGAATGTGACTGGAGTAGGCGCGACGGCCACGCAACTTGCCGGTGGCAGTCTTCTTGAAGCGCTTCTTGGCGCCCGAATGAGTTTTCATCTTCGGCATCGGGCCGGTATTGAAGCAGACCACGACCCCTGAGCGGAGTCGCGGCCTCCGGCGTGGGTACGCTGGCGCCGCGATGCGGATCCTCTACGTGATCGGGACGCGGCCCAACTTCGTCAAGACGGCGCCGGTGATCGGGGCCCTGCGGACGCGCCTGCCCGAGGGCCGGCACGCGATCGTCCATACCGGTCAGCACTACGACCGCCTGATGTCGGAGGTCTTCCTCGAGGAGCTGGGCGTGCCGGCGCCAGACCACATGCTCAAGGTCGGCTCCGGTAGCCACGCAGAGATGACGGCCCGGACGATGGAGCGGCTGGAGCCGGTCCTGCTCGAGGAGCGCCCGGACCTGGTGATCGTCCCCGGCGACGTCAACTCCACCCTGGCGGCGGTCCTGACCGCGGTCAAGCTCGGCATCCCGGTCGCCCATATCGAGTCCGGCCTGCGCAGCTTCGACATGACGATGCCGGAGGAGGTCAACCGGATCGTCGCCGACCGCTTCTCCGAGCTGCTCTTCATCCACAGCGACGAGGCGATCGACAACCTGCGCGCCGAAGGCATTCCCGACGAGCGCATGTACATGGTCGGCAACACGATGATCGACACCCTGGTCGCGCTCGAGGGCCGCATCCGGGCCGCCGGCGCAGCCGGCAGGCTCGGGGTCGAGCCCGGCGCCTACGCCCTCGTCACCCTGCACCGACCGGCCCTGGTCGACGGCCCGCTGCTGCCCCAGACGGTGCAACAGCTCGCCGCGCTGGCCCGCGAGATGCCGGTCGTCTTCCCGGTCCACCCCCGTACCCGCAAGATGATGGAGAGCGTCGAGGCCGAGCACCCGGGACTGCTTCTGATCGAGCCACTCGGCTACATCGACTTTCTCTCCCTGCTTGCCGACGCCGGCGCGGTGCTGACCGACTCCGGCGGAATCCAGGAGGAGACGACCTACCTCGGCATCCCCTGCTTCACCCTGCGCGACAACACCGAGCGCCCGGTCACGATCCGAGCCGGCACCAACACCCTGCTCGGCCTCGACCCAGCCGCAATCGCCGGCATCCCAGCAGCGCTGGCAGCGGGCCACGGACCACCTCCGGAGTCTCCCCCCCTCTGGGACGGAAAAGCCGCCGAGCGCATCGCCGACGTAGTCGCCGCCCGCGCCTAGCGCCTCTCCCGGTAGGGGTGAAGCGTCTTGTACTTTTTCGCCGCGCCGAAACGGGCGACAGCCGGCAAGCGAACTCGAAAAAGTTAAGCGAAACCCCTACCGGGAGAGGCGCTCAAGACTCAGCCGGAGCCTCAGCCGAGCCATCATCCTCAGCCGGCGCCGCCCCGTCCAGCTTGTCGACCTCTTTGCTCGGGGCCAGCAACATGCTCATGTTGCGGCCTTCCTGCAGCGGCGCCGACTCGATTACGGCGATGCCGCCGAGGTCCTCGAAGAGTTTTTGCAGCAGCGCCCGGCCGCGCTCCGGATGGGCCTGCTCGCGACCGCGGAACATGATCGTGACCTTGACCTTGTCGTGGTGTTTGAGGAAGCGCTCGACGTGACCCTTCTTGGTCTCGTAGTCGTGCGTCGCGATCTTCGGCCGCAGCTTGATTTCACGGATGTTGACCTGCTGCTGGTGCTTGCGCGCCTGCTTCTGCTTCTGCTCCTGCTCGTACTTGTACTTCGAGTAGTCGAGCAGGCGGGTCACCGGCGGCTTCGAGCCGGGGGCGACCTCAACCAGGTCGAGGTCGGCCTCCTGGGCACGTTTGAGGGCGTCGTTGATCTCGACGATGCCGAGCTGCTCGCCGTCGGCGCCGATCAGGCGCACCTGCGGCACGCGGATGCGCTCGTTTATCCGAGTAGTGTCGCGCTCTGGTGGGCGCCGATCGAACCTACGAGGAACCGGCACTAGCTAAAAGAGCGGTGGAGCTTCAAGGGGACGAGAGATCGGGACACAGGCACGGAGCGCTCAGCGGCGGCGGTGATTTGAGGTGCCTGCAGTCAAGTCGGGCGGAGTATAGAGGCAGATGGAGGCTTGGCAACCCGTCGGCGCTCAGGCGACGCCGGTCTCGGACTTGATCCGGTCGGCGAAGGAGGCCAGCGACATCTCCCCCAGCTCGCCGTCCTCGTGCGAGCGCACGGACACGGCGCCCGCCTCCTGCTCGCGATCGCCGACCACCAGCATGTAGGGATAGCGGCCGATCGCAGCGTCGCGGACCTTCTTGCCGATCGACTCAGAGCGGTCGTCGACGGCGACCCGGACCCCGAGTTCGCGCAGCTCCGTCATCGCCTTCACCGCGTAGTCGTTGTGGCGGTCGGAGATCGAGAGGACGATCGCCTGCACCGGCGCCAGCCAGACCGGGAAGCGGCCGGCGTAGTGCTCGATCAGGATCCCGGCGAAGCGCTCCATCGAGCCCAGCAGGGCGCGATGGATCATCACCGGCCGGTAGGGCGCGTCGTCGGCGCCGGTGTAATAGAGGTCGAAGCGCTCGGGCATCTGGAAGTCGAGCTGGCAGGTGCCGCACTGCCAGGAGCGGCCGAGCGCGTCGGTGATGTGGAAGTCGATCTTCGGCCCGTAGAAGGCGCCGTCGCCGGGGTGCAACTCGTACTCGCGGCCCTGCTGGTCGAGCGCCTCGGCCAGTGCCGCCTCGGCTTTCTCCCACTGCTCGTCGGTGCCCATCGACTTCGGCGGCCTGGTCGAGAGCTCGACCCGGACGTCCTCGAAGCCGAAGCGGGCATAGAGCTCGTCGATCGCCTCGCAGATACTCGCCACCTCGCCGGTGATCTGCTCCTCGGTGCAGTAGACATGGGCGTCGTCCTGGGTGAAGGCGCGGACACGCAGGAGGCCGTGCAGGACACCCTCGCGCTCGTTGCGCGAGACGCGGCCGAACTCGGCCAGGCGCAGCGGCAGCTCGCGATAGGAGTGGCGATCGGAGCCATAAACCAGACAGGCGCCCGGGCAATTCATCGGCCGCAGCGCGAAGCGGCGCTCGTCGTCCTCCATGAAGTACATCTCGTCGCGGTAGTTGTCCCAGTGACCGGAGCGGTGCCAGAGCTGCTCGTCGAGGATGTGCGGCGTCGCGATCTCCTGGTAGCCGCGCTTGCGCAACTGCTCCTGGACCTGGTCCTCGATCAGGTGCAGCAGGGTGGTCCCGTTCGGCAGCCAGAAGGGCATTCCCGGCGCCTCGTCGCGGAGCATGAAGAGGCCGAGCTGGGGACCGAGGCGACGGTGGTCGCGGGCTTTGGCTTCCTCGATCCGCTCCAGGTGCTGTTCGAGGTCCTTCTTCGAGAAGAAGGCGGTGCCGTAGATCCGGGTCAGCCGCTCGCGGTTCTCGTCGCCGCGCCAGTAGGCGCCGGCGACCGAGCTGAGCTTGAGCGCCTTGATCCGCCCGGTCGAGGGGCTGTGCGGCCCGCGGCAGAGGTCCTCGAAGGGCCCGTTGCGGTAGAGCGAGACCGTCTCCACGCCTTCGTCGCGGATCAGATCCTCGATCAGCTCGACCTTGTAGTCCTGGCCCTGCTGCCTGAACAGCTCGACCGCCTCGGTCGCGGGGATGTCGCGCCGGGAGAACGCCTCGTCGGCGGCGATGTGCTCCTTCATCGCCGCTTCGATCTTGCCGAGGTCGTCTTCGGTGATCTTTGTATCCGGCGGGAACTCGAAGTCGTAGTAGAAGCCGGACTCGATCGGGGGGCCGATCGTCACCTTGGTCCCCGGGTAGAGCTCGGTCACCGCCTCGGCCATCACATGGGCGGCGTCGTGGCGGATCAGCTCCAGCGCCTCGGGATCGCGGTCGGTGAGGATCGCAACCTCGGCGCCCGTCTCCGGCAGCGGTGCCGAGAGGTCGCGCAGCTCACCATCGACGCGGATCGCCAGCGCCGCCTTCGCCAGCCCGGGCCCGATCGCCGCGGCGGCATCGGCCCCGGTCGCGTCCGCGGGCAGCTCCAGCGGTTTCCCGTCGGGCAGGGTGACAGTCAGTTTCTTCGTCGCGGCCTCCATGCGGCCATCGTACGCGGCGGCTGCGTTCGTCGTTTGTATCCCCGTGGGCTACAAAGAACGAACGCTCAGCGAGCCGGGCCCTGGCGCGCCTGGCGTACGGCAATCAGCGGACAGGGACTCTGGCCGCGGACGGGAGTGGTCGATTCCCAGAGGACGTACGGGGGCGCGACCTTGCGGACGCGCAAGGCTGGGAACGGCGGCTGGTCCGGCGCGGCGCGAGTGACGACGAAGCCAACGCCCTGTGGCGGCCGCCCGCCGGCTTCGCTGTCGGCTTCGATGCAGACGCGACCGCCACGCAGCTCCCAGGAAATGTAGGGGACGCCGTGTTCGTCGGCGAGCAGTTCCTCGGAGGCAAGCACGAGGGTCGAGTCGGCGGCGACAAGCGGGCGCAGGCCGGTGAGAGCCGGCGAGTAGGACGTGGGACCGACCGGGGCATTGGCAAGGGCCAGGAGCGAGCAAGCGCCCGCGGCAAGGACAAACGCCGCGGCGACAATCGCTATCGCTGGTCGAGCTGAGCCTTTGGGTCCCCTGGCGACCAAAAGGCTCAGCTCGGCGCGATCGAGCAGCGGCAGGAGAATCGTCAGCGCCACAAGAGGCGCGGCGATCTCGATCGCCTTGGCCGAGGCGTAGGCGGTGCCGACTATCCGGCCCGCGGCGTAGGCGAGGGCTGCAGCGGCAAGACCAGCGAGCAGCGCCGACTCGCGCCGCTTCCAGCAGCGAGCGATGCCGTAGAGCAGCAGGACCGAGGCGAAGGCGGCGCCGAGGTAGTAGCCGATCGCCGGAACCGCCCCGTCCCCCGGGGCGAGGCGGAAGTCGCCGGAGGGCCAGATGCCGAGCGCCTCGAAGGGCGAGATCTGGCCGAAGAGGTTGCCGAGGCCGGGGCCGCTGGGGTCGAAGGTCTCGAAGCTCTGGAAGTCGATCATCCGGCCGATCTCCGGCGCAACAAGCACCGCGAAGGTCAGGACAGCCAGCAGCACGCCCCGAAGCGACGGCCACCGCCTTTCCATGACGTACTCAGCCGCCGCCCAGATGACAGCGGTGCCGACCAGCCAGATCAGGCCCGGGAAACTGTAGGTGTAGATGCTGCCGACGGCGATCAGGGCGGCCGGGACGAAGCGGAGGGGAAGGTCGCGCCAGGAGCGGGTCGACTCGCGCAGGGCGAGTGCGAAGGCGAGGACGAAAAGAGCCTGCATCGTCTCCTTGAAAGCGCCCTGGGCGAAGTAGGAGGCGACCACGTACGCGAGGCCGACGACGAGGGCGGCGGCGGTGCGTGGGATCGGCTTCAGGTTCGAGAGCGCGGCCAAGGCCGTCAGCGGAGCCAAGACAGCTACGGCGACCGTGAGCCCACTGAACCCCTGCACCAGGCCGATGCCGAGGCCCTTATTCAGAGCGACGACGATCGCGTGCGGGCCGAGCGGGTAACCCTGGTGAAGGAGCTGGGAGCCGTGACCGTGGGCGAGCCGGTCGGCGGCCAGGAGGTGCTGCGACATGTCGGGGTTGAAGCTGGTGCCGAGAATCCCGAAGTGGCCTTCGGCCACGAACGGAAGCGAGGCCGCCAGGAGCGCGATCAGCGCGACGGGCCAGCCCGTGCGCAGCGCCTCCCTCCCATCCTCCAGGCGCCCCCAGAGATAGGCGATCGAGCCGCACGTCAGCAACGCCACCGCGACGGCCGAGACGATGCCGTCGCCGCCGAGCCGCACCGTCCCCCAGCAGAGCGCGCAGAGCAGCGCCAGCCCGACGGCCGGTGACAGCCACGACCAGCGCCGCGCCCCGCAGAGCGCGATCGCCGCCTGCCCGATCGCCAGCGACGCCCCGCAGACAGCCAGCACCGCTGCATAGGTCCCGATCACAAGGCGGCGAGCCTAAACTGCGGAGGTGGCGTTCGTACCACCAGCCCGCCATCTGCTGCGCGCGAAGGACCTTGCCGATGCGCGGTATTCCGAGCCGCTGGACGTCGATGATCTGGCGGGGGCCGCGGGTCTCTCCCGCGCCCATTTCAGCCGTGAGTTTCGGCGCGCCTTCGGGGAGTCGCCGCACGCCTACCTGCTGACCCGGCGCCTCGAGCGGGCGGCGTCGCTGCTGCGGTCGACCGATAACTCGGTTGCGGAGATCTGCCTCGCGGTTGGGCTGACCAGCGTCGGCTCCTTCACGACCAGCTTCAAACGCACCTACGGCAAGACCCCGACCGAGTACCGCGCCTCCTTCCCGCCGGCCTCGAACCTCGCTCGGGTGCCCGCCTGCTTCATCCGCGCCTACGGCCGCCCGCAACACCGCACGTTTCGAGAAGACAGCGCGCCGATGCCGACCTAAAGTCGCCTCGAGCTGAATTCCAATCTGGAGGTAACGATGAAAATCGCATACGCGCAGCTGTGGGTACACGATCAGGACGAGGCGCTCGCCTTCTACACCGAGAAACTCGGCATGGAGGTGCGGGCCGACGTTACGCTCGCCGAGCTCGGCGAGTTCCGCTGGCTCGTGGTCGGCCCTGCCGGCCAGGAGGACGTCGGCATCACCCTGATGGCGATCCCAGGACACCCGGTGTTCGAGCGGGAGACGATCGACCAGATCACCGCCCTGATGGCGAAGGGCGCCGGGGCGACGGTGTTCCTGACCACCGACGACTGTCAGGCCGATTACGAGAGGCTGAGCGCCCTCGGGGTCGAATTCGTCGAAGCACCCGAACAGCGTCCCTACGGGATCGACTCGGGCTTTCGCGACCCGTCGGGCAACCACCTGCGGTTGACCCAGCCGCAGGAGATTGAGGTGCCGACCGCCTGAACCCGCGGCCTCGGTCCCGAGGAGATGGGCGTTACTGGGCTCGAACCAGTGACCTCCAGCTTGTCGAGCTGGCGCTCTCCCAACTGAGCTAAACGCCCGGGAGGCCTGAATCTAGCAGCGGCAACCGGAAGCCGGGCGGCGGTCGCCGTCCGGCTAAAGGTCGCCGCTGTGCCGGCCGATGCAATCGGTGCAACTTTTCAGTCCCACCCGTGTTTATTAGTACGTCGCACGAGCAGCGACAGCTAGAACTTCCAAGCTCGAGGACCGACGAGCCAGCGATCTAGATTTCTCTGGTGGTACGTCCTTCGGAAACAAGGGGCCCCTCAGGGGGCCCTTTTCCGTTCCCTGGATCTGGCTCAGACGTGGTCGCTGGGCAGGTGCCAGCGGCGCGGCGCGATCAGGTCGTCGGCGCGCGGCGGGCCCCACGAGCCGGGCTCATACGGCTGCACCGGCGGCGGCCGCTCCAGCACCGGCTCGGAGATCTCCCAGAGGCGCTCGATCGCCTCGGAGCTGGTGAACAGGGCGCGGTCGCCGACCATGACGTCGTGGATCAGTCGCTCGTAGGCGTCGAGCGCCTGCTCGCCACCGCCGAAGGTGTCGGCGTAGCTGAAGCGCATATGGGCCTCCCCGAGCTCGATCTTCGGGCCGGGGACCTTGGCAAGGAAGGAGGCGGAGATGCTGCCTGGGTCGCCGAGCTCGAAGGTGAGGTGATCGTGCCCGAAGGCCTCGGCGATCTGGTCGCAGTCGAGCGGGAACATGCGCCGCGGCGGCTGCGCGAAGGCGATCGTCAGCAGGTGCCGGTTCTCGGCCATCCGCTTGCCTGAGCGCAGGTAGAACGGCACCCCCTCCCAGCGCCAGTTGTCGATGAAGGCTTTGACCGCGATGAAGGTCTCGGTGGTTGAGTCGGGTGCAACCCCCTTTTCGTCGCGGTAGCCGTCGTACTGGCCACGGACGACGTTCTCGGGCGAGAGCGGCGGCATCGAGTCGAAGACCTTCTCGCGCTCGAGCCCAAGCGCCTTCGGCTGCAGCGAGGTCGGCGGCTCCATCGCGACGAAGCCCAGCACCTGGAAGAGGTGGGTGACGATCATGTCGCGGAAAGCGCCCGTCTGCTCGTAGAAGCTGCCCCGCATTTCGATCCCGAGCGTCTCGGGAACGTCGATCTGCACGTGGTCGATGTGGTTGCGGTTCCAGACCGGCTCGAACATGCCGTTGGCGAAGCGGAGGGCCAGCAGGTTCTGCACTGCCTCGCGGCCGAGGTAGTGGTCGATCCGGTAGATGCAGTGCTCCTCGAATACCGAGTGCAGCATCTCGTTCAGCTCCCGAGAAGAGGTCAGATTGGTGCCGAACGGCTTCTCGGTGATCACCCGGGCGCCGTGGCCGAGGCCGGCGGCGCCCAGCGCTTCGACGGTGCCCGCCGCCGCCATTGGAGGCAGCGCCATGTAATAGAGGAGGCTGGCCTCACCGCCGAGTTCCTCGCGGGCGGTTGCGATTTCCTCCCCGAGCGCGTCGAAGCCGTCGCCGACCGTGACGAAGCGGAGCGACTCGGCGAAGGGATCCCAGGTCGCCGGCGACATGTCCTCGCGCCCCGAGGCCTCGATCGCCTGGCGGGCGACCTCGCGGAACTCATCCAGATCGACCTCGTGGCGCGCCGCGCCGATGATGCGGAAGCGCTTCGGCATCAGGCCGACTTGCTCGAGGTGGAACATCCCGGGCAGCAGCTTCCGTTTGGCCAGATCGCCGGTCGCCCCGAACAGGACGATCACCTGGTTTTCAGGGATCTCGCCTGCCTGCTTCGCGCTCGGGGCGGGTGCGCTGGCAACGCTCACACGGTCAGGCTGACAGATGTGCGCCCCAACCTGGCGATCAAATCGCCACTTATGCTGGCGATGCCTATGGAGCCTGGTGAAACTGAAGGCGGCGTCAGGTTCGACCCGCGGTCGCTGGACCTGGTCGAGGGCCGGTTCTGGCGCGAGATCTGGGAATCGGTCCCGGTCGACGCCGCGCGCGAGCACGGCGTCGAGCTGCGTGACTTCGGACCGGTGCAGGCATCGATCGTGACCGCGCTGCCGGGCGTCGGCATGATGAACCTGATCCTCGGAGCCACCGCCCCCGGGGCGGTGGCCGAAGGACATCTCGCCGCCGCTGCGGAGTGGGTGAAAGCCCAGGGAGTCGCCAGCTACGTCCCGGTGACGCCGGGATTGACGGAGACTGAGGCGGCGGAGCAGTGGCTGGCCGCCAACGGCTACGGGCCGGGCTATGCCTGGATGAAGTTCGCCCGCGACGGGCACCCACCGCGCTTCGCCGCCCCCAGCGACGTCGAGGTTGTCGAGCTGACCGAGCCTGGCCAGGAGCCGTTCGGGATGATCGCCGCCACCGGCTTCGGCCTGCCGGCCTGGGCCTCGGCCTTCTTCGCAGAGCTGCCGGGACGGAGCGGCTGGCGCTGCTACGTCGCCCGCGTGGACGACGTGACCCAAGCCTGCGCCGCGATGCACGTCCATGGCAGCGTCGCCGAGTTCGGCATCGCCGCCACCCTCGAGCTCGCGCGGGGGCGGGGCTGCCAGCTCGCTCTCCTCCACCACCGCATCCTCGACGCGGTCGACGCGGGTTGCCAGACCCTCTTCGTCGAGACCGGCGAGCGCGTTCCCGACCGCCCCAGCGCCAGCTACCGCAACATCCTCCGGGCGGGGTTCGAAGAGGCCTACCTGCGCCCGAACTGGCAGCGCTAGGCCCCACTAACAGCCCCTACGGCGCAAACAGCAGCGGCTCCTCGCCAGGGAACCCGGCCGACAGCAACGGCTCGAACGGCGGCCCGGTCAGGGGAAAGCGAGGTGCGCCCGGGAAGTTCACCGCAAGGGCGCCGGTCCAGGTCGTGGTCCCGTCCGGCGCCGCCCGGTAGGTGCCGTTGCCTTTGAACGGAGCCGGCGGCGAGACCCGCGCGAAGGTGAGGGCGTCATCCAGGTCGAACGCTCGAGCCGAGGCCGCTTCGAAGGCTATGCGGAGGATCGCGACGCCGCCTTCGCTCCGCTCGACCGAGGCAAAGAAGAGCGTCTTGCCGAACCACTCGATCGCGCCGAACGATGCCGCGCTGACCCCCTCTCTCCAGGCCGCCACGAGGAACGTGGGTTCGGGAAGCCGGAGTTCCGACCTCGGCGAGCGGCTGGCGCGCTGCCCCCGATGCGAGGAGCCGCTCTTCGCGCACTGCGGCGCAACGCTGCTGACCTGTCCCGGCACCCGGTGCGCTTGAACCGAGACGTAGGAGTCTTCGCCGCGGAAGCGGAAGCTGCCGACGAACACCCCGCGTCGGTCGATGAATCTGCCGGCGCCGCGGCAGCGACGTCGCGGTTTCTGCCAGGTGCGGTTCGGGGATGGACGGAAGCGCATGGCCAGGCGGCCATAGCGGCCGAAGGACGCCTGCAGGCGGCGCGGCGTCACGGTCCCGCGGGCGACATATGCGGTCATCGAACGCCCGCCCTTTCGCGTGACTCCAACCACCAGCGCCTGGCCCATGCCAATCACGCCGATCCGGTAGCCGTTGGCCGTCGTCAGCGAGAGGGCCGGGTGGAAAGAGAGGTTGGTGGTGTTATCAGGGGCGATCCGCTCGCCGACCAGGGCGCGGAGCTGAGTGGGGACGCTTTCCGAGGGACGAAGCGGCACCTCGAACGGCGTCGCGGCCGCCGCGGCAGGTGCCGCGCAGAGCGCGAGCGTCGCCCCCACGAGCAGGCCCAGGTGCGTCCCCCGCCGCCTCACCGAACCCTCGCCGCCCGCCCGTACAGCCGGGCAACTTCCTTGCCGAAGTAGGCGCCGAAATCGGTTGCCTGGTCCTCAGGGTGCCCGTAGTTGGTGACGCTGTTGAGGACCCCACCGCGGATCGTCCAGCCGCCGCCCGAGGCGCCGCCGGTGACGTTGCAGTCAACAGCGAGATTGAGCGGCCCATCCCAGATGAACGAACTTACGTCGTGACCGAGGAACGGCGTCCCGGCGCAAAGTCGCTGGGTTTCCCCGTCGAACGGCGGCCCGGCCGGATAGCCGTGAACGTCGAAGACCTGATCCGCCTTCAGCCCCCAGGCGATCCCGGCGCCGCCGACCGCGTCAGCAAGGCGTTCCCCGCGTTCGTTCCGCATCACCACGGCGGCACCGACGTCCCCGTTCTCACTTCCGGTGCGGCGCCAGAGCTGGGTCGTGTCGAGCCACTTGGCGGGAAAGACGCCGAAGGGAAGCTGTCCGTAGCGATACCCCGGCACGAACACCCAGCGCCCTCTGTACCACCGTCCCCAGCGGCTGCCGCTGTGAATGCAGTGCGCCGCGGTAAAGACGACGCTGAAGTTCCGGGCGTTGACCGACGTGCCCGAACAGCGTGCCAGTCCACCCCTGTCCTCGAAGAAGATGACGCCGTTGCGGCTCGCCTCCGTTGCGGTCGGGTCGGCCACCACGTCGAAGGTCGAGCTGACCTCGGCGCCTGCAGACGAAGCCATCTCAGAAATCAGATGCGACGTTTCGCCACCTCCACCGGGCCTGGCGAAGGGCAGGAGACCACCGCTCGACACCTGGACCTCCATCGGCTTCGCCCGTTTCATCCTCGCCGGGGTCCAGAACTGGCGCAGCTGCGACGGTGAAGCGGAGGCGGTCGCGACACTGCTCGAAGCAATCGCCGCCGTACCGGTGATCGCACCAACCGCGCCTGACGCCAGGGCCGTCGCGACGATGAAGGGGAGCGCGAACGCCGCGAGCCCTCGATGAGCCCCCGGGCCCTCAGCCATCATTGACCGAAGTCTACTTGCGCGTTCCGGAAGATTCCTCCTGGAGTCACCTTCCTCCCCGCCGCACGCCGAAACCGACGCCTACTTCGCTCGACGCATCACGATCAGCTTGACCTGGCGAGTTGCGCTCTCTCCGCCGACGCTGATCTTCACCTTGATCACGTAGCTGCCAGGCTTGACCCCGGCGCCCACTCTGAGCGGCATGCTTACCGTCTCAGTCTTTCCGGCCCCGATCGTCGACACCCTGACGCTGCGTTCGCCAACGACCTGGAGGCCGCCGCTGTCCAGGAGCCGCAGGAGGGCACCGCTGACCTTCGCGGTGGTGTCATTGACTGCCCGGAACTTGAGCCTGGCGGTCTTCCCCCGCACGACCGAGGTCGACGCATTTGCGGTGATGAACCGGAAGGTGCCGTCGGCACCGTCGCGACCGGCGATGCCCTGCGGGCCCTGCGGGCCGGGCAGACCCTGGGGACCGCCATCGCCCTTTTCACCCTTGCTGCCCTGGCCATCAGCACCCGGAGCGCCGTCCTGGCCGTCCTGGCCGGGCGCGCCCGGGGCGCCGTCATCGCCGTCCTCGCCCTTGGGCAGCGCGGTGGACGTGCCGGTCAGCGCCACGATGCTGCTGCCACCGGGGATGTCGCTCTCGATCACGAGCCTCGCGTCGGAGGTCGTGTTCTGGCGCGCCGGGGCGAAGCGCACCCGGACGGCGCAGGACTCGGTCGGGGCCAGCACCCTGCCCGAGCAGCTGTCGCCGCTGAGCAGGAAGTCGTCCGCCGATGCCTGGTCCTCGTCGTCCGTGTACACGTGCCCGACGTGCAGCACGTTCGAGCCTCCGTTGGTGACCGTCACCTCTTTGGCCGACCCGATCGTGTTGGCGGCCTGGTCGGGGAACGCCCCCGAGCCGTTCAGCTCGGCAAGCGTGCCCACCGGGCCTTCGAGCGTGACTTCGTCGGTGCGGGCCTTGTTGGTGAAATCGTTGCCGTCGTCCTTGTTCTCGGTGCTGCCTCCGTAAAGCTGGTCGTAGCCCTGGTCCATGATCAGGCGCACTTTGGCGCCCGGGATCAGGCGCTCGGGCATCGCACCGATGCCCTCCCACGCTCCGGCGTTGTCGGTGTGCCTGGGCTCGACGTCCGTGGGGATCACGGTCGTGAGTTTGCGCGGCGCGTAGTCACGCTCGCCGTTCCAGGCCCAGAGCGTCTGCGTCGGCGCCCCTGGCCCCGGCAACCCGGCCGGGGCGCTGAGGATCAGGTACTCGTTGCGGGCGTTCTTGCGGATCTCGCGGATGCTGTCGCCGCCCAGGTCGAGCAGGATCGGATCGGCGAACGTCGCTTTGGTCGCCGCCCCCGAGGTGAGGTCCTCGAAGTTGGTGACCGGGACGATCACCGCTTCACCGCCGGGCTGGGCCGGCACGATCGGGGCGCGCAGCCCCAGGTAAAGCTCGCTGCCGTCCGGGGAGAACTCGGCACCCTCGATGTTGAAGCCGTTGAGCGCTTCGGGCTTCGTCTTGCCCTGGCCGACGTCGAGCCCGATGCGGTCATCGTTTTCGTTGTCCCAGGCGTACAGGTCGTGGGCCAGGTCGTCGTAGACGACGCCGGTCGAGGTGAGCTTCGCTTTCGCCCCGCTGCCGGTCAGCTTCGTCTCGAATACCTGCTCCCGCGACGGATCCGGGTCGCGATCCTTGTTGACGCCGTGCGAGCCGAACCACCAGATCGAGTCGCCCTTGCGGACCGAGGACTCCGCGTCGATCTCGCCGCCGCGGCCGCCGCTGAGCGCGAACTGCGCGAGCTCGCGACCGGACACCTCGCCGTCGTACAGGCGGATCACCGAGTTCTCGTCGTCGGCCACGAGCAGGTAGCCGTCGCCGACGCCGATCGCGGTCGACGCGTCGCTGGAGCCGAACAGCACCCGGCTGGTCGGCGTCGTCGGTTCGGAGGCGCGGTAGGAGAACGAGTAGGTGCTCGTCTTGCCGGTCGTCCCCGTCACCGTCACCGTGACCCTGGCTTCAGCCGAGCCCGACTGGGCGACCGGGGTCGCAATACGGGGCGTGATCGCAATCGTTCGTTCCGCGCCGGTGCCGGTGACCTGGACGTCCTCCGGCTCGATCGTGTGCGGGCCGATGTAGCCGTTGTCGTACGCCACGGAGGCCGTCACGCTCAGCTGGGAGGGATCCACCAGCCGGTCCGACGCGTTCAACTGCGCCACGTAGAGCGACATCGTCGGATTCGTCGGGTCGCCGGGCACGCCCCACGGGAACGGACCGCCGAACTCGAACGGCTGGCCGGGGGCGCGAGAGGCAGTGGTCGTGCCCTGCAGCGATTGGATCACGGGCAGCTCGGCTTCGGTGGCCGTCACGACCGCCGTCGCCATCGACGTCCGCGACACCCCGGTCCCGTTGCAGGTGACCTGTATCTGCAGCCGGTGGCCGAGGTCGGTCGGCGAGATCCGGTAGAGGGGCGAGGTGCCGGGAGCGCCCAGGTGGAAGAGCGAGCTGTCGAAATTCCGGTTGCCCGCGAACGCTTCGCCGTCGCGCAGCCACTGGTACCGGTAGGCGCCGTCGCACGACGCGAGCGTCGGGCCGACGTCGGAGGCATTGATCTGTTCGCCGACCTGGGCCGTGCCGCTGACCAGAGGCCCATCGGCGTCGCCCGGATCGAGCGGCGGGTCCGTGAAGAACACCGTCCAGCGCAAGTCCGGCGAGGAGCCGCCGAAGGGAACCACCGACTTGAGTTCAACGCTTTCGGCGCTCTCGTCGGTCAGCGTCAGGCGCCGCGTCGCCGGGTCGTAGGTCCCGGCGCTCGACGGATCGACCTTCAGCGGGTCGGTGATTTTCGAGCTCTGCTTCAGCTCGGGCAGGACGACCCCGCCGGCGGTGTAGTCCCCGATGTAGAGGGACTGTTCGCCCGTCTGCGACGAAGGGTCCGGCGGCTTGGTCCAGCTGTCGAACGGCGTGAAGTCGGTGATCCGGTTCCTGCTGAGGATCAGCCCGTTGCCGGTGTTCGTCCATTCGTTGAGTTTGCCGCTGCCGAACGACGCCAGGGCCGAGGCGTCGGTGATCCGGTTGCCGTTCAGGTTCAGGGTGACGAGCTTTTTGCCGTCGAGCTTGTCGAGCAGCGGCGCCGGGTCTTCGATCCGGTTGCGGCCCAGGTTCAGCGACGCCAGGTTCGGCAGGCTCGGCAGCAGGGTGAGATCGCTGATCTTGTTGTTGATCAATGACAGGGTTTTGAGGTTCGTCAGCGACGCCAGCGCCGACAGGTCGGTCACGCCGTTGCCGTTCGCGGTCAGGCTCGTCAGTTCGGTCAGGCCGGCCAGCGGGCTCAGGCTCTGAGCGTTGCCGCTCTGCAGGTTGAGCAACCTGAGCTTGGTCATCGCCGCCAGCGGCTCGAGGCTCGTGAACGTGCTTTTCGTCGCCGCGGCGACGCCGGTGATGCTGAGTTCCGTCACGTTCGTGAACGCCTCCAGGCCGGTGAGGTCGGCGATCGGGCCGGCCATGCTGAGCATGTCGGTGAATGCTGTCGCCTCGCCGACGGTGATGTCCTGGTCTGCCGGCCGGCTGTCGCTGATCAGTGCGTTGAGTCTGGCCTTGAGGATGGCGTCCGGAATGTTGACGACATCCGTTTCGGCGGCATCGGCCGCCGTGGGGGCGATCGTCAATCCAGAGGTGGGCGCGATCGCCGGCACCCCGGTGAGCATCAAGAGGGCGGCGAGCATCGCGATCAGGGTGTGCCGGGCGCGCGGCTTCGGCCGCAGCGCGAGCAGATCAAGGCCAGACAACAACGACTCCTTTCATCGATATCGCGGCCACGCCCGGACATCCGTGGCGCACCGCCCATTCGACGCTGGATCATGCACCCATCGGAGCTCGCCAAGGTAAACATTGCGTTACTGGAAGGAAAAATCTTGGACATGGATCCCACGGCGCCGCGGCCGTTGACCGTGAATAGCCCAGACATACTCGTACTCTCCGAATGGGCCGGAACATCGATAGACCCCCTAGCCTGAATCTGGGCCGCCGACATGCACGGGTCGCTGGAGGAGCGCTACCTCCCGCGCCGCTGGGCATAGATGAACTGCCTGCCGGCGCCGGCGCCGAGCCACAACTTATGCCGCAGTCGGACGCGAATTCTAAAAGGCGCCTACCAGAATCGAACTGGTGTAAACGGCTTTGCAGGCCGCTGCGTAGCCACTCCGCCAAGGCGCCGGGGACTGGTCAAGCCTAGCGACGCTTTGAAGATGCAGCGGCCTGGGCAGGGACTAGGGTCCGGGCTCATCCGTTCGCCCAAATCCACCTAGATGGGAGTTTCATTGTCCGCCTACAACGAGATTCAGCTCAGCTCCTTCGTCGACCAGATCTTCGAGCGGCTACGGGCTCTGGAGGCGCAGATGGCTCGCGTCTCCGAGTCAGCCGGCGTGCCGTATGAGGCGCCTGGCGCCGGCGTGCCACAGGAGGTCGTCGACCTCGTGCAGGCGGGCGACCGCATGGGCGCTATGAGGAAGTACCGGGAGCTGACCGGCGCCGGCATGGAGCAGGCACAGGAGGCGATCGCGCAGCTCTAGCTCAGGGGGCTCCAGCTCAGGGGGCTTCGATCTCAGGCGGGACCGGGGAGTCTTTGTAGTTCTCGACCACCTCGGCCTCGCGCAGGCTCGCGTCCTCCGGGTCTTCCCCGTACTGACGCAGGGCGCGGCGCTGGCGCAGGTAATCCCAGGCCTGATCGAGGCGAACTTTGAGCTGGGCCAGGCGGGCCTCCTCCTCGGGGGTGAGGCCCTCCTCGCCCTGGTGCCGGTGGAGAAGCTCCTCCTCCTCTCGCACGAGCTCATCGATGCGGCCGAGGACCTGTTCGTCGTCCATCTCGCTCAAGCTACCCCGACAGGCATTTCGCTAACGCGGGGCACCGGGTTGGAGAACTGCATGGTCCCGTCGTCGACCGGCGCGTGGCGGAGCGTACGCAGGTCCAGCGGGTAGTTCTGGCGCAGTTTCCACGGTTCCTTCGAGCCCTGTTTGGGCAGGTGATGGAGCGCGCGCAGGACGTAGCTGGAGTTGAAATCGAGCAGCGGCTCCTCGGTGATCGAGGGATCGGTCACCTTCGGCGTGCAGATGCGGTAGCCACCTGCGTCCATGTGGTTGAGCAGTCGGCAGATGTATTCGAAGGTGAGGTCGGCCTTCAGCGTCCAGGAGGCGTTGGTGTAGCCGAGCGTGTAGGCGAAGTTGGGGAAGTCGTTCAGCATCATGCCCTTGTAGGTGAACGCCCGTGAGACGTCGGGCTGCTCGCCGTCGACCGAGATCTCGACGCCGCCGAGGAAGAGCAGGTTCAGCCCGGTCGCGGTGATCACGATGTCGGCTTCGAGCTCGGTCCCGGACTCGAGCTTGACCCCGCCCTCGGTGAAGGTCTCGATGCGGTCGGTGACGATCTCGGCGCTACCGTCGCCCAGCGCCTTGAAGAGATCGGCGTCCGGGACCAGGCAGAGGCGCTGGTCCCAGGGGTTGTAGCTCGGCGCGAAGTGGGTGTCGACGTCATAGCCCGGCGGCAGCGACCTCATCACTCCCCGGCGCAGCAGTTTTTTCATCAGCTCCGGGCGGCGGCGGCTGAGCCGATAGCTGATCCCCTGCAGGATCACGTTCTTCCAGCGCACGATCGGATAGACGACGCGGTCGGGCAGGAAGCGGCGCAGGCGGATCGCGATCCCGTCTTCGCCCGGCATCGAAACGACGTAGGTCGGCGAGCGCTGCAGCATCGTCACCCGCGCGGCCTTCTTCGCCATCGCCGGGACGAGGGTCATCGCGGTGGCACCGCTGCCGATCACGACGACTCGCTTGCCGGCGTAGTCGAGGTTCTCCGGCCAGTGCTGGGGATGGATCACCTGGCCCTTGAAGCCGTCAATGCCCGGGAACTCGGGCGTGTAGCCCTCGTCGTAGCGGTAGTAGCCGCTGTTCATGAAGAGGAAGCCGCAGGTGAGGGTCACCCTCTCCCCCGTGTCGGTCCGCTCCGCCTCGACCGTCCAGCGCGCCTCGGCGCTCGACCAGGCCGCCTTGACCACCCGGTGCTGGAGGCGGATGTGGCGGTCGATGCCGCCCTCGCGGGCGGTGTCGCGGATGTAGCGGAGGATCTTTGGCCCCTCGGCGATCGACTGGGCGTCGGTCCAGGGGCGGAAGCGATAGCCGAGCGTGTGCATGTCGGAGTCGGAGCGGATCCCCGGGTAGCGAAAGAGATCCCAGGTGCCGCCGATGTCCTCGCGCGCCTCGAAGATCGCGTAGCTCTTGCCCGGGCAGCGCTGCTGCAGATTGTGAGCGGCGCCGATCCCGGAGAGGCCGGCACCAACGATCAGCACATCGACGTGTTCGGGCATCTTCGCTCCTTGATCGCTCACTCTCTTGATCATCCAGAAGAGAGGCTATCAACACGGTGTCGAGTATGTCAACGACTTGTCGGGATCATCGACGCTGTGTATCGTTGAGTCCATGCTGACCTCCCTTCCGACCCGTGAGGCGACCGCGCGCGGGCGCCGTGC
>DASSFS010000091.1:0-11683 GCA_035694165.1 Solirubrobacterales bacterium | reverse complement strand
TTTTGCCCCAGGTTAGCGCCGAAACGCACAAAATCAGCTCAGATGAACAGGGTCGTGCCGAGGCGGATGATCGTCGCCCCCTCCTCGACCGCGACCCGCCAATCCTGGGAGGTTCCCATCGAGAGGCGCCGCAAGCCGTTGGCCGCCGCAAGATCGGCCAAGCGGGCAAAGTAGGGCCGTGAGGCCTCCGGATCCTGGCTGAACGGGGGCATCGTCATCAAGCCGCCGACCCTGACCGGACAGCGCTCGATGAAGTCCCGCAGGTTCTCTGGCGCGACACCTCCCTTGTCGGCCTCGCCGGAGACGTTGACCTCGACCAAGACCTCGGTCTCTGGCCCACCGTGCTTGCCGAGCTCACGCAGGACCGAGTCGGTGGCGACCGAGTGGACGAGGCGGCAGAGCGGCAGCACCTGCTTGACCTTGCGGCTCTGCAGATTGCCGATGAAGTCCCACTCGAAGGCATCCCCCCAGCGCTCGTGCTTGGCGGTCAGGTCCTGCTGGCGGTTCTCGCCGACCAGGCGCACCCCAGCCTCACCGAGGGTGCCCATCTCCTCCAGTGGCACGTACTTGGTCGCGACCAGAATCTCGACCCCCGCCCCGACCGTCTCGCGCACGCGCTCGAGGTTGGTCCGGACCTTCTCGGCTTCGATGCCGTGGATCAGCCCCGCCACTCAGGCCTCCACCGGCTCGATCCAGGCCAGGTTCCCCTGGCGGCCGGTGCGGCCTTCGTCGCGCCGGTGGGAGAAGAACAGCTCCGGATGGCATCTCGTACAAAGATCGGCGCTCTGCACGCGCCGCACCCCGGCCGCAGCAAGCAACCTACGCGCCATCTCCACCAAATCCAGCCGCCGATGGGCCGATAAGTTGATCCTGGAGCAACTTATCGGCCCATCGGCGGGAGGGGCGGCGCTCTCGCCGAGGTGGCGGAAGGCGTCGAGGACCTCGGGGCCGACCTCGTAACAGCAGGGTCCGATACCGGGACCGATCGCGGCGTCCGTAGCCTCGACCGCGGCGGCGCCTGAGGCCACGATCCCGGCTGCGAGCCCGCGCCAGCCGCAGTGCAGCATCGCCACACCACCGGGGCCCGAGACCGCCACCGGCAGGCAGTCGGCGGTGAAGACGAGCGCCGCCAGGCCCGCCTCCGAGATCACGTGGCCGTCCGCTTCGGGTGGTCCCGCCTTGACCTGCGAGTTTGGGTCCTCAGGGGACCAAAAAGCACAGCTCGGCGGGCCACGGTGGGTCAGCAGCTCCGCGCCGTGCACCTGGCGAGCGAAGGTGATCCGACCTGGGTCGTGACCCAGGGCCGTGGCGAGGCGGAGGCGGTTCTCCCGCACGTTGGCGGGCTCGTCGTCGGTGACGACGCCGAGGTTGAGGCTGTCGAAGGGCGGCTCGCTGACGCCACCGAGCCGGGTCCCGAAGGCGGCCCGCGCGCCGCCGAGATCGGCCTCCAGCCACCGCACCCCCTCCTGCTCGCGCCACTCCATCGTCATCGTCAAGCGCGAGCCGCCTCAAGCGCCACCGTGAGCTCCTGGTCGCGGCTATCGACCTCGCCGTCGAGCTTGGCGCGCAGCGCTGCCGCTAGACCGCGCCCCAGAGCCGGGCCCTCGGGAACGCCGGCGGCGATCAGGTCAGCGCCGTCGATCTCGAGCTCGACCAGGCTCCAGCCACCGACGTAGTCGTCCAGCCATTCCGCCCCCAGCGCCCGGGCCAGGACCAGTTCCACCGAGTCCCGGTCGCCGGCGAGATCGACGGCGTCCGAAGGCCGGATCGGCTGGGCGCTTACCAGCTCCAGCTCCCCGCCTGGCGGATCGAGCGCGGCCGCCAGCAACGCCACATCGCGCGGCACCAGACCCCGCCAGGGTTGCGTGCCCAGCAGCTCGCCGACCTTGAGCGCCAGCTCGATGCCCCCCGCGCGCGGCTCCACCAGTCTCCACCGGCTGAGCAGCTCGAGTGCCCGCGGCGCCGTCGGTTCGGCGGCGAGGCGCAGCAGCTCCGCCCGGCGGCGGTCGGCGGAAACCGTCTCGAGATCCGTCGCCGCCAGCAGCTTCTCCGTCCCCGGCTCCAGCTCGAAGCCGAAGCGAGCCGCGTAGCGCGCCGCCCGGATCGCCCGCGTCGGGTCGTCGAAGAACGACGCCGGGTGGAGGACGCGCAACTGCCGGGCAGCGAGATCGTCCTGACCGCCGTGCGGATCGATCAGCCGCGGCTCACCGTCCAGCGGGATCGCCATCGCGTTGATCGTGAAATCGCGACGCCTCAGGTCCTGCTCGACGCTCGCCGTCACGACGACGTCAGGGAGCGCGCCGGGGTGCGCATAGGTCTCCGAGCGGGCACTCGCTATATCCACCTCGTGGCCGTCCAGAATCACCTTGGCGGTGGAGAAGCGCTCGTGCTCGACCGCTTCGGCCCCGAGTCGGGCCGCGAGCTCGGCGGCATCGCCCTCGACGACCACGTCGATGTCAGCACGCCCGCGACCGAGCAGCAGGTCGCGCACCGCCCCGCCCACTAGGTATACCGGCGCCTCGGCGGCTTTCCGGACGGTTTCCAACTCCGGATAGACGCTGCGCAGATCCGCCACCCGGCTCTCCATCGGTTGAACCTAGAGCCGGACGGGGATGCCGTCGGCGGCGAGGCGCTCCTTGGCCTCGCGCACGCGGTACTGACCGTAGTGGAAGATCGAGGCGCAGAGGACTGCGTCGGCGCCCCCCTCGGCGATCGCCTCGCTCAGGTGACCCAGCTCTCCGGCGCCACCGGAGGCGATCACCGGCACCGGCACAGCCTCGGCAACCGCCCTGGTCAGCTCGATGTCGTAGCCATCGCTGGTGCCGTCGCGGTCCATGCTGGTCAGGAGAACCTCCCCCGCTCCGCGCTCGACCGCTTCTTCGGCCCAGGCGACGGCGTCGCGCCCCTCGACCCTCTGGCGGCCGCCGTTGACGTAGACCCCCCAGCCGTCGTCCTCACGCTTGGCGTCGATCGCGATCACCACGCACTGGGCGCCGAAGTGGTCGGCCAGCTCGGTCAGCAGCTCGGGCCGCGCTAGCGCAGCGGAATTGACCGAGACCTTGTCGGCGCCGGCGTCGAGCACCGCCTGGGCGTCCTCGACCGAGCGGATGCCGCCGCCGATCGTGAAGGGGATAAAAACGTTGTCGGCGGTGCGGCGGGCCAGCTCGACGATCGTCTCGCGCTTCTCGTGCGAGGCGGTGATGTCGAGGAAGACGAGCTCGTCGGCGCCCTCGGCGTCGTAGCGCTCGGCGAGCTCGACCGGGTCGCCGGCGTCGCGGAGGCCGACGAAGTTCGTGCCCTTGACGACGCGGCCGGCGTCGACGTCGAGACAGGGGATTACGCGTTTCAGGACCATCTAATGAAGCGTAGTGGTAGAGGGACGGGGTGCCCTCCCCTGGAGGCCGTTGCGCAGCTGGGCGCTCTCCATGCTTCGGGAGGTTGGTCCGGGAGCCTCCCGGGGAGGGCACCCCGTCCCTCTCGATCGCGCCAGGGTCCGGAAGCGCTATGCCCTTAGAGCAGCTATGGCTTCGGCGACGGTGAATTTGCGCTCGTAGAGGGCGCGGCCGACTATGGCGCCTTCGATGTTCGGGGCCGCGGCGTTGGCTAGGGCTTTGAGATGGGCGAGGGTTCCTACGCCGCCGGAGGCGATTATGTGGGTGGGGGTGGCGGCGGCGATGCGGTTTAGCTCGTCTAGGGCGGGGCCCTCCATGGTGCCGTCGACCTCGATCTCGGTGCAGAGGAAGCGGGTTACTCCCCGCTCTCCCAGCTCTGCAACTGCGTCGGCGACGTCGCGATCGGTCGTCTCGGTCCAGCCGGAGAGGGAGACCTTGCCGTTGCGGGCGTCGACGGAGACGACCACGCGGTTGCCATGCTGCTCCAGCGCGGCGGCGAGGAACTCGGGGTCGCACAGGGCAGCGGTGCCGATCACCACGCGCGCCGCACCGGCGTCCAGCACCGCGTCGACCGAGGCCATCTCGCGCAGCCCACCGCCGACCTGGATCGGGCACTCGACCGCGGCGGCGATGCGGCGAACCGCATCCAGGTTCTGCGGCTCTCCCGCCTTGGCGCCGTCGAGATCGACGACGTGGAGGAACTCGGCGCCTTCGCCGGCCCACCGCAACGCGGCGTCGACCGGGTCGGCGTCGTAGGTGGTCTCGCGCGCGTAATCGCCCTGCAGCAGCCGCACCGCCTGGCCGCCGCGGATGTCGATTGCGGGATAGAGGATCACGCCGGAACGGCTGCGCAGACCCCGGCGAAGTTAGAGAGCAGCCGCAATCCGGCCGCACTCGACTTCTCGGGGTGGAACTGGACGCCGAAGACGTTGTCGCGCTCCGCCGCGCAGGCGAAGCGGGCGCCGTAGGCGGCGCTGCCGAGGAGCTCGCCCGGAGTCGGGCGCGGCGCGAAGGAGTGGACGAAGTAGAACGGCGTCTCGGTCTCGATCCCCTCGGTGAGGCGCGAATCGCGCTCCCAGCGGACCGGCGACCAGCCGATGTGCGGGATCTTCAGGCCGTCGGCATCCAGCTCGGCGACGGGGCCGTCGAGCAGGCCCAGCCCAGCGGCGCCACCGAGCTCGGTGGTCGAGTCGAACAACAGCTGCAGACCCAGGCAGATGCCGAGAATCGGCACCCCAGCATCGCGCCGCTCAGAGATCAGCTCGTCGAGGCCGAGCTCGCGCACCCGTTCCATCGCCCGTGGGAAGGCGCCGACGCCGGGCAGGATCAGCCCGTCGGCGGCGCGCGCCTCGTCGTGGTCGCTGGTGATCGTCGCGGTCACGCCGACGTGCTCCAGGGCCTTCTCGACCGAGCGCAGGTTGCCCATCCCGTAGTTGAGGATCGCGATCCGGGTGGTCACTGGCTCAGCGTCCCCTTGGTCGAGGGCACGCCGCTCTCGTCCGGATCGATCGAGACCGCCACGCGCAGGGCGCGGGCGAAGGCCTTGAAGCAGGCCTCGATCATGTGGTGGGCGTTGGTCCCGTAGCGAACGGAGACGTGCAGGGTCAGCTTGGCGCTGTTGGCGACAGCGCGGAAGAACTCCTCGGCCAGCTCGGTGTCGAAGCCGGCGATCGAGGTGGTCGGCAGCTCGGCATCGAAGACGCAGAGCGGGCGCCCGGAGATGTCGATCGCGCACTCGGCCAGGGACTCGTCCATCGGCACCAGGGCGGAGCCGTAGCGGCGGATCCCGGCGCGATCCCCGAGCGCCTCGTCCAGCGCCTGTCCAAGCACGATGCCGACGTCCTCCACCGTGTGGTGGGCACCCGTCTCGAGGTCGCCATCCGCCTGCACCCGCAGCCCGAGATGGCCGTGGCGGGCAAGCAGGTCGAGCATGTGGTCGAGGAACCCGACCCCGGTCTCGTTGTTCGCCTCGCCCCCGTCCAGGTTGAGCCAAAGCCCGATCTGGGTCTCGGCCGTGTCGCGCTCGATGGTTGCCGTCCTGCCGTTGCTCATCGTCTAATCATCGCTGACTCGCCGTGAACGGGGAAGCCCTCGGCCCTGGCGAGGGCGTCGGCTTGCGGCGCCAGGGTCGCCGCAGCGTCGCCGGCGAGCTCGACGACGGAGATCCGCCGGCGGAAGGCGCCGGGGCCCAGCGGGCCGGAGAAACGACCGGCACCGCCGGTTGGCAGCACGTGATTGGAACCGGCGACGTAGTCGCCGAAGGCGGTCGCACCGAAGCGCCCGACAAAGACGCAGCCGGCCGTAGTGACCCGATCGGCCAGCAGAGCGGCGTCCTCCTCGAGCAGCTCGAGGTGCTCAGGGGCGTAGGCGTTGGCAAGGTCGATCGCGGCGTCCACGTCGGGGACCTGAACCAGCGCCAGCGGCGCATCGGCGACGCTGGGGCGCGAGCCCGCTGCCGCCTCCACCCCGGCCTCGATCGCGTCGAGGACGTGCTCCTCGACGGCCACGGCGACCAGTGGGCTCTCGGGACCATGCTCGGCTTGGGCGCAGAGGTCGAGCGCCGCCCATTCGGGGTCAGTGTCATGCCCGGCGACCAGCATCAGCTCGGAGGGGCCGGCGAGCGAGTCGATCCCGACCGTCCCGTAGACCGCCCGCTTCGCCTCCCGCACCCAAGCGTTACCGGGACCAGCGATGACGTCGACCGGCGCAATCGTCTCAGTGCCGTAGGCGAGGCCGAAGATCGCCTGCGCACCTCCCATCGCGTAGATCTCCTCGATTCCGCAGAGTGCGGCCGCCGCCAGCACCAGCGGCAGCAGCTGTCCGTCGGCTGCGGGCGGCGAGGCCAGCGCGATTCGCTCGACCCCAGCGACCTGAGCCGGGATTGCGCACATCAAAACGCTGGAGGGATAGGCGGCGCGGCCGCCCGGGGCGTAGATGCCAGCGGCCCCAACCGCGACCTCGCGGCTCGTCACAACCTGTCCCTGAGGAAGCTTGGCCTGGGCTCGTGCCGTGGTCAACTGCGCCTCGGCGACCGCGCGGATATTCGCTGCAGCCGCCTCCATCGCCGCCCGCAGCTCCGGCTCAATCGAGGCCAGCGCCCGCTCGGCCCGCGCCGGATCGACCCGCAACGACTCCGGGGCTCGCTCGGTGGCATCGAAGTACGCGGTCAAGCCCAGCAGGGCAGCGTCGCCGCCCTCCCGCACCTTGCGCTCGATCGGCCCGACATCGATATCGGGCGCCGACTCCACCGCCCAGCCGCGCAGCGCCGCCGCGGTTTTCGCCGCTCCCTCCCAATCGAAGCGGCGCGCCCTCATCCCGCCGCTGCCTCTCTCAATTTCGCCGTCAGCTCGTCGACCTCGGCGGCGCGCAGCTTGTGGGCGACCCGGTTGGCGACGAAGCGGGCGGTGCACTCGAGGATCTCCTCCCGCACCTCGAGGTCGTTCTCTTCCAGCGTGCGGCCGGTGGCGACGAGGTCGACGATGCCGTCGCCGAGACCGATCAGCGGCGCCAGCTCGACCGAGCCCTTGACCTCGATCAGTTCGATCTGGCGCCCGGTCTGCTCGAAATAGCGCTCGGCGATTCGCGGGTACTTGGTCGCGATCCGCATCATCCCCAGCCGCCGCTCCGACTCGCCCAGGCGATCCTCGCCGACGCGGCCAGCGAGGACCATGCGGCAGCGGCCGAAACCAAGGTCGAGCAGCTCGTAGACGAGCCGGTCGGACTGCTCCAGCAGGACGTCCTTGCCGGTGATGCCGACGTCGGCGGCACCCGCCTCGACGTAGGTGGGCACGTCCGAGGGGCGCATCGTCACCAGCGTCATCCCGTCGGTCTCGAAGATCAGCGAGCGCGAGTCGCCGCGCAGCTCGGAGGTATCGATCCCCGCCCCATCAAGGATGTCGAGGGTCTCGCCGAAGAGCGCGCCGCGCGGCACCGCCAGCTTCAACGGCCCGTCTGCCTTTGCCCGGCCGAAGCCGGCTACCCCCGAGCTCATTGCCCACCTCCCTTTCGCCTTGACTCCTCCTCCATCTGAGCGACGTGCACCCGCTCCAGATAGAGGGCGAAGCCGGCTGCCGGAAGGTCGATGCCGAAACGCTTCATCAGACCGTCATAGCGACCGCCGCCACCGAGCACGTGGCCGAGCGCCGGGTCATAGACCTCGAGGATGGCGCCGCTGTAATAGCCGAGATCGCGCAGCAACCCGAGGTCGATCTGGACCCGGTCGGCGACCCCGCGCCGGTCCAGCTCCTCGTAGGTCTCCTGCAGCCGCGCCGTCGCCCGCTCGACCGCGGCGCCGCCGAGCCCGCGGGCCTCCGCGAGGACCTCGCTGCCGCCACGCAGCTGCGAGAGGGCGACACAGGTAGCGGCCTGCTCGGCCCCGATTCCCTGGACCTCGGAAAGCTCGGCCTCCAGCCCAACCAGGTCGTGCGTCGCCAGGCGGGAGATAATCGAGTCGCGGGCGTCGCCCTCGACGCCGAACTCGGTCAGCAGCTGGCGGAAGAGGTCAGCATCGCCGAGCCCGATCACGGCGCGGTTGAGGCCGGCGACGTCGAGCGCCGCCTCCAGAAGCTGCACCACCTCGGCGGTCCCCTGGGGCGCCGGAGCGCCGATCAACTCCACCCCAGCCTGGACGAACTCGCGCATCTGACCGCGCTGCGGGCGCACGGCCCGGTAGGCGCTCGCCATGTAGCTCAGTCGCAGGGGCGGCTCTGTATCGGCGAAGCGGCTGGCGACGAGCCGCGCGATCGGCACCGTCATGTCGGAGCGCAGCGCAAGCAGATCGCCGCTGCCGTCGAAGAAGCGGTAGGCGCTGGCGCCCGTGCGCCCGTCGCCCTGGGCCAATACCTCGTCGTACTCCATCGCCGGCGTCGCAACCTCGCCGTAGCCGTGCTCTTCAAAGAGGTCGACGAGGGAGCGCTGCAGGCGTCGCAGCTCACGCATCTCCTCGGGGAGCACGTCGCGGGTTCCGGGCGGAATCGGATAAATCATCCGGCTGACCTTACGAGAGACGGAGCGAAAGCCCTGCTAGGCAGGGACCTCTGCAGAGACCCGCTCGATCTGGGCGCCCAGGGCGCGCAGCCGGTCGTCGATCTGCTCGTAGCCCCGGTCGATCTGGCGGATGTTGCCGATCTCCGAGGTGCCGTCCGCGGCCAGAGCGGCGATGAGGATCGCCATTCCGGCCCTGATGTCTGGACTCTCGACGCGCTCACCATGAAGCCGGCTCGGACCGCTGACGATCGCCCTGTGGGGATCGCACAGCGTGATCCGAGCGCCCATCGCGACCAGCTTGTCGACGAAGAAGAGGCGGTTCTCGAACATCTTCTCGAAGATCAGGATCTCGCCCTTGGCCTGGGTCGCCAGCGCCAGCGCGATCGAGGTCAGGTCAGCCGGGAAGGCAGGCCAGGGACCGTCCTCGATCTTTGGAATCGCGTCGCCAAGGTCGGCTTCGACTTCGAGGTTCTGGCCGGGCGGCACGATCACGTCGGTCCCATCGATGTCCGAGCGCAGCCCGAGGCGGCGGAACTGGCGGCGGACATTGGTCAGGTCGGCCGGCTCGATGTCGCGAATCCGCAGCTCACCGCCGGTTGCGGCGGCCAGCGCCATGAAGCTGCCAACCTCGATGTGGTCGGGTGAGATCGCGTGCTCGGCACCGGAGAGGTGTTCGGCGCCGTTGACCACCATCACGTTGGAACCGATGCCGTCGACCCGGGCGCCCATCTTGGTCAGCAGGCGGGCTAGGTCCTGAACGTGAGGCTCCGAGGCGGCGTTGGAGATCTTCGTCTGCCCTGGCGTCAGCGCCGCCGCCATCAGCGCGTTCTCGGTGCCCATCACCGATGGCTCGTCCATGAAGATCTCGCAGGCGCAGAGCCCGCCGGGGGCCATCAGCTCGATCCAGCGGTTGCCGTCGACGCGGGCGCCGAGGTCCTTGAAGGCGTCGAGGTGGGCGTCGAGGCGGCGGCGGCCGATGAAGTCCCCCCCGGGCGGTGGCATCCGAGCCTCGCCGAAGCGGGCCAGCAGCGGCCCGGCGAGCAGGAACGAGGCGCGGATTCGGCTCGAGAGCTCCTCGTCGACGGTTGTCTCGGTAACCCCGCGGGCGCAGAGGCGGACGCTGTTGTCGGCCACCCAGGCGACGTCGACCCCGAGCTGCTCCAGCAGCGCAATCTGGGCCTCGGTGTCGCGGATCCGCGGCACCCGATGCAGCAGCAGCTCCTCCTCGGTCAGCAGGCAGGCCGCGAGGATCGGCAGGGCGGCGTTCTTGTTGCCGGCGACGGTCAGCTCTCCGGAGAGCGGGGCGCCGCCTTGGATGACGAATTTCTCCATGACCTGGGCTAGGGTAACGACCGTCATGGGGAGAGGCTGGAAGATCGCGATTGGGGCGGTGGCGGCGCTTGTCGTCCTGCTCGGTGCCAACGTGCTTCTCGTCGACGGCGAGACCAAGTCGGCGGGCCTTACCGCCCCTGAGGGAAGAATTGTCGACCTCGCCGGTGGCGACCTGCAGGTGGTCGAAGGCGGCCCGCGCGGCGGCGACCCGATCGTCCTCGTCCACTGCTTCACCTGCTCGCTCAACTGGTGGGATCGGCTTCGCCCCAGGCTCGAACGCGACCACCGGGTGATCTCCGCCGACCTGCTCGGCCACGGCGGCTCCGAAAAGCCCGACGGCGGCTACTCGATCGAAAACCAGGCGGAGCTGCTGGCGGAGGTGCTGGAGCGGCGGGGGGTCCGCGATGCCGAGGTGGTCGGCCACTCGCTCGGCGGCCCGGTCTCGATTGCCCTCGCCGAGCAGCACCCGGAGCTTGTCGACCGCCTCGTCGCGATCGACAGCGTTCCCGACCGCTCCTACGGCGATGTCGGCTTCATCGGCGAACTCCCCTTCAAGCCGGTCCTTGGCCAGTTCCTCTGGCGCGTCAAGCCCGACTTCAGCATCCGCGATGGCCTCGAGGTCGCCTTCGCCCCCGGCTTCGAGGTTCCGGACGCCTTCGTCGAGGACGTGAAGGAGATGACCTACAGCTCCTACGCCGGCTCTCACGACGCCTTCGCCGACTACACGGACGAGAAGCCGCTGCCCGAGCGCGCAGCGGCAACCGGAAAGCCGCTGCTGGCGATCATGGGCGCCGAGGAGCAGATCGCCGAGGACCCGCGGGAGTCCCTCGACGCCTACCTCGCCGGATACCCCGAATCTCGGGTCAAGCTGATCGCCGGCGCCGGCCACTCTCCCAACGTCGAGAAGCCGGCCGAGACCGCCAACCTGATCCTCGGATTTGCCAAATTGCCCCCTGGGGACGTAAGATCGCCTTCGCGAGACGCAGCGGAGCGTGGCGGTCAGCCACAGCAAAGCTCCTCGGCAACGTCTCCATAAGCGCTTCTGGGGTCCGCATGGCTACTGAACCAGTAGCCATGCGGCGTGCGGTCTTCGAGCCGCGAAAGCCATGCGCCACCAGCTCAGCATTCCCCATGACAGAGCCAAATACAGCGCCTCCATGCAACTCTCGTTGCAGCCCCAGGTTGCCGTCCGGAGCCCTCCGTACCTTACGAACCCATGTTCGATTCTAAGCAAACGCTAACGAGACGCCTAACCGACGCCGTCGACCTGATGATCGACTTCGCAACCCTCGGCGAGTACGGGCTGGAGCCCGTTGGGAGAACTCGCCAGGGCTGCGAGGAGCCCCTCCCTACCCTTCGTCAACGCCCTGGCGCGCCAAGGGCAATCGCTCGCAGCGCCCAATGCAACCTGCTCCAGGAAGCCGGCTTCCGCCGTCCTCGACGGAATCAGGCACAGCAGACTGCGCCCCGTCCGGGCGCTGCCTGCTGAAAGAAGAACCGGCGGCGACCTACTCTCCCAGGGGGTTGCCCCCCAAGTACCATCGGCGCAGAGTGGCTTAACTGCTCTGTTCGGAATGGGAAGAGGTGTCTCCCACTCGCTATGCGCCACCGGAATTTTGCGAGACAAACGCCCCGGTGGAGCTTGAAAACCGCACAAGGCCGCAAAGTAAGTAATTAAATATCCGTCAAGCCCTCGACCCATTAGTACCGGTCGGCTGAGCACATTGCTGCGCTTACACCGCCGGCCTATCAACCTGGTGGTCTACCAGGGGTCTTACTCCCTCAAGGGGATGGGAGAGCTCATCTCGAGGACGGCTTCCCGCTTAGATGCTTTCAGCGGTTATCCGTTCCGTGCGTAGCTAACCTGCGATGCCCTTGGCAGGACAACAGATACACCAGCGGCACGTTCATCCCGGTCCTCTCGTACTAGGGATGACTCCTCTCAACTCTCCAACGCCCACAGCAGATAGGGA
>DASSFS010000090.1:0-69969 GCA_035694165.1 Solirubrobacterales bacterium | reverse complement strand
CTCCAAGGGTCTCGGTGAGGTCTGCCTGGTCGGCACCGCGGCGGCGGTCGCCAACGCGGTGCACGACGCCACCGGCGTTCGCGTTCGCGACCTGCCAATCACCCTCGACAAACTGCTGTAGCGGTGGAGGCGCACGTGTCTGACACCAGGGGGGCGGCGGGGGCGCGGCCGCTGCCTGAGCGACCCTCGCTGACGACGCCGCGGCGCCTGCTCTCGCGGGAGTTCCTCGCCGCCGAACGCGAGCGGCTGGCGCGGCAGCCGGGGCTTGGCCTCGCCGGCTTTCTGCTGGTACTGCCGGTCGCCGTGGTCCTGGCCTACGCGATCGGCGGGCCGGAGGACTCGCTGCTGGTGCTGGCGCCGCTCTCGACCTTTGCCCTGCCGGCGGTGGCGATGATCGGCTTCTGGTGGAACGACTGGCCGGGCTCGGAACTGCGGGCGCCGCTGGCCGGGCTCCTCGACACGCTGCTGGTGATCGTCGCCGCAGTGCTGCTGACGATGCTCGGCCAACTGGTGGTCGGCGGGATCGATTTGCGCGGGATCTTCGACCCGAGCCCCGGCCCCGGTCATGTGCCGACCTTCCCGGCCACGATGCCGCTGGCCGCCGCCACCTTCGTCGCGATGCTGCAGCTGACCCTGGTTTCCGAGGGCTGGCCGCTGCGCCGCTTCAGCCGCATCCCCTCGGGCCTGGCGGCGCTGGCGCTGGCCTGGGCGGTGGCGCTGGTCGCCTATCTGCTGCTGATCGAATCGAGCCCGCCGCCGGGCGAAGGGCTGCACGAGCGCACCGGCCCGGTCGCCGGTCCCAGCTTCGGCGCCTGGCTGGTCATGCTCGGTGTCTGGCAGACGGCCTTCTTCGTCGTCCTGCACGGCTGGCCGTTCGCCGAAATCAGCCGCCGCTGGCTGCGCCTGCTGGCCGGCAACGCGGTGACGATCGCCGCCGGCTGGCTTAGCTACCTGGCGCTGCGGCACCTGGTCGGCCTCGAGCTGGTGACGATCAGCGCCATCGGCGGGGCGACGATCGCCGCGGCGTTGCTCGTCGGGATGCTGTTCGAGGGCTGGCCGGCGACCAAGCTCTCGCCGCTGCCCGGGCGGCTGCTCAAGTTCGCGGGCATCGCGGTTCTCGCCGCCGTTGTCTACGGGCTGCTGAAGGCGCTCGCCGACGGGGTCGATTGGAGCGTGGGGGAGCCCGAGGACTGGGTCGCCTACGTCGGCCTGAACGGGGTCGGCGCCGGCGTGATCCTGCACGTCGCGATCGGCCGGCGCTGGCCGTTCGGCCACGAGCGGGAGGCGAACGCAGGAGAGGGGATGACGCGATGAGGGAGGTGCTGGACGCGCTCGAGCGCTGGAGCGCCCGCGGCGAACCGGTGGCACTGGCGACGGTTGTTGCCGTGCGTCGCTCCGCCCCGCGGCCGCCCGGCTCGAAGATGGCGCTGAACGGGCGCGGCGAGGTCAGCGGTGCCGTCTCGGGCGGTTGCGTCGAGGGCGCCGTGGTCAGCTCGGCGGCAGCGGTACTGGCCGGGGGCGAGTCACAGCTGCTGCAGTTCGGGATCGCCGACGAGGAGGCCTGGGACGTGGGACTGCCATGCGGCGGCGAGATCGACGTCCTGGTCGAGCGCTACGAGCCCGACGGCCCACAGGGCGAGTTTGCGGCGCTGGTCCGGCGCGGCACCCGGGCGGCGTTGGTCTGCGCGATCGAGGAGCCGGCGGGCGCCGGCGCGAAGCTGCTGGTCAACGGCGACGGTGAGCCGCGAGGCGGGCTCGCCGACCCGCGGCTCGAGCGCGGCGCCACCGAACGAGCCGAGCAGATGATCTGGCTGGAACGCTCCGGCGTCTGCGAGGTGGACGGGATCGAGCTGTTCGTCGACGTCGTCGCGCCGCCGCCGCGGCTGCTCGTCTTCGGCGCCGTCGACTTCGCCGCCGAGCTCTGCCGGATGGCCCGTGCGGCCGGCTGGCTCCCCTACGTGATCGACCCTCGCTCCGGGTTCGCGACCAGGGCGCGCTTCCCCGCCGCCGAGCGGGTGATCGCCGCCTGGCCGGAGGCGGCCCTGCGCGAGCTCGGCGGCATCGACCGCGCCACCTACGTCGCCGTCCTCACCCACGACCCCAAGCTCGACGACGCGACGCTGCTGGCCGCGCTCGACTCCGAGGCTCCTTATATAGGGGCGATGGGCAGCCGCCGGGCCCAGGCCAGGCGCCGGGAGCGCCTGCTCGAGGCCGGCGTGCCGGAGCGCCAGCTGGCGCGGGTCGCGGCGCCGATCGGGCTCGATCTCGGCGGCCTGCGCGCGGAGGAGACCGCGCTCTCGATCATGGCCGAGATCGTCGCCATCCGCAACGGCCGCGAAGGCGGCCGCCTCTCGGCGGCGAGCGGCCGTATCCACGAGGTGGCGGGATGATCGCCGGAATCGTGCTCGCCGCCGGCGGCGGGCGGCGCTTCGGCGGCCACAAGCAGCTCGCCGAGCTCGACGGCCGGCCGCTGCTGGAGCACGCGCTGCGAGCGATGGCGGCGGCGCCGCTGGACCGCGTCTTCGTCGTGCTCGGTGCCGACGCGGCGGAGGTCCAGCGGCAGGTCGACCCGCACGGAGCCGAGCCGGTGTTCTGCGACGGCTGGGAGGACGGGATGAGCACCTCGCTGAGGACGGGTGTCGACGCCGCCGACGCCGCCGGCGCCGACGCGGTCGTGATCGCCCTCGGCGACCAGCCGCGGCTCTCGCCGCGTGCGGTCGGCCGGCTGATCGATGCCCGCGGGGAGGCCGCGGCCCTGCGGGCCAGCTACGGCGGCATCGCCGGGCACCCGGTCCTGCTCGAGCGCAAGCTGTTCTCCCTGGTCCGCGAGCTGCACGGCGACGATGGTGCCCGGGCGGTGCTCGTCGCCTACCGGGCGCGCAAGGTCGCCTGCGACGACCTCGGCAGCCCCTTCGACGTCGACACGCCCGCCGACCTCGCCCGGCTGCGGCCGTTTCTTTTCCGCGTCCGGACAGCCGGGAGGCGGCTCTCTATACTGCGCCGCTGACCGCAACTGCCTAATCCCTGGTCACTGAAGACCAGGGAGCGGGGGACCCACAGGGGAACCGATCCCCAGGGGCGAATCGGACTGACTTGTCCGTAGCGCGACTCTTTCAGCGCGAGCCCGACAGCTAACCCCGCCGGCTCAAGAGAGAGGACGCATCTTGGTCGCAGCTTTTGGGCGCACGATCCGCATTGGCGGGGCCGTCGCCGCCATCTCCTTATTTGGGCTCTCGCTGCTCGCCGCCGAGGCGGGCGCCGCGACCGCCAGCAGCGGCAAGGGCGGGCTCAGCGCCGCGCCCGCCGCCGAAGCGACCGTGCCGCCGCCCGCAGCGGCCGGCAAGCAGGTCTTCCCGGTCCGCGGCCCGCACGAGTACTGGGACGGCTTCGGCGCTGGCCGCGGCCACGAAGGCGCCGACGTCGGCGCCGCCTGCGGAACGCCCCTGGTCGCGGTCTCCGCCGGCCGGATCACGATGAACGAGTACCACGCCCGGGCCGGCAACTACGCCGTGCTCGACCTCAAGGCCTCCACGCTCGACCTCGGCTACATGCACTTGGTCCGCCCGGCGCTGCCGAAGGTCGGCCAGTCGGTCGCCGCCGGTCAGGTGATCGGCTACGTCGGCGATACCGGCAACGCCTCCGGCTGCCACCTGCACTTCGAGCTCTGGGAAGGCGAGTACTACGAGGGCGGCGTGGCGATCGACCCGATGCCCTTCCTCGAATCCCTGGATCGCAAGAACGCCAGGCGCGCCCGCCGCTAAACGCCGGGCCGCTCAGCCGCCGATCGCGCTCATCGTGCGGGGCGGCGGCCGGAAGCCGGGCTCGTCGATCCGGTGCTTCAGCTCCTTGCGCCAGACGGCGCTACGGACGATCTCCGCGACCTCGGCGTCCGCGGCGCCGGCCCGCAGGGGGCCGCGCAGGTCGGCCTCGTGGCGGGAGAAGAGGCAGGTGCGGAGCTTCCCGTCGGCGGTCAGCCGCAGCCGGTTGCAGTCGGCGCAGAACGGTTCTGAGACCGGGTTGACGAAGCCGATCTCACCCTCGCCGTCGGCGAACTCGAAAACGCGGGCGGTGGCGTGGGGCTCGCGCGGGCGCTCGCGCAGCGGGTGGATCGCCTCGACCATCTTCCGCACCTCGGCGCCGCTGAGCACGTCGTCGGGGCGCCAGGCGCGGTCGCCGTCGAGCGGCATGAACTCGATGAAGCGGACCTGGAAGTGCCGGGAGCGGGCCAGCTCACAGAAGTGGGCGACGTCGTCGGCGCCGAAGCCCGGTATCGGCACCGCGTTGACCTTGATCGGGCGCACCGCCGGGAAGGCGGCGATCGCATCGAGCCCGGCCAGCACCCGGTCGAGCGCGTCGCGGCGGGTGACCTCGAAGAAGCGGGCACGGGCGAGCGAGTCGATCGAGACGTTGACGCGGCCGATCCCCGCCCGCACCAGGTCCTCCGCCTGGGCCTCGAGCAGGTAGCCGTTGGTGGTCAGGGAGAGGTCGCGGATCCCGTCGATCGCGGCCAGCCGCTCGACCAGGGCCGGGAATTCACGGCGGACCAGCGGCTCGCCGCCGGTCAGGCGCACGTCCTCAATGCCGAGCCCGACCAGCAGCCGCACCAGCCGCTCGATCTCCTCGAAGCCGAGGATCTCCTCGCGCGGGATCCAGGGCATCCCCTCCGCCGGCATGCAGTACCGGCAGCGGAAGTTGCAGCGATCGGTGACCGAGACACGCAGGTCGCTGATCGCTCTGCCGTGGGCGTCCACGAGCATCTACCGACGGTAGCCAATCGGCCGCGCCGGCTCGCGGATCTCCTCGACCCAAGCCGTTGCTGTCGTCCTTTGTGGCGTATAGCGCCACAAGGGACGACAGCAAGCCTCAGTGCCCGGGCTGGCGCCCGGCGAGTAGGGCCAGTGCGTGCGGCAGTGCCGGCGCCAGCGCGTCGCCGCACTCGGCGATGCTGCGGGGGCTGCCGGGGAAGTTGACGATCAGGGTCGTGCCGCGGGCGCCGGCGACGCCGCGCGAGAGCATCCAGTGGGCGGTGTGGGGACGCGAGGCGGCGCGCATCGCCTCGGCGATCCCCGGCGCCTCGCGCTCGATCACCGCCCGCGTCGCCTCCGGGGTGACGTCGTCGGGGGCGAGACCGGTGCCGCCGCTGGTGAGGATCAGCTCGACCGGGTCCTCGTCGCTCCAGTGGCGCAGGCGCGCTTCGATCTGCTCGCGCTCGTCCGCGACGACCTCACGGCCAACGACCTCGAGCCCGAGGCTCTCCGCCAGCACCGCGAGCCGCGGCCCGCTCTCGTCCTCGCCGACATCGCGGGCTTTCGAGCTGCTGATCGTCAGCACCGCGGCGCGCACGCTCAGCCCTCGGCCGGCTCCTCGAGCCGCCACTCACCGCTGCGCCCGCCGCTCTTCTCGAGCAGGACGACCTGCTCGATCGTGACCCCGCGCTCCAGACCCTTGACCATGTCGTAGACGGTCAGCGCCGCCACCGTGCAGGCGCTCATCGCCTCCATCTCGACCCCGGTCTGGCCGACCGTGCGCGCCTCGGAGACGAGCTCGACCAGCCCCGACTCGACGTCGACGGTGGCCTCGACGTCGACGTAGGTCAGCGGCAACGGGTGGGCGAGCGGGATCAGCGTCGCGGTCGCCTTCGCGGCCTGGACTCCGGCGAGCCGCGCCACCCCGAGCACCTCACCCTTCGGCCCGTCGCCGGCGGCGACAGCGGCGGCGGTCGACGGCAGCATCCGCAGTCGCGCCCGCGCCCGCGCCCGCCGCTCGGTGCTCGGCTTGGCGCCGACGTCGACCATCCGCGCCCGGCCGTCGTCGCCAAGGTGGCTGAGCTCGCTCACGCGGCGCTCCCTGGCTGCGGCCGCGGCGCCGCCTCGCCCTCGACCCAGTCGCCCTCGCCGCTCCGGCCCAGCTCGCGCTTCCAGATCGGCGCCTCGGCCTTGATCCGGTCGATCGCTTCGCGGGCGCCGGCGAACGCTTCCTCCCGGTGGGGAGCGGAGACGGCGACGACGACGCCCGGCTCGCCCAGGGGCACCCGGCCGACGCGATGCTCGGCGGCAGCGGCGAGCAGGCCGTGGCGCTCGGCGCACTCGGCCAGGATCTCGCCGATCCGCTGCTCGGCCATCTCGCGATAGGCCTCGTAGTCGAGGCTGGCGACCTCGCGGGTGATGCCCTGGAAGCAGACGATCGCCCCGGCGCCGGGGTCGGAGATCGCGCGCGAGAGCGCCTCGGCTGAAAGCGGCTCGGTTCTGACCTGGGCGTGGAGGAGGGGGGAGGCACCGCCGCTGATCGGCGGGATCAGCGCCAGCTCGTCACCTTCGGCGATCCTCGTCTCCGGGCCCGCGTACTCACGGTTGACGGCCATCCGCACCGGCAGCCGGGAGAGCTCGTCGAGGCCGGGGCGGAGGGCGAGCTGGTCGAGCACCTCGGCAACCGTCGCCCCGTCCGGCAGCTCGATCTCGACCGAGTCGCGGCCGGCGCGCTCGCGCAGGATCGCGAAGAGGCGGACCCTGACGGTCATCCGCCAATGCTAGCCCGGTCCAGCAGTTCGATCTCGACGATCTCGCCCGCCACCATCGCCGCGCCGGCCGGGACGAGGGCGAGGCAGTCCGCGTAGAGCAGCGAGGTGAGGACGTGGGACCCCTGGTGCGGCGTCGGCCAGGCGACCCAGCCGCGCTCGTCGAGTTCGAGCCGGCAGCGGACCGCGTGGGCGCGGCCCGGCGGCGCCTCGCAGTCGTCGCCGAGGCGAGCGCGGGTGCGCCGCTCGTCCGGCTCGCCACCCGCCAGCGCGACCAGGGCCGGTCGCGCCAGCAGCAGGAAGGTGACGACTGCCGAGACGGGGTTGCCAGGCAGGCCGAAGACGAGCAAGGTCTCGTCGTGGGCACCGAACCAGGTCGGGCCACCCGGTTTCAGCGCCACCCGCCAAAACTCCTCTTCGACCCCGAGCCGGCCGAGCGCGGCCTTGACGTGGTCGTGGGCGCCGACCGAGACGCCACCGCTGACCACAATGGCATCAGCACTCCCAAGCGCGACCTCGAGCGCCACCGCCGTCGCCTCTTCCTCGTCGGGGACCGACTCGACGGAGAAGACCTCGGCCCCCGCGAGCCGGGCCAGCGCCGGCACCGAGGCGGCGTTGGCGTCGCGGATCCCGCCTGGCGGCAGTGGCTGGTCGGCCGGCGTCAGCTCGTCGCCGGTGGTGATCACGGCGACCCGGGGACGGCGCCGGCACGGCGCCGGGTCCGCCCCGATCGCCGCCAGCACCCCGAGCTCGACGGCGCCGAGGTGGGCACCGGCCTTGAGGACGGTCGCGCCGGCGGCGAAATCCTCGCCGGCCCGGCGCACGTACTCGCCGGGCGAGACCTGTGCTCGGGCGAGGATGCGATCGCCGTCGCGAGCCGCGTCCTCGACCGCGACCACCGCATCGGCGCCGGCCGGCAGCATCGCCCCGGTCGAGATCGCGATCGCCTCGCCGGGGCCGAGATCGCGCTCGCTGGGATGACCGGCGCGGGACTCGCCGACCAGCGCCAGCCCGACCGGGGACGAGGAGGCGCCGTCGGTGTCGCCGGCTCGCACCGCATACCCGTCCATCGCCGAGTTGTCGAAACCCTGGACCGGCGCCGTCGCGACGGCGTCCTCGGCCAGCCGCCGCCCCAGCGCCGCGCTGAGCTCGACCATCTCGACCGGCAGCGGCACGACCCGGGCGAGCACCGCCCGCCGCGCCGCCTCGAGCTCGATCGCGCCGGCCATCGATAACCAGGTTCCCACCTGTGCCGTTGGGCACACAAGAGGAACGGTTCAGGCGTGAATGACAGCCACATCCTCGAACGACGAGAAATCTGAATCCTGGGTCAAGACAGCTGCGCCGTGATGCATCGCAGTTGCGGCGATCCAGGTGTCGTGACGTCGAAGGCGGCGGCCGCGGGAGCGCTCGGCTGCTGCGATGCGAGCGAAGCAGCTCGCGATCTCGGGGCCGACCGGCAGGAGCGTGTAGATGGACTGCACCCGGGAAAGAGTGGAGAGGCGCTGGGCACGAGCATCAGGATCGCTGGCTCGGAGAACTCCCAGCTCCAGCTCCGCCACGGTGATCACTGAAACAGCGATTCTCTCGGGGAGCTCTCCGAGTTCACGACCAGTCTCCTGGGCGATGAAGATCGAAGTGTCTGCGACTGCCTTGCTCAATCGTCGAGCACTGCGCCGCGGACGTCGTCGAGGTCGTCGAGCAGACCAGTATCGGCCGGCGCGTCACGCACGATCCGACGCAGTTCCGAGGAAGGAACCCAGGGGTCGCGCTCTTCGGTGTGGGGAAGGATGTCGGCGACCGGCCGTCGATTAACAGTGAGCGTCAGTCGTTCGCCGGCTTGCAGCTCGGCGACGACGCTTGAGGTGGAGTTGCGAAGTTCGCGAATCGAGACGTTTCGAGCCATGTGCACAACTGTAGCACTGGCTGCTACGGAGTGGCCGACTCTCTACTTCGGGTCTGATGCCGAGCCAGCGCTATCCTCGAACCTGTGTCTAGTCGCGAGGACACGCGGTCGTGAGTGGCGGCTTCATCTCGCGCGGCTTCGGCGGCCATCGCCGGGTCCCGGAGGAGCTTGCCGATCGCCTGCCTCCCGGCCAGTACATCGAGAACGGTTTCCCCGTCCTCACCGCCGGGCCGACGCCGAGGATCGCCACCGAGGACTGGACGCTGAAGATCGACGGGATGGTCGGCGCTCAGCAGGAGTGGAGCTGGGATGAGTTCCAGCAGCTGCCCTTCGAAGACATTCCTTGCGACATCCACTGCGTAACCAAGTGGTCGAAGCTCGGCACCAGCTTCCGCGGCGTTTCCGTCGACACCCTGCTGGAGGCGGCCGAACCGCTGGACGCCTACGTGACCTCGTACTCCTACGGTGGCTACACGACGAACCTGCCGCTGGAGGAAATCAGCGACGGCAAGGCCTGGGTGGTGACCGAGCACGAGGGCGAGCCGCTGCCGCGCGAGCACGGCGGCCCGGCGCGGATGCTGGTCCCGCACCTCTACTTCTGGAAGAGCGCCAAGTGGATCCAGGGGCTGCGAGTGATGGACCACGACGAACCCGGCTTCTGGGAGGTCAACGGCTACAACAACCATGGCGACCCCTGGAAGGAGGAGCGCTATTGGACGGATTGACCGCAGTCGAGCAGCGCGCGCCCGGGCGCTGGCAGATCGCCACCGTCGAGGCGATCAAGCGGGAGACGCCGCGGACCAAGACCTTCCGGCTGCGGCCGCCGATGTGGATTCCGCACCTGCCGGGCCAGCACTACGAAGTCCGCCTCACTGCTCCCGACGGCTACCAGGCCCAGCGCTCCTACTCGGTCGCCTCGGCGCCGACCGACGAGGGGATCGTCGAGCTGACGATCGACCGCCTCGCCGACGGTGAGGTCTCGCCCTACTTCCACGACGTCGTCGTCGAGGGCGATCAGGTCGAGATCCGCGGCCCCTTCACCTCCTACTTCGTCTGGCGCGGCGAGGAGCCGGTGCTGCTGGTCGGCGGCGGCTCCGGCGTGGTGCCGCTGATGTCGATGCTGCGCCAGCGCCGGCTGACGATGCCCGACCTGGCGATGCGCCTGATCTACTCGGCCCGGAGCGAGGAGGAAGTGATCTACGCCGACGAGCTCGACGGCGACGCCGTCCTCGCCCTCACCCGCGAGGCGCCGCCGGACTGGGACGGCCACCGCGGCCGCATCGACGCCGAGCTGATCTCCTCGCAGGCGTTCGAGATGGGCCCCGCCTTCGTCTGCGGCTCCAACGGTTTCGTCGAGGCGGCGAACGGGCTGCTGATGGAGGCCGGCTACCGGCCGGAGCGGATTCGCACCGAGCGCTTCGGCCCGACCAGTTAGCCGTCGAGCGGCCGCACGAAGTCGGCGACGAAGGGGGTGCGTGGCAGCGCCGCGATCTCCGCCGGCGAGCCCTGCTGGACGATTCGCCCGCGGTCGAGGATCGCCACGCTCTCTGCCAGCAGCGCCGCCTCCTCGAAGGAGTGGGTGACGACGATTGCCGGCACCGCGAGCTCGGTCAGCAGGCCGCGCAGCCTCGCCAGCGCCGCCCGGCGCGTGCTCGTGTCGAGCGCTGAGAGTGGCTCGTCGAGCAGGAGTGCGTTGGGCCGAGCCGCCAGCGCACGCGCCAGGGCGACCCGCTGGCGCTCGCCACCGGAGAGGGTGGCCGGCCGCGCGTCGATCAGACCGGCGGCGCCGAAGCGGTCGAGCATCGCGATCGCCGCCGCCCGCCGCTCCGGCCGCGGGCCGTCGATCCCGTAGGCGACGTTGCGCCAGGCGCTCATCCGCGGGAACAGCGCGTAGTCCTGGAAGACGAGGCCGCAGCGACGGCGCTCCGGCGCCAGGTCGAGCGAGCGCTCGGTGTCGAGCCAGGTCTCCTCGCCGAGCGCCACCCGTCCTGCGCGCGGCGCCATCAGGCCGGCGACGATCCGCAGCAGGCTGGTCTTGCCGGCGCCCGAGCGGCCGACCAGGGCCAGGGTCGCGCCGGCCGGCGCTCTCAGCTCGAGCTCGAGTGGGAACTCGCGCAGCGGCATCGAGGCGCGCACCTCCAGCGCTGCGCCGCCGCTCACAGCCGCGAGCTCCCTTCCAGGGCCCGGTCGCCGCCGAGCAGCTTGACGCTCAGGAGCAGCGCCGCCGAGACGACGATCAGCACGGCGGAAAGGGCCAGGGCGGAGACGAACCCGTCCGGTTTGCTGAAGTCGGCGAAGATCGCCAGCGGCGCCGTCTGGGTGACGCCCTGGAGCGAGCCGGCGAAGAGCAGGGTCGCGCCGAACTCGCCCAGCGCCCGGCCCCAGGCGAGGGCGACGCCGGAGGCCAGGCCGGCGCGGACGCTCGGAAGCGCGACCGTCGCGAAGGCGCGGAAGGGCCCGGCGCCGAGCGTCCGTGCCGCCTCCAGGAAGCGACCGTCGAGCGCGGCGAAGGCGGCGATCGCCTGGCGCAGGAAGAACGGGGCCGAGACGAAGACGAGGGCGACGACGACCCCCGCGGTCTGGAAGACGAGTTCGATCCCGGCCGAGGAGACGGCCGAGCCGAGGATTCCCTCGGGACCGAACGCCGCCAGCAGAGCGATGCCGGCGACCGCCGGCGGCATCACCAGCGGCAGCTCGATCGCGGTCAGGACCAGCGCCCGGCCGCGGAAGTCGCGGCTGGCGAGCAGGTAGGCGGCTGGAGTGCCGACGACGATCACGATCACCAGCGCGATCGCGGTCGCCCGCAGGCTCAGCCAGAGTGCGTCACGGGCGCTCTCTTCGCCGAGCGCGTCGAGCAGCCGCGCCGGGCTGACGTCGGCGAAGATCGCGACGACGGGGATGACCAGGAAGGCGAGCGTGGCCAGGAGCGCCAGGAAGGCGACCGCTCCGAACCACGAGCGCCGGCTCATGGCGGCGGCAGGAACCCGGCCCGGCGCAGGTCCTCGGCGCCGTCGCCCTCGATCAGGCCCTCGACGAAGCGCTCCGCCTCGGCCTTGTGCTCGCTCTTCGCGATCACGGCGGCGGCGTAGGCGACGTCGGGCTGCAGGCGCTCGGGCAGCGCGATCGTCTCCAGGCCGGCAGCCGTGATCACGTCGGTGGCGTAGACGAAGCCGGCCTCGGCGGCTCCCTGTTCGAGCTTGGCGACCACCGAGCTGACCTCCGGCTCTTCCGAGCGCACGTTGGCGACGATCGCCTCGCGCTGCGGGGCGGGCAGGCGGTCGAGCACGGTGCGGGTGTAGCCGCCGACCGGGACGCTGGGGTCGCCGATCACCAGGACGGTGTCCGGTTTGGTGAGATCGTCGAGCGAGTCGATCTCGCTGCCTGCGGGCACGGCGATCACGAGCCGGTTACCGGCGAAGACCCGCGGCTTCTCGACCAGCCCCTCCTCGAAGAGCTGAGCCGGATATTCGGTGTCGGCGGAGGCAAAGACGTCGGCGGGGGCTCCCTGGCGGATCTGGGCCGCGAGTTGATCGGAGCCGGCGTAGGAGCCCTTGACGTCAGCGCCAGAGAACGATTCCGCGTATTCGCTCATCGCCGTCTCCAGAGAGGAGGCGGCGAAGACGACCAACTCGGGCTGATCCGCCGAGGAGCTGTCGCCCCCACATCCTGCAAGCGCGCCACCCGCCGCGGCGGCAACAAGGAGCGACGGAAGCAATCCCCTCACCGCGCCCTCTTCGGTGACATGGGAATTTTTGTACCCGCCTCCTTGTGGGGACAAACTGTGAGGAGTCTCGATCGACCCTTACGGTTACGGTTGGCGCGTGACCGTGACCGTTGACGAGCTGGTCGTCGCCGATCCCCCGGACGCCTGGGCGGCGGCGGGGTTCGCGGTCGACGGCGATACCTGTGTGGTTGGAGAGGTACGGATCCGGCTGGCTGGACCAGACGCCGGTAAGGGGCTGGCCGCCTGGTCGCTGCGCGGGGCCGGCGGCACCGAGCTCGACGGGCTGGCGACGACGCACTCCGATCGCGAGCTCCCGAGCGGGGCACCGCCGCATCCCAACGGCATCAGCAGCCTCGACCACGTCGTCGCGATCACGCCGGCGCTGGCCCGGACCGTCGCGGCGCTAGAGGCGGCTGGACTCGATCTGCGGCGGATCCGTGAGGAGCCGACGCCAGCGGGCGCCCCGCGCCAGGCCTTCTTCCGCCTCGGCCCGATCATCCTCGAGGTGGTGCAAGAGCCGCCCGAGGCGATCGAGCGGGCCGGCGGCGATCACCCCGCCTTCTTCTGGGGAGTCGCCTTCATCGCTCCCGACCTCGACGCGACCGTCGCCGGGCTCGGAGATCGGGTCAGCGAGATCCGCCCCGCGATCCAGCCGGGCCGGCGCATCGCAACCCTGCGCCGCTCCGCCGGCCTCGGGGTGCCGGTGGCGCTGATCACGCCACCGGCGGCCTGAACGGCCGGCTGCCCAACCGCGCTGGATCAGTGCAGGTACAGGGCGATGTCGGACGACGCCTGGCGCAGCGCCTCTTCGGTGCTGGGAACGTTGCGCAGGGCGTTGAGCAGCCCGAAGTCATGGATGGCGCCGTTGTAGCGAGTGTTGGTGACGTCGACTCCGGCTTCGTCGAGCTTCTGCGCGTAGGCCTCTCCCTCGTCGCGCAGAACGTCGTTCTCCGCGGTCTGGATCAGCGTCGGCGGCAGCCCGCGAAGCTCATCAACGGTGGCCTTGATCGGGGCGGCGTAGCGGCCTTTGCGGGTCTCCGCGTCGGGTGCGTAGTGGTCCCAGCCGTACTCCATGAAGGCCCGCGGCAGGAAGCGGCCTTCTCCGTACTCGCGGTAGGAGTCGGTGTCGAGGTCGGCGCTCACGGCCGGCCAGAGGAGCTGCTGGTAGACGATGTTGGGAGCACCTTTGTCGTGGGCCATCAAGGTCACGGCTGCGGCCATGTTGCCGCCGACGCTGTTACCGGTGACCGCCATCTTGCTGCCGTCGACGCCGATCTCCTCGCCGTGCTCGCTGACCCAGACGGCGGCTTCATAGGCCTGGTTGATCTGGACCGGGAACTGGGCCTCCGGCACGGGCGTGTATTCGACGAATACCGCTGCCGCCTGGGATCCCACGACGAGGTCGCGAACCAGGCGTTTGTGGTTCTCGAAGTTGCCCGCGATCCAGACCGCGCCGTGGTAGAACATGAAAACCGGCAGCGTCCCCATCGCTCCCTCCGGGCGCACCACCTGCAGCGCGATGGTGCGGTCGTCGATCGTGATCTGGCGCTCCTCGACCGAGATGCCGGAGATGTCGACCGGCGTTTGATTCTGCAGGTCGGTGATCATTTCCCGTGGTTTGTCTCCGGGCAGTTCCCAAAACGGGCTGCTGTCCTGGTTGACCTGCCGGAGGAAGGCGCGGGTGCGGCGATCGATGTCGGGATCCTGGCCCGGATCGATCTGCGTGTGGTCGAGACTGCTCATGGTGGGGCCTTTCTTGTCTGGGGGGACAGCCCCGCCCGCCCGCACGACGATGCTAGAGCAAGGGTTTGCTCGGCCCCAGGGCAACGAGGGTGTCGACTAGGGACTCCCGGAGGCGAGCGTTCCACCGACGCCCTATTAGTACTCACCAGCAGTGACTACGCATTGACGAGTCACTCTTCCTCCAGGTAACCCCGCCCCCCCAGCGATCCCGCCGACCCATATCGGCGGGATCGTCTTTTCCGGTCCATACGATCCCGCCGATGCAGATCGACGGGATCCCGCTCGACCAGCCCTGTGTGCCGCTGAACGACCTGCTGCGCGCCGGCCTGGCGGCCAGGCCGGACGACCCGGCCCTGGTCTCCGCCACCCGTTCGCTGTCCTGGCGCGAGCTCGAGCGGGAGAGCGTGCGGCTGGCCGGCGGCTATCGCGCCCTCGGCCTCGAGCAGGGCGACCGCCTGACCTCGCTGATGCCGAACCGGATCGACCTGGTCGTCCACTACCTCGCCTGCTTCAAGGCCGGCCTGATCGCGACCCCGCTCAACTACCGCTACACCCACCGCGAGATCGACCACGCGCTCGAGGTCAGCGGCGCCAAGGCGCTGCTCGCCCATGTCGAGCGGGCCGAGGACGTCGCGGCGAGCCAGCTCGCCGCTGCTCTCGAGCGGGGCACGATCGCCTACGGCGCCGCCGAGGCGCCCGGCGCGGACGTGGGGTGGGGGCAGAGCTTCGAGGCGCTGCTCGAGGCCGAGCCGCTGCCGGCCGAGCAGCCGCCGGTCGACCCGTCGAGCCCAGCCGCGATCTTCTTCACCTCCGGCAGCACCGGGCCGGCCAAGGGCGTCACCCACACCCGCGAGTCGCTGCGCTGGATGATCGCCAGCGCCGCCGCGGCCTTCGAGCTGAGCGCCGAGGACGCCTTCCTGCCCGGCTCCTCGATGTCCCACATCGGCTCCTTCCTCTGGACGCTCAGCATGCTCTCGGTCGGCGGCCGCGTCGTCGTCGCCCGCAGCACCGACAGCCACGAGCTGCTGCCGCTGCTGCGCCAGCACCAGCCGACGGTGCTGGCGATGATCCCGGCGGCGCTCTCGGCGCTGGTCCGCGACCACGACCTGGAGCCGCACGACCTCGCCTCGCTGCGGATCTGCCGGGCCGGGTCCGACAAAGTCTCGACCGAGCTCCTGCACGAGTTCGCCGCCGCCGCGGGCTTCCCGATCGTCGAGGGATACGGGATGACCGAGGTCGGGCTGGCGACGCTCAACCCGCCCTCCGGGGTCGTCAAGCAGGGCTCGATCGGCCCGCCGATCGGCGGCTTCAGCATCGCGATCCGCGACGAGGGCGGCGAGCCGGTCGGGGCAGAAGCGGTCGGCCGGGTCTGGATCCGCACCCGCAGCCGCATGGCCGGTTACTGGGAGGCGCCGGAGGCGACCGCGGAGGTCCTGCTCGAAGACTGGTTGGACTCGGGCGACCTCGCCCGCGCCGACGAGGACGGCTACCTCTGGTTCTTCGGCCGCAAGAAGCAGGTGATCGTCCACGACGGCTCCAACATCAGCCCGCTCGAGGTCGAGGGAGCGCTGGGCGAGCACCCGTCCGTTGCCCTGGCCGGCGTCGTCGGCGTCCACGACACGGTCCACGGCGAGAACGTGCGCGCCTACGTGACCCTGCGCGACGGCGCCGAGCGCCCCTCCAGCGCCGACCTGATCGTCTTCTGCCGCGAGCGCGTCGGCTACAAGGCGCCGGAGGAGATCGTCGTCCTCGAGGAGATGCCGCTCAACCCGACCGGCAAGATCGACCGGGTCGGGCTGAAGCGGATGGCGGAGGACCACCTGCACCCGCACGGGCTCGGGTGAGGGCGAAGCGTCAGGTTGCCTCGGCGGCCTCGCGCAGCTTCCCGACCGCCCGCTCCTCCAGCTGTCGCACCCGCTCGACGCTGAGCTCGAGCCCACCGGCGATCTCTCGCAGCGTGTAGGGGCGGGAGCCGATGCCGTGGTGGGCGAAGACGATGTTGCGCTCGCGCTCGTCCAGGTCTTCGCTGAGGTGGCGCAGATGCTCGCCTTCGCTGAGATCGTCGACCCGCTCATAGGCGTCCTCGGACATCGGGTCGGGGAGGGCGTCGCCGAACGTCGGCGCCGCTTCGTCATCGCCGGCGAGCGGCTCGTCGAGCCGGCGCGGCGTTCGCTCGATCGCGATCAGGTCCTCGACCTGTCCGCGGGGCAGATTGCTCGCCGCCGCCAGATCGGCGACCGAGGGCTCGCGGCCGTGTGACTGCTGGTAGGCGCCACGCGCCCGCTTGACCTGGACGAGCCGGCGGGCGGCGCGGTCGGAGAGGACGACCGGGCCGGCCAGCTCTGCCACCAGCTGCTGCATCGCCTGCCGCACCCACCAGGAGGCGTAGGCCCAGAACGGGTTCTCGAAGGACCGGTCGTAGCGTTTCGCGGCCCGCAGCAGGCCGACCACCCCCTCTTGGCGGAACTCCGCCTGATCGAACCTCGAGAAGCCGCGGTAGACGTAGGCGACGCTGTCGATCGCCGGCAGGAAGGCCTCCACCAGCTCCTCGGTGGCGCCTGTGTCGCCACCGTCGCTGGCGGCCAGCAGCTCACGCTCGCGCCGGATCGGGAGCGGCACGCCAAGGCGGTTGCCGGAAGACGGCATGACGCCGAGGTACCCCGAGAACCCGCCCTTGAACGCGTTCGCGCCCGCCCTACCAGAGTCGATAGGGGATGGCGCCGATGGGCCCTGCCGGCCACGATTTCGACGAGAGGAGCTGCGATGACGACCCAGCTAGAGACCGACCGAGGGATCGTCCGCGTGCCGAGCGGCACCTGGATGGTCGACCCAATTCACTCCAGCGTCGGCTTCGAGGTCAAGCACATGATGATCTCGACCGTCCGCGGCACCTTCAAGAGATTCGAGGGCACGCTGGAGGCAGCGGAGGACTACCACGACTCCCGCGTCTGGGGCAGCGCCGAGGTGGCCTCGATCGACACCAACAACGCCGATCGCGACGCCCACCTGCGCTCACCCGACTTCTTCGACGCCGAGCAATACCCGCAGATTCGCTTCGCGTCGACGGGATGCACGCACATCGAGGGAGGCACCTACCACGTCATGGGCGACCTCACGATCAGGGACATCACCCGCGAGATCATGGTTGAGACCAACGTCGAAGGAGCAGCCGTCGACCCCTGGGGCAAAGAGCGGGTCGGGATCGCCTGTCGGGGCGTCTTCGACCGCACCGAGTTCGGCCTCACCTGGCAGCAGTCGCTGACCAGCGGCGGCCTCCTGGTCGGCGAGCAGGTGGCGCTGCGACTCGACATCTCGGCCGTGCGGGCATAGCGACGCCGGAGGCCGGCTCAGTTCGGGTCCGAGGGCCGCAGGTGGCGGACGCTGAAGCCCCAGTCCCGCTTCAAGCGCTCCGCGATCAGGGAGCGGTGGCAGGCCTCGGGGTCGCGCTCGACGCAGAACAGGGCGGCGGAGCTCTTGCCGATCCATTTGACGATCGGCTCCAGGTCGGCGCGGTCGAGGATCTCCTCGGTGTAGCGCTGCGCGTACTCGGGAGCCAGGACCGTGCGGGCACGCTTGCCCTCGCCGCGCCGGTCGTCTTCGCGGTACTGGACTTCGCGCAGCTCGGTCGTTGGCGTCAGCTCCTTGGCGTGGGTGTAGCCAACGCCGGCCTCCTTCAGCTCCGCTTCCAGTCGGCGCGCGTTGGCCCAGACGTACCTGCTGCCGCGCACGCCGCGCCGCTGGCGCACGTCGACCAGGTGGTCGATCTTGGCGTCGGCCAGGGTCGCGAGGAAGGAGTCGAGGTCGAAGCCGTAGACGCCGATCGTCGCGATCGAGGCCAACGGGCGCCTCTCCTCAGTGCACCTGTTCGGTCGGGCGGATCAGGATCTCGTTGAGGCAGACGTGCGCGGGGCGGGTTACCGCGTAGGCGATCGTGTCGGCGATGTCGGGCGCCTGGAGTCCCTCGATGTCGGCGAAGCGCGCCCGTGACTGCTCCTGGACGCCCGCGCGGATGTGGTCCATCAACTCGGTCTCGACATGGCCGGGCTCGATCGTCGTCGAGCGGACCCGCCGGCCGGCGAACTCCTGGCGGAAGGACTCGCCGAAGGCCCTTACTCCGAACTTGGTCAGGTTGTAGACGCCGGAGCCGGAGCGTGCTTCGCGGCCCGCGACCGAGCTGAGGTTGACGACGTCGGCGCAGCCCCGCTCGGAGTCACCGGCGGCCGAGAGGAGGTGGGGGAGGGCGGCGTGGGTGGTGTTGGTCACGCCCTTGAGGTTGGTGTCGATCATCTCTTCCCACTCCTCCGTCGGGGCGCCCTCGATCGGCCCCAGCAGCATCACGCCGGCGTTGTTAATGACAATGTCGAGGCGGTCGAGCTCGGCGACCGTCCGCTCAACCGCGCTGGTCGCCTGCTTGGGGTCGGAGACGTCGCTCTCGATCGCCAGGGCAGCGCAGCCCTGGTCGACGATCTCGCCGGCGAGTCGTTCGAGGCGGTCCATCCGCCGGGCGCTGATCGCCACGTTCGCTCCCTGCACCGCCAGTGCCAGCGCCGTGGCCTCGCCGATCCCGCTGCTGGCCCCGGTGACGAGGGCAACGGTTCCGTCGAGTGGGGTGGCCATTGCCGCTTCGAATACCCGGCTCGATTGCATCGCTAACGCTTTCCGGCTGGCTGCCGATGAGCCCGGATGCCCAAACTCTCAGCAGCGCTCCATGTCCGTCGCAATCAGGCGCTCCTCGCCCTTACCGCCGTCGCGATCGCGGCGCTCGCGCTGCCAGGACTCTCGGCCGCCGCTCCGAAGCCGGCGGTGCTGACGCTGAAGACCGTCAAGGTCGGCGCTCCGGGAAATCCCTCGGTCGGGATCGTCCCCTTCAGCGACGCGATCTATCCCTCCTGCGAACAGGCCCCCAAGGAAGAAAAAGGCCCCGCCTGCCAGCAGGTCGGCGGAGTCAAGTACCGCTACGGGATTGGGCAGCTGGAGATCACCATCGCCCAGTACGTCGCCTTCCTCAACACGGTGGACCCGGCGGGACGCAACCGTTTCCGCCTCTACAGCGACACCGAGAGCTCTGAGGCCTGGCCCAGGTTCGGGCAGATCGACTTCGCCGCCGGCGCCGGCCGCGGCCGTCACTACACGGTCGCCTCGCCGGAATGGGCCGACAAGCCCTACGGCTTCGCCAACTTCCTCCGCAGCGCCCGCTTCGTCAACTCGCTCTACAACGGCCAGCTGCTCTCCAAGCGTCCCGGCGTCGCCAACGGCTTCCCGGCCGTCACCTACCGGGTGCGGCTCTCGCGGCGGACCGAGCAGGGGATGTATGAGATGACCAACCGGAAGACGACCCGTTCGGCCAAGGTGGGCTTCGTCGTGCCGAGTCAGAACGAGTGGATCAAGGCCGCCTACTACGACCCCAACGGCGGCGGCACCTACTCCTACTGGCAGTACCCGACCAACCCCGGCGCCTTCGGCGACGAAGGCGCGGCGGCGCCGAAGCAGGCGACCCTCGACCCCGCCACCGGCGACGTCACCAACGCTTCGTCCCAGCCGCTGGCGATCTACCACACGCCGAAGACTCCGGCGCCGGCCTGGTGCCCTTCGACCCAGACCGCCACGGCCTGCGAAACCGTCAACCCCTTCGGCTTCTCGGCCGAAAAATACGCCCAGGGCTACGCGGGCAGTCTCGGTACGGTCGGCCAGGCGCTGACCCTCTCCCCCTGGGGGACTCTCGACCAGGGCGGCAACGTGGTCGAGTGGACCGACACGATCACCCCGCCCCCCTCCGGGCGCAGCGGCGGCCGGGTCTGGCGACGGTTGCACGGCGGCATCGCCAACGCACCCGTCTACCAGCTCTGGCTCTCCGCGGTTGGCCTGCAGCCGCAGGAAAACACCTTCTTCACCGCCACCTACCCATGGCTGGGGATCCGCATCGGCGTCCTCGGCAACCTGAAGCCAAGCGGGCGTTAGGCCAAGACTCCGAGCGTTTCCACATCTGACGCCCCTATAAGGGCCTCGGGTGTGGGAACGCGCGGAGTTTCGTCCTGTTCGCGCCTAGGCGTCCGTCGGGGCGCATAGGTTGCCGATCTCCGCGTGCGCGTGGCGCTCGTGGAGAACCAGCCCATGAGCCCCGCCTTCCCACACTCCCGCTCCGTCCCCTTCGCCGTTGCGGCGCTGCTCGCTCTGATCGCGCTGGCGCTGCCCGCGGCGGCACCGGCGGCGCCCAAGGGCACCAACGCCAAAGCTCTGAAGCACGGCACGCTGGTCCAGCTGAAGGGGCTACGCGGCTGCATCGCCGATCGTTCGGCCAAAACCAAAGGCTGCGGGACGGCCCGCGCGCTCAAGGGCCCCGGCCCGTTCATGGGCTCGCGGGCGATCGGGGTCAGCCCGGACGGCAAGAACGTCTACGTCGCCTCCTCGCGCAGCGACGCGATCGCGATCTTCAGGCGCGACACCAGCACCGGTGCCCTGACCCAGCCGAAAGGTGCGGCCGGGTGCGTCGCCAACGAAAGCACCGGCGGCTGCGCCAAAGCCGTCGGTCTCGACGCCCCGAACTCGATCGCGATCAGCCCCGACGGCAAAAACGTCTACGCGACGTCGAGGAACAGCAACGCCCTCACCGTCTTCCAGCGCGGCAAAGGCGGCCAGTTGACGCAGCTGCCGGTCGGCTTCGGCTGCATCTCCGGACTGCCGGTCCCGGTCTGCGCCAGCGGTCGGGCCCTGGTCGGGCCCGACGTCCTCGTGATCAGTCCCGATGGCAAAAACGTCTACGTCGGCTCCTTCTTCGGCAACGCGATCGCCGTCTTCAACCGCGACCCCGCCTCCGGTGCCCTGGCGCAGGCGGCCGGGACTACCGGCTGCCTCGCTGAAGCGATCAGCGGTTGCGCGCCCGCACTCGCCCTCGGTGCCCCTGAGGGCCTGGCGATCAGCGCCGCCGGCACCAGTCTCTACGCCGCCACGGCGCTCTCCAATGCGGTCGTCGTGCTCTCGCGCGATCCCTCGACCGGCGCCCTCACCCAGGCCACCACCGGCAGCGGCTGTATCGCCAACGCCACGCTCGCCGGTTGTGCCACCGGGGTGCAGCTGAGCGGCGCCAACGCGGTCGCCGTCAGCCCCGGCGGCAGCGACGTTTACGTCACCTCGCTGCTTAGCAACAGCGTCACCTCCTTCACCCGCGCGGTCCCGGCCGGAACCCTGACGCAGAAGGAAGCCACCGCCGCCTGCCTGATCTACCTCCGCTCCGCCGGTTGCTCCTTCGGCCGGGCGCTGATCGGACCGGAGGGGCTCGCCGTCTCGCCCGACGGGACCAACGTCTACGTCGCTTCCTTCAGGAGCGGCGCGATCGCCGTCCTCGACCGCAGCCGCGAAACCGGCGTGGTGACCCAGAAGCCGGGCGCCGCCGGCTGCCTCACCGCTCCCAAGACGCCTGGCTGCGCGCCGGGCCGGGCCCTGCGCGGGGTTAGTTCGATCGCGCTCAGCCCCGACGGCCGCTACGTCTACTCGACCTCGTTCGGCAGCAATGCCGTGAACATCTTCCGGAGGAACAAATGAGCGGATCGGACGGGCGCAAGGATGGGCTGACCCGCAAACAGCTGCTCGGGACCGGGGCGGGTGCGGCAGCGGCGGCGCTGCTAGCCCAGGGCGCCGGAGTCGAGCGGGCGCTTGGCGCGGCCAAAGGCAAAGGCCGCGACGTCGCTGGGATGAACATCATCCTTTTTCTCACCGACCAGGAACGGGCGATCCAGCACTTCCCGCCGAACTGGCTGCGCCAGAACATGCCGGGGATGCGGCGGCTGCGGCGCCACGGCCTCAGCTTCGAACGCGCCTTCACCAACGCCTGCATGTGCTCGCCTGCCCGCTCGACCCTGATGAGCGGCTACTTCCCGGCCCAGCACGGGGTCAAGAACACGCTCGAGGAAGACATGCCGGCCTCGAAACGCTATCCCCAGGCCGAACTGCCGACCGACATCCCGAACCTGGCCACGGTGATGAAGGCTGCCGGCTACAACGTCGTCTACAAGGGCAAGTGGCACTGCTCGAAGCCGGCGACGCCCGAACACGCGGTCCCGGCCGACCTCGAAAAGTACGGGTTCCTGCGCTGGAACCCGCCCGACGCCGGCGCCAACCAGACCGTCCCCGAGGCCGGCGGCGGCTACATCGACAACGACGGCCGCTTCGTCGACCAGACCGGCACCGTGGCGGCCGGGACGGAGGGCATCCTCCAGTACCTCGGCTCGACCGCGGCCCAGCAGCAGCCCTTCTTCATGGTGATCTCGCTGGTCAACCCGCACGATGTCCTCTTCTACCCGAGCAAAACCTTCACCGAAGCCGGTTACGACGAAACCTGGCTCAAGGGCGACGTGCCGATCCCGGCGACCAACGAAGAAGACCTCTCGACCAAGCCGACGGTCCAGGAAGAGTTCCTGCGCATCTTCAACCTCACCGGCAAGCCGGAAAACGAAGAACAGAAGCGCGCCTACCTGAACTTCTACGGCAACCTGATGCGCTCCTCCGACAGCTATCTGGTCAACGTCCTCGACAAGCTCGAAGAGACCGGCTTGATGGACGAGACGCTGATCGTCCGCACCGCCGACCACGGCGAGATGGGCCTGACCCACGGCGGCCTGCGGCAGAAGAACTTCAACTTCTACGAGGAGGCGATCCGGGTCCCGCTCGTCTACTCGAACCCGAAACTGTTCCCGCGGCCGCTGAGCAGCGACGCGCTGGTCTCCCACGTCGATTTCCTCCCGACCCTGGCCAGCCTGGCGCAGGCGCCAAAAGCGGCACGGGTCAACTGGCAGGGGGTGGACTACTCGAAGCTGGTCCTCGAGCCGGCGACCGCGAAGCCGCCCCAGGACTACATCGTCTTCACCTACGACGACTACCAGTCCGGCCAGAACACGCCGCCGTATCCGAAACCGCCGAACCACATCGTCAGCATCCGCGAAGGCCGCTGGAAGCTCGCCAAGTACTACGACGTCAAAGGCCGCAAAGCGCCGCAGTGGGAGATGTACGACCTCGACAAGGACCCGCTTGAGGAGACCAACATCGCCTTCCCCGGCTACAAACGCTCCCCCAAACAGGAGCAGCAGCTGCTGCGTCTCAAACGCAAGCTTGCCCGGGTCGAGAAGACCCGCCTGAAGTCCCCGCCGCAGTAGTCGCCATTTGACATGTGACCAATAGGTCACCTATAGTCCCGTCGATGGACGAGGTCTTCAAGGCGCTGGCCGATCCGACGCGGCGTGGCCTGCTCGACGAGTTGTTCGAGCGCGACGGGCAAACGCTCGGCGAGCTCGAGGGGCGGTTGACGATGTCCCGCTTCGGCGTCATGAAGCACCTGAAAGTGCTGGAGGAGGCGGGGCTGGTGACCACGCAGCGGCGTGGCCGCGAGAAGCTCCACTTCCTCAACCCCGTCCCGATCCGGCTGGTTCACGACCGCTGGGTAAGCAAGTACGCGGAGCCCTGGGCCTCGGCGCTCAGCCAGCTCAAACAAGAGATCGAGGAGACGAACGATGAATGACGAGCAGCTCTACACCGTGATCGGCGGCCACGGCACGATGACCGTGTTCGAGATCTACATCAAGACGACGCCGGAGCGCCTCTGGGAGGCGATCACCGACGCCGAGATGCGCAAGAAGTACAGCTTCGGAGTGGGGACCGAGTCCGACTGGACCCCCGGCTCGACCTACAAGTCCGATGTGCCCGGCGTGGTCGACATCGCCAGCGGCGAAAACGTCGAGGTCGACCCGCCGCGGCGGCTGGTCCAGACCTTCACCGCGCTCTGGAGCGACGACGTGAAGAACGAAGGCGCCTCGCGGGTGACCTGGGAGATCGAACCGGTCGGCACCTCCTGCCGCCTCTCGGTCACCCACGACCAGCTCAAGGACGGAGCCAACTCTGAACTGTGGGGCGGCTGGCCAATGATCCTCTCCGGCCTCAAGACCTTGCTGGAGACGGGGGAGCAGCTCGACACCCCCGGTTCGCTGCGCTACTCGGGGGCTGCCTGAGGTTTCGCCAGCATAAGGACGAGGTAGGAAGAGGGCTTATGCACTTTCGGGCCCTCTTCCTCGCCTTGACCTTGGTCACGATCGCCTGCGCGCCGGCGCTGGCGAAGGACGGCGACATCGAGCGCACCGGGACCTGTTCCGGCGCCTCCTCGGCGAAGCTGAAGCTGAGCCCCGAGAACGGCCGGATCGAGGTCGAGTTCGAGGTCGATCAGAACCGCGTCGGCGTCCGCTGGAACGCCACCATCAAACGGAACGGAGCCCGCGCCGCATCGGCCCACCCGACCACCCGCGCCCCCAGCGGATCATTCGAGCTGCGCCGCATCATCTCCGACAGCCCCGGGACGGACAAAGTCGTCGCCCGAGCCGTCAGCCCCTCCGGCGAGACCTGCCAGGCGCACGCCGTCTTCCCCTGAGCCATTGGATCCGCCCGACGGCTGACGTAGAGTCAGCCCAAGAAATGGTGACGAGGAGATCTGGATGAAAAATACGCGCTACGTGAAGAAGGCCACCAGCGGAAGAGGTTGGGATGTGGTCAGGGAGGGCCATCGGCGTGCCACCGCGCACGGGGCCACGAGAGCTGATGCCGTCAAAACTGCGCGAGAGCTGATCCGTCAGGAAGGCGGAGGCGAGGTACGAATCCTAAATCGCACCGGCAAGGTCGTTGACGCGAGCAAGGTTTCACGGCCAAGGAAACGGGCCGCGTAGCTAAGGGTTCCCGGCAACCGCCAGGGCGGGATCTCCTAGCGGATGTGAAGTCGCGTCGAAGAAGAGGAGAGAACTCGCCTCGAGGCGCCCTGAGATGTTGACCTGTTTTGCCAGGAGCTCTTTCTTGGAGGCGGGAAGCATCGATATCGCAACGGGTCGATCGGGATTCTCACTCAATGCCTCCGCTAGATGGGAGTCGTGCTCGCTCAGGCTGCTGCCGAACACGACAAGGGGGAGAGCGCGTCCTCTCAGTCGCTCAAGAGCATGTGAGAGATAGGCGTTGTCCTCTATAGCGGTGAGCTTGTCGGCGGCAGAGCCCTCGGTGACGAGCAGGGGTCGTGCCTCAGAATCGCCCGTGATCGGCTTCCCGAATTGGTCGAGGATGGTGTCGAGATCGGTTTGCCTCAACTTCCAGGTGGCGCCTGAGCTGCCGACGACTAGATGCAGCGCCCCGTGGAGGAAGTAGACCGGAATCCGATTGGCGGGGACACTGGATTTGGCGGTGTCAAACTCACACCGCCCTCGATAGCGGAAGTGGTCCATAAACGGCTCGAATCCTCCCGCCGCCATCGCCCAGTAGACGAGCAGGTCATAGCTTGTCGTGAAAACCCACTCGAACTGCTCCATCGTGTCGCTAATGACCTTGCGGGTTGCATGCGGAACGCGATTGAGCTTGAGGTGAACCTCTCGCACAGCGTGGACAAGTGCCAGCTGGATATTGCGATATCGCTCAAGCAGGGGCTTGGTATCGAGGCCGACAGCGTTGTTGACCCGGATCGCGGTCAGAAGATCGGCCAGTACCCGCTCGAAGTTAGGGGTAGACGAAAAAAGCTTTAGATCCTGCGCTGAGAGATCCCCAGACTTTGCCCGGTCATAGAGCTTGCGATACCCAAACGGCTCCCAAATGTTGATGCTCATCCCGTTGCCGAGCAGCAGGGTGTCCCACTTGTGTGAAGCAGTCCAGTCGGCGGCCGCATCGGCCAGTTGCTGCGCGCGCTCAATGGTGCCAGGCCAGCTCGCGGTCGATGATCGCGCCCAGCGCGTCGTCGACGCCGTCGGCGGGGACGCTGGAGATGCGGGCGGCCGAGGCGACGCCACGAACGGCTTCGGCCGCTCTCAGCGCGTGCCAGTGGGAATCGAAGGACTCGCCGGAGGTGGCGACGGTGCGGCCGTCGTTGCCGAGCAACCGCCAGCGCCACTTGCCAACCAGGTCTTCGTAGGCGTCGAATTGGGACATTTGCTCCTCCTCAGGTCGAGTGGGAACATATGTTCGCATCGACAGCGGCGGCAAAACCGATCGGGTTCGCGGTGGTACGGTCGCCCGGGGTCGAATTGGACGCATCACAGGCACAGGGAGAGACGGTTCTCGTCAGCGGCGGCTCGGGTTTTCTCGGCGGCTGGTGCCTGGTCGAGCTGCTGCGGCGGGGCTACCGGGTGCGGACCACGGTGCGTGACCCGGCCCGCGAGGGCGAGCTCCGGGCCAAGCTCGAGCCCGCCGTCGACGCCGGCGACCGCCTCTCCGTGCACGCCGCCGACCTCCTCTCCGACGACGGCTGGGCAGAGGCGATCGAGGGCTGCGAGTACGTCCTCCACGTCGCCTCTCCTTTCCCGCCGGCGCAGCCGAAGGACCCCGACGAGCTGATCGTGCCGGCGCGGGAGGGAACGCTGCGCGTCCTGGGTGCGGCCCTCGATGCGGGCGTCCGCCGCGTCGTCGTCACTTCCTCGGTCGCGGCCGTCCGCGGCGGCGTCGAGAGCGCCCCGGCGCCGCTGACCGAGGCCGACTGGACCGACGCCGACAACCCGAGCCTGGAGCCCTACACGCGCTCGAAGACGATCGCCGAGCGCGCTGCCTGGGACCTCGCCGCGCAGCGGAGGGAGACCGAGAAGCTGGCGGTGGTCAATCCCGGGGCCATCCTCGGCCCCATCCTCGGCGACGACCACTCCTCCTCGCTGGCCCTGGTCGAGCGGCTGCTGAACGGGATGCCGGGGCTGCCGCGGATCGGATTCAGCATCGTCGACGTGCGCGACGTCGCCGATCTGCATATCCGGGCGATGACCGACCCCGCGGCCGCCGGCGAGCGCTTCATCTCCGTCGCCCGCTTCCAGTGGATGGCGGAGATCGCCGCGGTGCTGCGCGATCGGCTCGGGCCCGCCGCCGCCAAGGTCCCGAAGCGGAAATTGCCCGACCTCGCCGTCCGCGCGATGGGGGTCGCTGACCCCAGCGTGCGCTCGGTCGCCAGGCAGCTCGGCCAGAAGGTGGAGATGTCGAGCCAGAAGGCGGAATCCACGCTCGGCTGGTCGCCGCGGCCGGTCGAGGAGACGATTGTCGATTGCGCCCGCAGCCTCTCGGGTGAGAAGGTGGTCTGACCATGGCGAACGTGCTCTGCGTGCTCTACGAGGACCCGGTCGACGGCTACCCGCCCGCCTACGCCCGCGAGGAGATCCCGAAGATCGAGCGCTATCCCGACGGCCAGACCACCCCGACGCCCAAGGCGCTCGGGTTCACGCCCGGCGAGCTGGTCGGCAGCGTCTCGGGCGAGTTGGGCCTGCGCGAGTTCCTCGAGGGCGAGGGGCACCGCCTGACCGTCACCTCCGACAAGGACGGCCCCGACTCGGTCTTCGAGCGCGAGCTGCCCGAGGCGGACGTGGTGATCTCACAGCCCTTCTGGCCCGCCTACCTGACGGCCGAGCGGATCGCCAAGGCGCCGAAGCTGAAACTGGCGCTGACCGCCGGCATCGGCTCCGACCACGTCGACCTGCAGGCGGCGATGGAGCACGGCCTCACCGTCGCCGAGGTCACCTACTCGAACAGCATCAGCGTCGCCGAGCACGTGGTGATGATGATCCTCGGGCTGGTCCGCAACTACATCCCCTCCTACCAGCAGGTCGTCGCCGGCGGCTGGAACATCGCCGACTGCGTCTCGCGCTCCTATGACCTCGAGGGCATGCAGGTGGGCACGGTCGCCGCCGGCCGCATCGGCTCGGCGGTGCTGCGGCGGCTGCAGCCGTTCGACGTCGGCCTCCACTACACCGACCGCCACCGGCTGCCGCCCGAGGTCGAGAAGCAGCTCGGGGTCACCTTCCACCCCGACGTCGAGTCGATGGTCGAGGTCTGCGACGTGGTCACGATCAACGCTCCGCTCCACCCCGAAACCGAGAACATGTTCGACGCTGAGCTGCTGGCGAAGATGAAGCGCGGCTCCTACCTGATCAACACCGCACGCGGCAAGATCTGCGACCGCGATGCCGTCGCCGCGGCCTGCGAGAGCGGCCGGCTGGCCGGCTACGCCGGCGACGTCTGGTTCCCCCAGCCGCCGCCGAAAGACCATCCCTGGCGCTCGATGCCCCACCACGGGATGACCCCACACACGTCTGGCACGAGCCTCTCGGCCCAGGCTCGCTACGCGGCCGGCACGCGCGAGATCCTCGAGTGCTGGTTCGACGGGCGCCCGATCCGCGAGGAGTACCTGATCGTCGACGGAGGCGCCCTGGCCGGCGCCGGCGCCCATTCCTACAGCGAGGGCGACGCCACCGGCGGCTCGGAGGAAGCGGCTCGCTTCAAAGCCGGTTGAGCGTGCGGAGTCCACGACGATGAAGATGCGCGCCGCGGTGCTGGAGGAGTTCGGGCAGCCGCTCGGGATCGAGGAGGTCGAGTTGGCCGAGCCACGAGCGGGGGAGGTGCTGGTCCGGCTCGTCGCCTGCGGCGTCTGCCATACCGACCTCTACACCGCCTCCGGCGCCGACCCCTCGGGCTACGCGCCGACGGTGCTCGGCCATGAGGGCGCCGGCGTCGTCGAGCGGGTCGGCGCGGACGTCCGTTCGCTGGCGCCCGGCGACCATGTCGTCACCCTCTTCTCGCCCCAGTGCGGCGAGTGCGTCCACTGCGTCGACCCGCGCACCAACCTCTGCATGGCGATCCGCGAGCAGCAGAACAAGGGCTTCCTCCCCGACGGCAGCACTCGCATCTCCCGCGAGGGCGAGGGGATCCGCCACTTCATGGGCTGCTCCACCTTCGCCGAGTACACGGTGATGCCGGAGATCGCCCTGGCCAAGGTCAACCCGGAGGCGCCCTTCGAGCACATCTGCCTCTTCGCCTGCGGCCTCTCGACCGGGCTCGGGGCGGCGATCAACACCGCCGCGGTGCAGCCGGGCAGCACCTGCGTCGTCTTCGGGGCCGGGATGGTCGGCCTCGGCGCGGTCGCCGGCTGTCGCCTCCAGGGCGCCGAGCGCATCGTCTGCGTCGACCTCTCGCCGCAGCGGCTGGAGCTGGCGCGCGGCCAGGGCGCGACCGAGACGATCGCCGGCGGCGAGGGTGCCGTCGAGCAGATCCTCGAGATGACCGGCGGCTTCGGCGCCGACTACACCTTCGAGGCAACCGGCAACGTCGCCGTGATGCGCCAGGCGGTCGAGGCAGCTCGCATGGGCTGGGGTTTGTGCACGGTCGCGGGAGTCGCCGGCAAGGGGGAGACCCTCGACATCGTCCCGCGCTTTCTGATCACCGGCCGCCGCGTCGCCGGCTCCTCCTTCGGCGGCGTCAAGGGACGCGACCAGGTGCCGGTCCTCGTCGATCGCTACCTGGCCGGCGAAATCGACGTCGAGCCCTTCATCTCCCACCGTCTCAGCCTCGACGAAGTCAACCGGGGCTTCGAGCTGATGGAGGCGCAGGACGGGATCCGCAGCGTCATTGACTTCCATTAGGTGGAGAGCTGTGGCATGCCTGCTGGTCCTTGCCGCGATCGTCGGCTGCGGCGACAGCACCTCCGATCCCCCGGACCGAGCGAAGCCGGATCGTCCCGACCGAGCGAAACCGGCTGAAACCGTCGCTCCCTCACGCTGCGATGCGGACCGGCCTGCCTGCCGGACGACGGAGGGGCGGATCGTCTACGTCGAGCGCGTCGATCCGGATGGCGACGGAGACGCCCATTTTGTGATCACCGATCCGCAGGGAATCACCCTCCCGGGCCTGACCGCGATCGACGTCCGCAAGGGCCTGCGCCCGCAGCCGCTGCCCCGCCCCGGCGACCTGATCAGCGCGGCCGGACCGGTGCAAATCGGCTCCTACGGCCAAAGTCAGATCCACGCCCTGGAGCTGCACGTCGCTGGCGAGTAGCGGCGCCCTGCGTCGTTGGACAAAAGCTCTACCTTTTTTGATTACCGCTATCCCTGTTGTATAAAGCTTTCGTCATGCGCCGGCCCTCGGGCTCGGCAGCTACCAGTAAATAAATGAAGGGAATGGGAGAGATGAAGATCGACAAGCGCTTGCTCGTCGTCCTGGCCCTCGCGGTCAGCATGCTCGTGGTTACGGCCTCCTCGGCCTCCGCCGCGGTCTGGAAACACGGAGGGTCGAACCTCGCCAAACACACCGAAATCGGGTTGACCGGAGGCGAAGTGTTCGAAACCGGGACCGGCGGCATGTCCTGCGAAGTGTTCGCGACGATCACAACGTCGGGCGGCAGCACCGGGACGATCAAAAAATGGGAAGTCAAAAACTGCGGCGGCGCCTTCGGCGACCTCGTCGGCTGCCAGGTGCTCGCAACCGAAGCGAAAACCCTTCCCTGGACGCTTGACGTCAATACGGCGGACCTATCGGTCACAAGCATGCGCATCCGCCGCACCTTCAAAGCCGGGTGCAAAATCAGCGAACTCGACAAAACGGTGACGATGACAATGACGCCTGACGTCCTGGGCGCGATCACCTCGTTCGAGTTCACCAGCACCACCGGCAGCCCCTACAAAGCGTTCGGCTCGTTCACGGTGAACGCACCGAACTCCGGTACATACGGGATCGGCTAAGCCCGTCCGCTGCGAGGCCCCGCGCCGAATCGCGGGGTCTCGACGGCGCTACAGTCGGAAGGATGGAGCGCCCGACGCGATATGCGCGGTCGGCTGACGGCACCAGCATCGCCTTCCAAGTACACGGCGATCAGCCGGTGGATCTCGTCTTCGTGCCGGGCTTCGTCTCCCATGTGGAGTTGGTCTGGGAGGAGCCGGCGATCGCCCGCTTCCTGCGGCGGCTGAGCTCTTTTTCGCGGCTGATCTTCTTCGACAAGCGCGGGCAGGGTCTCTCCGACCGGCTCGGCCGGCCGCCGACGCTGGAAGAGACGATGGATGACCTGCGAGCGGTGATGGACGCCGCGGACTGCGAGCGGGCGGCGATCTTCGGCATCTCCGAGGGCGGCCCGATGTCGGCGCTCTTCGCGGCGACCTATCCCGAGCGCGTTTCCTCGCTCGTCCTCTACGGGACCTACGCGCGCATGATCAAGGCGCCTGACTTCCCACAGGGGATCCCGGCCGAGCGGCCGGACGAGTGGGCGGAGCTGGTGCGGGAGCAGTGGGGCGGAGCCGTCGGCATCGAGCTCTGGGCGCCGAGCGAGCACGGCAACCCGGCGTTCGAACGCTGGTGGGCGCGCCTGCTGCGCCAGGGGACCAGCCCCGCCGGCGCGATCGACCTGATGAACCTCTACCGGGAGATCGACGTCCGGCGCGCACTGCCGGCGATCAGCGCGCCGGCGCTGGTCCTCCACCACCGCGACGACCGTTTGGTGCCGCTGCGGCAGGCGCGCTACCTGGCGGAGCGGATTCCGGATGCGCGCTTGGTCGAGCTCGACGGCATCGACCACCTGCCGATGCTCGGCGACCAGAACCTGCTGCTGGAAGAGGTCGAGGAGTTCCTGGTCGGCAGCCGCCGCGCCGATGAAGTCGAACGGGCGCTGGCGACCGTCCTCTTCACCGACATCGTCGGCTCGACCGAGACCGCCGCCCGGCTCGGCGACAGTCGCTGGCGCGACCTGCTGGAGCGCCACGACGCGACCGTGCGCCGTGAGCTCGCTGTCCACCGCGGCCGCGAGGTGAAGACGACGGGGGACGGCTTCCTCGCCACCTTCGACGGCCCCGCCCGGGCGATCCGCTGCGCCTGCGCGATCCGCGACGAGCTGCAGCAGGCAAGGGTCGAGGTACGGGCCGGGATCCACACCGGGGAGATCGACCTGATCGGCAGCGATGTCGGCGGCATGGCGGTCAACATCGGCGCCCGCGTCGGCGCTCTTGGCGACCCCGGCGAGGTTCTGGTCTCGAGCACCGTGAGGGAGCTGGTCGTCGGCTCGGGAATCGACTTCGACGACCGCGGCACCCACCAGCTCAAGGGTGCGCCCGGCGAGTGGCACCTCTTCGCCGTCGCCAGCTGAGGTGCTACAGTGAACCTAATGGTTCAGTATCAGACCGTGGATAGGACGCTCGCCGCGCTGGCGGATCCGACCCGCCGAGGCATCCTCGAGCGGCTCGGCCGTCAGGGCAGCGCCAGCGTCACCGAGCTCGCCACACCGGCCGGGATCAGCTTGACCGGAATGAAGAAGCACCTGCGGGTGCTGGAGGAGGCCGAGCTGGTGAGCACCGAGAAGGTGGGGCGGACCCGCCATTGCAGCCTTGGGCCGAAACGACTCGAGGACCTGCAGGCGTGGCTCGACTCCTACCGTCTGATGCTGGAGGAACGGTACGAGCGGCTCGACGCATTGCTCGAGCGCACGGAAGGAGATTCATCATGAGCGAGCAGGAGGCAGTACGGAAAGCGACGGTGACCCTGCCGAGCGAGCGGGAGATCCACATCGAGCGCGAGTTCAACGCACCCCGCGAGCGTGTCTTTGCGGCCCACATCGACCCCGAGCTGGTGGCTCAGTGGTGGGGCATGCGCGGGTCGACGACCATCGTCGAGGAGCTCGATGCCCAGCCCGGCGGTCGCTGGAGGTTCGTGTGCCGCGAAGCCGACGGCAGCGAGCACGCGTTTCGCGGCGTCTTCCGCGAAGTCGTGGCGCCCGAGCGGATCGCCTGGACCTTCGAATGGGAGGGCATGCCCGGCCACGTCTCAGCCGAGACGGTGGACTTCGAGGACCTTGGCGACCGCACCCGGATCGTCTCGACCTCGATCTTCCATACCCAGGAGGAACGCGACGGGATGATCGAGTCCGGCATGGAAGGCGGCATGAACGAGACCTTCGAACGGCTCGACGAGCTGCTGGCGGCGCAGGCCGCCTGAGCGCGGGCGATCAGCGGCGGGCCGCGGTCGCGATCGTCGCGACGGCCTGCCGCAGCTCGCGCTCGCTCGGCAGCCCGTAGCCGAGCACCAGGCTCGGCGGGTGCCGGTGCATGCGGGTGAAGGCGGCAAGGCCCTGGACGTGGACGCTGGCTCGTTTCGCGCCGGCGACCACGTCCGCCTCCGCGGCGCCCTGCGGCAGCTCGAGGACGACGTTGAGGCCGGCGGCGATGCCGCGGACGCGGGCGTCGGGCATGGCCCTGGCGAGAGCGTCGAGCAGGGCCCCGCGCTTGGACCGGTAGTGCTGGCGGGCGGCGCGGACGTGACGGTCGAAGGCGCCGCTGGAGATCAGCTCGGCCAGCGCCCATTCGTCGATCCGCGGGCCGCCGCCGTCGGCCATCGTGCGGGCGGTGATCGCGATCGGGACCAGCTCGGCGGGCAGCAGCAGCCAGCCCAGTCGCAGCGCCGGCACCAGGGTCTTGGAGACGGTGCCGGCGAGGACGACGACGTCGGGCGCCAGCCCCTGCAGTGATCCGGCCGGGCCGCGGTCGTAGCGCAGCTCGGCGTCGTAGTCGTCCTCGAGGATCAGGGCATCGTTCTCGCGCGCCCAGGCGACCAGTCGGCGCCTCCGGCTCGGCGCCAGCACGGCGCCCATGGGCAGCGCGTGCGCCGGGGTCACCACGACCGCGTCGGGAGCAGCCGCATCGAGGGCGGCGACGTCGATGCCGTCGTCGTCGATTGGCAGCGGCGCCACCTCCATCCCCTCGGCTTCGATCGACCAGCCGGCGATCGGATAGCCGGGGTCCTCGACGGCGATACGGCGGCCACCTCGTCCCCGCACCAACTGGCAGAAGATCCGCAAGCCCTGCTGGTAGCCGGCGGTGACGACAATCCCGTCCGGGGCCGCGGCGGCGGCCCGGACGCGGCCGAGGTGCTCGGCCAGAGCCAGCCGCAGCTCGCCGGCGCCGGCGAACTCGCCGTAAGCGAGGCGGGCGTCCGGCAGCTCGGCGAGGGCGCGGCGCAGCGACCGGCTCCACGCCCGGCGCGGGAACATCGAGAGGTCCGGCGCGCCGGGGAAGAGGTCGATGCCCTCGACCGGGGGCGGCACCGCCTCGGGCGGCGCCGGGGCGAGGCCGTCCCCGCTGGCGGCCAGCGCCCGTGGCGCGACCCGCGTCCCCGAGCCCCGCTGCGAGAGCAGGTAGCCCTCGGCGGCGAGCTGTTCGAAGGCCTCGACCACGAGCCGGCGCGAGACGCCGAGCTCGGCTGCCAGTGCTCGGGAGGAGGGGAGGCGGGTGTCGGGGCGCAGGCGGCCGCTGCGGATCGCCTCCCGCAGCCCGGCTTCTAGCTGCGCCCGCCGCGGCCTGCTTGGGTCCCAGTGCGGGAGCAGAAGCTCAGGCGAGCCCAGCGACGAAGTGGACCCCGAACTAGCCATTGGATTGGACCTTATCGTGGTGCCACATCGCCACTAGCCTGCGTCACCCCAGATCACGAAGGAGGCCCAACGATGTCCAGGATCGAGCCCCGCCAGGGAGCCTTTGCCAGCCTTATGGCCCGCGGCAGCCGCATCGCCTACGGGCGCGAACTCAGCTCCTCCCGCGTCTATGCTCACCACCCGCGGTTGGCGCTGGATGTCATGCGCTACAACCGCGCCGCCGAGCGCGGCAAGCGGGTGCCGAAGGCGCTCACTGAGCTGGCGGTGCTGAAGGCGGCGACGATGGTTGGCTGCGAGTTCTGCATCGACATCGGCTCCGAGTACGCGCGCCGCTCCGGGCTCAGCGACGAGCAGTTGCTGGCGCTGCACGAGGCCCACGATTCCGGCTTGTTCAGCGAGGACGAGCTGATGGTGATCGACCTGGCGGTGGGGATGACCCGCACCCCCGGTGAGGTCGGCGAGGAGCTGATGGCGCGCGTCCGCGACCGTTTCGGCGCCAAGGGGGCGCTCGAGCTGGTCCACATGATCGCCTGGGAGAACACCCGCGCCCGCGTCAATATCGCCCTCGATATTGGCTCCGACGGCTTCTCCGAAGGCAGGGTCTGCGCCGTCCCTGATCGGGATTTCGCAATGGCGGCACCGCAACCTTGAGCCGGTTGATGCGTTAAGGACTCCAAACAATTGCCTAATCCCCGGCACATCCGGGGAGCGGGGGACCCAAGTTTTCGGGGCGAACCCACCTTCGGGTGGGAGCGCAGACTCCTTCAGCGCTAGCCCGCCAGCTAACCCCGCCGGCCGACGAAGGAGGTTCCGATGTCGCACGCCCGTGGGGTGGCTTATCGCGCCGCTCTCTGCACCGCTCTCGCCGTCTTCGCGACGGCGCTGGTCGCCGCGCTGCCCGGCGCCAAGGCCTGGGCCGCCCCTGCGCCCGGGGGAATTTCTGCAACCGCCAGCGCGCCTCAATACCAGCCTGAAGTCCCCGCCTCGTCCAGCCCTGGGCCAAGCGGCCCGCGCGGCCGGGCGATCCTGGTCCGCGGCCACGCGGTCGCGCCCGTCGACGCACCCCCTGTCGTCAAGCGCGTAATCGCCGCCGCCAATCAGATCCGCGCCAAGCCCTACATCTGGGGCGGCGGCCACGGCCGCTGGTGGGACCGCGGCTACGACTGCTCGGGCGCCGTCAGCTTCGCTCTGCACGGCGGGTCGCTGCTATCCAGCCCGCTTCCGTCGGGCCCAATGATGGGCTGGGGCAAAGCCGGCCGCGGCCGCTGGATCACGATCTACGCCAACGCCGGCCACGCCTACGCGGTGATCGCCGGCCTGCGCTGGGACACCTCCGGCAACACCCGCGGCACCGGCCCCCGCTGGCACACCGACATGGCCGACAACCGCGGCTTCGCCGCCCGCCACCCGGCCGGGTACTAGCGGAGAGGCGATACCTGCAGCGTTCCCACATTTGACTACCCCAGAGGGGCGTCAAATGTGGGAACGCGCCGAGTCCTCGGCGAGGGAGCCCGGTTCGTCCCCAGCGGGCTCCGGCGCCAGCCGCCCTATGGGGAATCGGCGCAGCCAGGCCACGAGCCGTACCGCGCGGTCGCCTGGCCGGCCGTGGATCGCCAGCAGGCCGATCGCCAGCGCTGCGACCCAGATCGCGCCCGCGGCCAGCGAGAGGCGCTGGATCAGGCCGTAGTTGCCGTCGATGCCACCGTCGGCGACGAAGAAGAGGAGGGCGAAGATCGGCAGCCCGAGTAGCGCTGCGCCGAGGGCGAGGAGGTCGGCTCTGCCCCAGCGTGAGTCGCCACGGAATCGCCAGGCCATCGCGAAGACGGAGAGCAGGAGCGCGTCGCCGCCGACGATGTAGGCCCAGCTGTGCGCCTCGTGGCGCCACGAGACGAGCCCGGCCAGCTCCCTCGCTTCGCAGCCAGCGTCGATCGTGTCGCGGCAGTCGGCTGGGAAGGGGAAGCCGGCGAGTATCTGCGCGATCCCGGTGAGGCCGATCAGCGCTGGGCCTAGCTGCCCCCGCCAGGTCCGTGGCGCATCGAGCGAGAGGGCAACAGCGGCGGCGATGAAGGCGGCACCCCAGATCGCCACCGCGGTGTCGAAGAGCCACGGTCGCTCGGCGTTGCGGGCGCCGAGGAAGCTGATTGCATCGCGGAGCTCGCTGTAGCCCGGCTCGATCGCCCCGGCGACGGCGATCGCGACGACGAAGATCAGCTGCCCGCAGAGCGAGCCGATCGTCAGCCGGCGAATCAGATCACTGCGACCGGCTGGCATGCGCGACCTTGGGGTCAGGCGACGCCGGCACCCGTCAGCGGCTCGACGCGGAAGGCCGAGCGGACCGGGTGTTCGGGCTTGAAGGAGGTGGCGGTCTGGGAGCCGGGCGGCGAGAAACGTAAGGGGCCCACGGCTCGAACCTAACACCACCTCCGATGGATCGCCGTCAGTCTCCGGCGGATTACTGTGACTTATGGGCGCTATGGCGCCCATAAGTCACAGCGGGCCGCCTACGTAGCATGCGGCCGACAGATGCCTGAACCAATCAAGCGCAACCAGCGCTATATGCCCGGGCTGGACGGCCTGCGCGCAATCGCTGTCCTCGCCGTCATCGCCTTCCACCTCGGCTTCGAATGGGCGCCCGGAGGGCTGCTCGGCGTCGGCATCTTCTTCACCCTCAGCGGCTACCTGATCACCGACATCCTGCTCTCCCAGCTCGCCCGGCGCGGCCACATCCGCCTCGGCAAGTTCTGGCTCGCCCGCGCCCGCCGCCTCTTGCCGGCGCTGTTCGCGATGCTGGCCATCGTCGTCGCCTGGGTGACGATCTTCGGGCCCGCCCAGCCGCAGCAGTTCCGCGATGCGGTCGTTGCCAACGCTTTCTACGTCGGCAACTGGCAGCTGATCTTCGGCGACGTCTCCTACTTCGCCCGCTTCGCCCCGCCCGGTCCGCTCAACCACCTCTGGTCCCTGGCGATCGAGGAGCAGTTCTACATCGTCTGGCCGTTCCTGCTGCTGATCGGGGTCAAGGTCGTGCGTGAGACGCCGCCGGCGTCCGGCGTCCGGCCTCGCCTCGCGGCGGCGACGCTGTTGCTGGCGCTGCTCTCGGCGGTCCTAATGGCTGTCCTCTTCAAGCCCAGCCTCGACCCCTCGCGCGTCTACTACGGCACTGACACCCGCGCCTTCGAGCTGCTCTTCGGGGCGGCGCTGGCGATGGTCTGGCCAAGCCGCAAACTCAGCCGCAAGATCGCTCCGGGAGCCCGCAACTCACTTGACCTGCTCGGCGTCGCCGGCCTGGTCGTGATCGCGCTGATGATCTGGCAGACCGACCAGTACTCCTCCTTCCTCTACCGCGGCGGCTTCATCCTGCTCTCGATCGCGACCGTGCTGGTGGTGGCGGCGCTGGCGCACCCGGCTTGCCGGCTGGGGCCGATCCTCGGCTGGAAGCCGCTGCGCTGGATCGGCATCCGCTCCTACGGCATCTACCTCTGGCACTTCCCGATCATCGTCCTCACGACCCCGGGCGGGATCGCCAACGGCGCCGAACCGCTGCGCGAGCTGCTCCAGTTCGCGGCGATCCTCGGCATCTCGGCGCTCTCCTGGCGCTACCTCGAGGAGCCGGTCCGCCACGGGGCGATCGGGCGGCTCTGGCGGCGGCTGCGAGAGGGCGGCTGGCGTCCCCAGAGCCTCTCCCGCGAGGGCTGGGCGGTTGCCGCTGTCTCCCTCGTCGTCCTCGTCGCCGCCTGCGCCGGGATGGCTGGCGTCAACTCGGTCTCAGCTGAAGGCAGAGATGCGCGGGTAGAAGAAGCGCTCGCCGCCGGCGCGACCAAGCCGGCGCCGCTGACCCCGGCGCAGGTGGCGGCCTCGACCCGTTCCTCCTGCAAAGCGGTCGTCCACATCGGCGACTCGACCTCGGAGGGCCTCACCTCACCCGACTACCTGCCGCTGGAAAGCCAGCGGATCGAATCCCAGTACGCCGACGTCGGCGCCGTCGAACAGCACATGGAGATCTCCGGCGCCCGCTCGATCGAAGAGCAGTTCGAAGGCGAACCGAACGCCCAGGAAGTGGCGGAAGCGTGGAAGCTCGAAGGGTTCAGGGGGTGCTGGGTGTTGGCGCTGGGGACCAACGAGGCGGCCAACGTCTTCGTCGGCTCCACCGTCGGCGAGATGGAACGGATCGAAATCATGATGGAGACGATCGGAGAGGAACCGGTGATGTGGGTAAACGTGCGTTCGCTGGTCGAAGCGGGCGATCCCTACGCCGAAGGAAACATGGAGAAGTGGGACGAAGAACTGCTCCTCGCCTGCCGCAGGTACCCGAACATGCGGGTCTACGACTGGGCTTCCGACGTCAAAGACGCCTGGTTCATCGAGGACGGAATCCACTTCACCTCGCCCGGCTACGCCGCTCGCGCCGAGCTGATCGCCCATGCCCTCGCCCACGCCTTCCCCGCCAAGGGCGAAAGCGAAGGCGGCAAGAACTGCGTCGTCGGCTAGGCCGTTCGCGGCGCCTTGGGCTCGTCGCGGGGCTCGAGCTGGATCTCCCGCTCGGCCCGCGGGTGGCCCTCTTCGAGCTCGAGGCTGCGCTCGCGCTCGGCGTTGAGCTGGTGGCCGAAGAGGATCGCCAGGTTGCTGATCCAGAGCCAGATCAGCAGGACGACGAGCCCGCCGAGCGTGCCGTAGGTCTTGTCGTAGGAGCCGAAGTTGGCGACGTAGAAGGCGAAGGCCGCCGAGGCGATGGCCCAGACGACGATCGCGACCACAGCCCCGGGCGTCACCCATTTGAAGCCGCGCAGCTTCACGTTCGGCGAGGCGTAGTAGAGGAGGTCGACCATGAGGATGAAGATCGCCACCATTACCGGCCACTTGGCGATGTTCCAGACGCTGACCGCGGTGTCACCGATTCCGACTGGGCCGGCGACCGCGTCGACCACGGGCCCGGTCAGGACCAGCGCCAGCGCCAGCAGTGCGATTGCGATCACCATCGCCAGCGTGACCAGCAGCTGCAGTGGGCGCAGCTTCCAGAACGGCCGCCCCTCGTGCGTCTCGTAGATGATGTTGGAGGCGCGGATGAAGGCGCCGACGTAGCCCGAGGCCGCCCACAGAGCCACGGCCAGGCCGAGCACGAAGGCGAAGCCGGCGGCGCTCTGGTTCGAGGCGATCGATTCGATCGGACCCGAGAAGGTGTCCGCCGCCGATTGCGGCCCGAGTTCGGTGACGATTTCGGTCAGGCTTTCGGTCGTGCTTTTCGGATCCCCGACCAGGCCGATGACCGAGACGACCGCGATCAGCGCCGGGAATAGGGAGAGCAGGCCGTAGTAGGTCAGCGCGGCGGCCCAGTCCGTCAGGTTGTCCTCCATGAACTCGGTCGCCGTCCGCTTCAGGGTCGCGAACAAGCCGGTGTCGGGCGCGCTCTCCACCCGCTCCGTGTACCCGTCAGCCGGGTGGCGAACCGTCGATCTCGACTGGCTCCAGCTCGTCCGCCGGCTCGAAGCCGAGGATGCGTCCGTAGAAGTAGAGCTCGGCTTCGAGGCAGCGAATCTCCGTCTCCGAGCGGCGGAACCCGTGCGCCTCACCCGCGAAGGCGAGGTAGGCGTGGGGGATGCCGTTGCGCTTCAGCGCCGCCACCATCGTCTCCGCCTGGCTCGGCGGCACGACCTCGTCCTCGAGGCCCTGGAAGAGGATGACCGGCGCCCGCAGCTGGTCGACGAAGTGGATCGGCGAGCGCTCGCGGTAGAGGTCCGCGCGCTCGGGATAGGGCCCGATCAGGCCGTCGAGGTAGCGCGACTCGAACTTGTGGGTGTCGGTCGCGAGCGTCTCGGTGTCGGCGACGCCGTAGTAGCTGGCGCCGGTGGCGAACTCGCCGTGGAAGACGAGCGCGCAGAGGGTCGCGTAGCCACCGGCGCTGCCGCCGCGGATCGCCAGCCGCTCGCCGTCGGCCTCGCCGGTCGCGGCCAGGTGGGCGGTGGCGGCGATGCAGTCCTCGGTGTCGAGCACGCCCCAGCCGCCGCGCAGGCGCTGGCGGTAGGGCCGGCCGTAGCCGCTGCTGCCGCGGTAGTTGACGTCGACGACGCCGATCCCGCGGCTGGTCCAGAAGAGGAACTCGCGGTCGAGGGCCGGCGTCGTATGGGAGGTAGGTCCGCCGTGGCTCTGGACGATCAGCGGCGGCAGTTCGCCCGGCGCCGCTTCGAAGTCCGGATGCGTTGGCGGGTAGTAGAAGCCGTGTGCGGTTTCGCCGCCGCTGGTCGGGAACTCGATCGCCTGCGGAATCGAGACGAAGCCGCCGGCGACCGGATCGTCGCTGGCGCTGTGCAGCTCCTCCAGCTCGTCGCTGTGAACGTCGAAGACGACGACAGCGGTCTCCCGGGCCGGGCTGGCGGCGGCGAAGGCGACCTTGGTGCCCTGGCTCGAAAGCGAGGGAAAGCCGAATGAGGTGTAGGGCAGCTCAAGGTCGCGCAGGCTCACGGGGCCCGGCTCGAGCAGGAAGAGGCGTTCTTCGGCGCGCTCGCAGCGGACGACGGCGATCGAGCCGTCGGCGAGAAAGGCGTAGGTGGAGCCCCCGAACAGCCACTGGGGGTGGGCCAACTCCGCCTTCTCGTCGGTCAGCTGGACGATCTCCTCGCCCTCGTCGCGGTAGAGGTTCCACCAGCCGTCGCGGTCGGAGACGAAGTGGAGCCGGCCCTCGTCGTCCCACTCCGGCTGAAAAACCGACTCCTCGGCGCCGCCGGCGACGAGGGTCGCGTCGGCCGGGTCCTCGAAGGGGGCGACCCAGAGCTCGGTCCCGTCCCAGGGCATGTTGGGGTGGTCCCAGCAGGTCCAGGCGAGCCAGGCGCCATCGGGGCTGATGCGGGGGAAGGAGTAGAAGTCGTAGCCGCTGGCAAGCACCGTGGGCTCGGCCGATCCATCGAGCGGCAGGGCGACGATCTGGTTCTCGGCTTCGCCCTCGCCGTGGATCTCGCGCACGCAGACGACGGTGCCGCCGTCGGGGCTCAGCCGGCAGTCGGCGTAGCGCAGGGCCGCTGCCGTCTGCGGCTCCGCGGTGATCGCCACCGGCGACTCGCCCAGGCGCTGCCGGTAGAGGCGCTGGTCGCTGAAGTTGCTGAAGAGAACGAGGTCCGCGGCGGCCAGCGTCCAGGCGCCGCCGCCGTACTCGTGGGCGCGGGTCCGGACGTTGAACTCGGCCGGCGTTACCGCCTCGGGCTCGGCGCCCGTCTGCCGTCGCATCAGGACCACGCGGCCGCCCTCGGCCGGGCGACCTTCCGCCCACCAGACGGCGCCGTCAGCTGCCAGCGTCGCCGCCGCCAGGCGACGGCCGGCGCGGGCAACGGTCGCCGCGTCGATCGGCGAGCGCCAGGAACCATAGGGGGCGATCTCGGGCACGGCCGCACCATAAACTGCCCGACCCAATGACTGAGACCTATGAGATCCCCCAAGAGTCCCGTGACCTCCGCGACATGGTGCGCCAGCTGGCCCAGGAGAAGATCGCGCCGCGCGCCGGCGAGATCGATCGCAAGAGCGAATACCCGTGGGACATCCGCAAACTGCTGGCCGAGCACGACATCCTCGGCCTGCCGTTCTCCGAGCAGCACGGCGGCACCGGCACCGGCACGCTGGTCCTACAGATGGCGGTTGAGGAGATCGCCAAGGCCTGCGCCTCCTCCGCCCTGATCCTGATGATCCAGGAGCTGGGGACGCTGCCGATCCAGCTCTTCGGCTCCGACGAGCTGAAGCAGCGGTTCTTGCCCAACTGCGCCAGCGGCGAGTGGTCGCCCGCCTTCGCTCTGTCTGAGCCCGAGGCAGGCAGCGACCCGGCCGCGATGCGGACGACCGCCGTCCGCGACGGCGACGAGTGGGTGATCAACGGCCAGAAGAACTGGATCACCAACGCCGGGGTCGCCGACTTCTACGTCGTCTTCGCCGTCACCGACCGCGAGAACCACCGGATCAGCGCCTTCGTGGTCGAGAAAGAGCGCGACGGCTTCGACCCCGGCAAACTCGAGCACAAGCTTGGGATCAAGGGCTCGCCGACCGGCTCACCGTCCTTCACCGACGTTCGCGTGCCGCACGAGAACATGGTCGGGGCGGAGGGCAAAGGCCTCAGCGTCGCCCTCGGCACGCTCGAGCGCACGCGGCTCGGCGCCGCCGCCCAGGCGGTCGGGATCGCCCAGGGAGCGACCGACTACGCCAACGCCTACTCGAAGGATCGGATCGCCTTCGGCAAGCCGATCAACGCCCTGCAGGCGATCCAGTTCAAGCTCGCCGACATGGAGACCGGCACCGCCGCTGCCCGTGAGCTGCTCTACAAAGCCTGCGCGCAGGCCGACAAGCCCGAGCGCCCGGCCGACCTCGGCAAGTGGACCTCGATGGCGAAGCTGTTCGCCTCCGACAACGCGATGAAGGTGACGGTCGAGGCGATCCAGGTGCTCGGCGGCTACGGCTACGTCAACGAGTACCCGGTCGAGCGGATGCTGCGCGACGCCAAGATCACCCAGATCTACGAGGGCACGAACGAGATCCAGCGCGTGGTGATCGCCCGGGCGATGGGCAGCTGATAACTGAGCGTGATCGCGATTTGTCTCGCCATAGGGGACAAATCGCGATCACGCTCACTCGACCTCGCGCAAGCGGTGCGTGTCGACGTCGTAGACGAAGCCGCGCACCGCGTCGCGGTGGGGGAGGAAGGGCGAGCGGCGGACCCGGAGGATCGACTCCCGCACCGCCTCATCGACCTCCGCGAAGGCTTCGATCGGGAACTCCGGAGAGACCCCAGCGGCCTCCTCCAGCTCGGCCCCGAAGCCCTCATCGGTGATCTTTTCCATCCCGCAGTCGGTGTGGTGGATCAGCATCACCTCGCGCGTCCCCAGTCGCCGCTGGGAGATCGCCAGCGAGCGGATCACGTCGTCGGTGATGACGCCACCGGCGTTGCGCAGGACGTGGGCCTCGCCGTCGCCAAGCCCCAGCGCCGCGAAGACGTCGAGCCGCGAGTCCATGCAGGTGACGATCGCCAGCCGCCGGCTCGGCTCGACGTCGAGGTGGCGGTCCGTCAGTGGCTCGGCGAAAGCGCGGTTGTTGCTCAGCAGCTCGTCGATCGTGTGCATCGCGCGGCAGCCTAGACGGTTTCCCAGCGCCGCCCAGGGGTATCCGACGGTCATGGACGAGAAACGACGACCCGACGATCCGCACCACGCCCTCAACAACCCAGCCCGCGATCCCGATCCGACCGAGTGGCCGGATCCCTACGAGCAACGCGAGGACCCGAGAGACCCGCAGGACCCTGACGGCGAGCCCTCCGGCGAGGAGCCGCACCCACCGCCTGGGAGCTCCAGTACCAGCGAACCGGAGCCATCCGAAGATCCCGAAACCGAGGGACACGAGGCTCCGAAGTGGGACCGGCGCGAACCCTAGGTCGAACCTGAAAGGAACAAGGAGATGGAGTTGAACAGCCTCAGCAAGGGGATTTTCGATGGCGACAGCACCGGCACGCGCGATCAGGTGGTCGAGCTGCTGGCCAAGGCCTACTGGATGGAGATCGAGACGGTGATGAGCTATCTGGCCGCCTCGGTCAACCTCGACGGCGTGCGGGCGATGGAGGTCAAGGAGTCGCTTGCGAAGGACATCGAAGAGGAGCTCGGCCATGCCCGCCAGTTCGCCGACCGGATCAAGGAGCTCTATGGCGTCGTGCCGGGCTCTGAAGCCTTCAGCGCCGAACAGAGCTTCCTGCAGCCGCCCGAGCACCAAACCGACACCGTGCACGTGATCCGCGGCGTGATCAAAGCGGAGACCGGCGCGATCGAGCACTACACCCGGATCATCGATGTGACCGACCAGGTCGACCCGGTCACCCAGGACATGGTGATCTCGATTCTCCGCGACGAGCAGGCGCACCGTCGCCTCTTCGAGGGCTTCCTGCGCGAGTACGAGTTCGAGGGCATCGCCTGAGGCTTAAGCTCGGCGGGTGAATCCTCAGGCACCCGTGTCCTTCGAGGTACATCCGATCGGCCGGGTCGAGTCGCCACTGCTGGACCGTGCGACCGCCCCCAAGCAGGGCGATGAGGGGTCGCCTCTGGCTGCGCTCGTCTTCGACCCGCGCGTTGGCGAAGGGCTGCGGAGTCTGCGAACCGGCCAGGAAGCGATCGTCCTGACCTGGCTCGACCGCGCCGATCGCGACGTTCTTTCGGTTCACCCGCGGGATGAACCCACGCGCCCTGAGGAGGGCGTCTTCAGCACCCGCTCTCCCGACCGCCCCAATCCGATTGGCCTGCACCGGGTCGAGATCGTCTCCGTGGACGGAGTTCGCCTCGAGGTTCGGAACCTGGAGGCGATCGACGGTACCCCGATCCTCGACCTCAAGCCGGTTCTCGGCCGGGCGGAGGAGAGGTAGCTGTGGAGTCCGGCGAGCTGCAGATCCGGGTGGCGACGGAGGCCGATGTCGAGACCCTGTTCGGGCTGATCCTGGAGCTGGCCGAGTACGAGAAACTGACCGACGCGGTCCGCGGCGACGCCGAGGTGCTGCGGCGCTCTCTGTTCGAGCAGCGGGCGGCGGAGGCGCTGATGGTCGAAGCTGGGGGAGAGGCGATCGGCTACGCGATCTTCTTCACCACCTTTTCCACCTTCGAGTGCCCCTCCGGGATCTGGATTGAGGACGTCTATGTGCGTCCCCAGCACCGGCGCGGTGGCATCGGTCGGACGGTGATGGAGCATCTCGCAGGACTCGCCCTCGAGCGCGGTCACGTGCGCCTCGAATGGTGCGCCCTCGACTGGAACGAGCCGGCCTTGCGTTTCTACGACCAGCTCGGTGCCACTCGTCTCGACGAGTGGAAGATGCTCCGTCTGAACCGTGACGGTATGCACCTACTCAAACAACACAGTTCCCCGTAAGACTTGACAAAGTGTGTTGAGTAAAGTGAAGTTCGCGGCGCCACCGTGGTTACTACGCGAACAGCGTCGGATGACGATGCCCGCAAGGTGCTGGGGATCGGTGGCAATGCGGACGAGCGGCGGTCATTGAAGGACGTCCTCGTGGTCGCCGGGATCGAGGTCGTCCTGGCGGTGGACGGCAGGGCGGGTCTCAGGGCCTTCTACGAGGAGCAACCCGACGTCATCGCCCTTGATCTCGAGCTTCGTGATGGCGATGGGCTGAAGGTGCTGGCGAAGATCCGTGAGCTGGGTGACGTGCCGGTGGTGGTCGTAACCGGACGCGATCACGGCGGGCGCGAGCGCGTGCAGGCACTGCGCGCAGGCGCCGACGACTGCGTCACCAGGCCAATCGGATGGCGGGAGATGCTGGCCCGAATCGAGGCGCTGCTGCGGCGACCGCGGACCGATGCCCTGCGCTCGCCGATCCTCACCGACGAGTTCGTCCATGTCGATCACACCCAGCACCGGGTTGAGGTCCTCGGCGTTGAAGTGCACCTGACCCCGACCGAGTTCAGGATGCTGGCGACCTTTGCCGCTCATCCAGGGCGAGTCCTCAGCCACAGTCAGATTCTGGAGATGGTCTGGGGCCATGGTGTCCGGGAGAGGAACGAGGTAAAGCTCTATGTCAGCTACTTGCGGCGTAAGTTGCGCGACGCTGCCGCCGTCGATCCAGTGGAAACCGTACGCGGGGTGGGGTATCGCTATCAGCCACGAAAGTTTTCCTAACCGTTAGGAAGGAGCTTTCCTACTAAGTACATACCTTTGACGGACGGGTCGTCCGCAGGTGTGTTACTCGCTGCGAGGGGTGATCCGGAAAAGCGAGACCACCTCGGCCTGGTGGGCCTCCGGGTGCACGACATAGGCGCTCGGCCCGCCGCCGAACCAGCCGGCAGCTTCGTTGTCGCCGACGAAGACGCCGGAATGGCGGTGGCCATTGCCGTCCTGGACCCAGACCTTGTCGCCCTCCTTGAAGCCGTGCTCGATTGCCTCGCTCATCGGCGCGAGTCTATCCGTCGTCCTGGCAGGGCTGCATCCGCGACAGCTTCTGGCGGTAGACCCGCATCGAGCGGTGCTTCCAGTCGCCATGAGTTTGTCGTCGCAGGCTTGGCACCAACTCGTGATGGAAGGGCGAGCTGAGGCTCTCGTTGTGGCCGATCACGTCGCCCACCCCGATTCCGAATTTGCAGCGCAGCCACTGGGTCAGCCAGAGCGAGGCGCGAAGCTGGCGCTTGTCGCCGAGCACGTCGGAGTCGCCGTAGCCGACGTGCTCGATCCCGATTGCGGTCCAGTTGAGGCCGACGGTGTGGCGGCAGCGCGTGCGCAGATTGACGAGCTTGAAGATCCGCCCCGAGGAGCCGACGACGAAGTGGGAGCAGACGTTGGGCAGCTCGCGCAGCTCGACGTCCGGCACGTCCGGGTCGAAGGTGTTGTAGACGGCGGCCGCCGTCCCGGTCTGGGCCATGTGCTGGACGATCACCTTCGGGTTGCGCAGTCGCCACTTGGGCTGGCCGTAGTGGCGCTTCGAGTAGGCCGCCATCTCGCGCTTGCGTTGGGGCCCGAACGGGATCAGCCGGTTGACGATCGGCGGCCGCGAGGCGCTCGCCGCCGCCTGCTCCGAAGCGCCTGCCGGCCCGCTCGCAAGGACGGCGAGAACAATGAGCACCAATGCACCTGCGGCGAGGATCGTTGCTCGGACGGCCATCGGGGCGCAGAGTAGCCTGCCCTCATGGGCCGAGCGATCGAGCCGATGAAGGCGAAGCTTGTCGATCGTCCCTTCAGCGACCCGGATTGGATCTTCGAGCGCAAGCTCGATGGAATCCGGATGATCGTGCAGAAGGAGCACGGCGCGGTGACGCTCACCTCCCGCACCGGCAAACCGCTCTCCGGGGCCTATCCGGAGCTGGTCGAGGCGCTGGAGGCCGAGGCCGCGACCGACTTCATCGCCGACGGCGAGATCGTCGCCTTCGACGGCCCCCGCACCAGCTTCGAGCGGCTGCAGGGGCGGATGGGCATCCACGACCCCCGCCTCGCCCGCCTGACCGGGATCCCCGTCTTCCTCTACGTCTTCGACCTGCTCGAGTTCGACGGCCACGACCTCACCGGCCTGCCGCTGCGCGAGCGCAAGCGGGCGCTGCGCAAAGCCCTCTCCTTCCACGGCCCCGTCCGCTACACCCCGCACCGCAACGAGCACGGGGAGGAGTTCTTCCGCGAGGCCTGCCCCAAAGGCTGGGAGGGGCTGATCGCCAAGCGGGCCGACAGCCCCTACGTCAACGGCCGCAGTAGCTATTGGCTGAAGCTGAAGTGCTCCTTCGAGCAGGAGCTGGTGATCGGCGGTTTCACGCCGCCGCAGGGCTCGCGCCAGCACTTTGGGGCGCTGCTGGTCGGCTTTTACGAGGGCGATGACCTTCGCTACGCCGGCAAAGTTGGGACCGGCTTCAGCGAAAAGACCCTGGCCGACCTCGCGGCGAAGCTCGAGTCGCTTGAGCTTCAGCGCTCGCCCTTCAGCCGCGGAAGCGGTCTGCCCCGCGACGCCCGCTGGGCCGAGCCAACCCTGGTCGGCCAATTCGGGTTCAGCGAGTGGACCCGCGACGGCAAGCTGCGCCATCCCCGCTATCTCGGACTGCGCGAAGACAAGCCCGCGCGCGAGGTGGTTCGCGAGCTGCCGTCCGCCTAGGAGGGGCTAGCGAAACCCCCGCACCTAGCGCGTGTGCTCCGCCAGGTACCCGAGCAGACCGTCCATGCCTTTTTCGCGGTGGACCCGCCGCTGATCGTCGGCTCCATTGCCCTCAGCCAGGATCCGCTCGACCTCCTCCAGGGCCGCGCCGCCGCCGAGCTCACGGGCGAAGGGTCGCACCGAATCCAGCACCCGCGCGCCCACCTCCCTGGCCGGCCGCGGAGTTTCGGCGTCGAAGATGATCTCCGCCTCGAGCCCATGACTGGCCGCTTGGAAATAGGACTCCTCCAGCGACTCGCGGTAGAGGCCGGGCGCGGTCGGACGCTCCAGCTCCTTTGCCGCAATCGCCTGGATCAGGGCGGCGAAGGCGCAGGAGCCGGCGGCGTCGGTCTGCACGTCGATCGCCCGCACCTCGACCGTCCCCAGCCGCGGATGCGGCCGGACGTCCCACCAGATGTAGGTGTAGTCCCGGACTCCGGCAGCCGCGATCAGCTGATCGGCGACGCTGCAGAAGTCCTCGTAATCGCGGAACTGCCGTGGCACCTGGAAGCGCGGATAGCTGCGCACGACCTGCGTGCGGGCGCTGGCGTGGCCCGAGTCCGCCCCTTCGCGGAAAGGCGAGTTGGCGCTCAGCGCCTGCAACACCGGCAGGTAGAGCCGGAACGCGTTGGCAATGCGAACCGCGGTTTCGGCGTCGGGGATGCCGACGTGGACGTGGAGGCCGCAGGGAGGCGTTCTCAAGAGGTCGCCGAGGTCCTCGCGGACGACTTCGTAGCGCGGTTTCCTGATCAGACTTGCGCGCGGCGATCTGTCCGTTGGGTGTAGTCCCGAGCCCAGCAGGTCGAAGCCGGCGTCGCGGATTGCCTGCCTCCCCTCGCGCAGCTCGGCCAGGGCTTCGTCGACGCTCAGGCAGATCCCCGTCTTCAGCTCGATCTGCTCGGCGAAGATCTCGGACGAGAGCCGCTTCGCGACTGGGCCGGAGGCGCGGTCGAGGACGAGCTCGCTGACCGCGGTCAGCTCCTGATCTGCGTCGACCAGCAGCAGCTCCTCCTCGACCCCGAGAGAGAGCGGCGGCGACTCGCCGAAGCGGTGCGAGTAACGGCCCGCGGCAGAACCAACCCGGTTAGAGGACACCAGCAGCCTGCCGCGCGGCCGACTTCTCGCCGTAGCCGAACTCCGCCAAGGCCGCGCCCAGTACCTCGTCCATCGCGGCCTTCTCCGCGGCCGTCAAGTTTTCCCGCCAGCTGCCGGGAGCCGCGCTGCGAATCGCCTGGCCTGGGCCGCGGTCAGCGGCGGGCACGCTCTCGAAGCGATGGCGGCCGGCGACCTCCCGCACCTCGCTGCGGTCGAGACCGAGCATCGCGCAGAGCTGATCGAGGTAGACCGTGGCTTCCTCGCGAAGATCCTCGTAGCGGATCAGGATCCGGTCCTCCGGCGAGCGGCTCTCAAAGGCGTTCCGCACCGCCCGGCTGCGGTAGACCCAGACTGCTGAGAGCCAGCGGATCAGGGCAAGGCGGCCCTCCGGGGCGACCGGAAAGGCACCGCCGGGGATCGCCCAGGAGCCCTCGCGATAGGCGTCGAGCCAGGAATCGACCACGTCGCGGCCGTCGCGCAGGAGAAAGATCATTTTCGAGGCCGGAAACATCTCCGCCAACAGCGGCGCCACCTGGGAGCCAGGCTCCTTGACGACGAAAAGCTCGGTCTCGCCTAGGTCGCCAGGGCGCTCTCCCGCCTGCGCCTCGAACCTGGCGCAGATCAGGTCCCGCAGCGGTCGCCACCAAGCGTCGCGGTGGCGGTCGGCGAAGAAGTACCCCGGCTCCTCTTCCTTGACCTCCAGCAGGGTGCTCAGCGGCGGCGGGTCGTCGCAGGCGGCCCAGGCGAGCGGGATCGGCCGCCAGACGCCGAGGTGGTGACCGAGGTGGGGGTCGTCGATCGGGACGACGCCATGCAGGTCCGAGAGCATCCGCAACAGCCAGGTGCTGCCGCTGCGCGAGGAGCCGAAAATCCAGGCCAGTCGGTCCTCGTTTTCGGACAGACCTTCCATTGTGGAGGGGTACCCCAGCCGGGTTTGGCTTCAAACCCTGCCGGGCACCTGCAATCTGGACGTGACCTCCAGCGACCTCGGCGACTACAGGGCCAAACGCGACTTCGAGTCGACGCCGGAGCCCTCGCCCCGCCGCCGGCGCAGGAAAGGGGGCGCTCCACGCTTCGTCGTCCAGGAACACAGCGCCCGCCGCCTGCACTGGGACCTGCGGCTCGAGCACGATGGGGTCGCCGTCTCCTGGGCGATACCCAACGGCATCCCCGCCGATCCGCAGGAAAATCGCAGGGCGGTTCACACCGAGGACCACCCGCTCGAGTACCTCGGGTTCGAAGGCGAGATCCCGGCCGGCGAGTACGGCGCCGGGACGGTGCGGATCTGGGACCAGGGGACCTTCGAGTGCCTGAAATGGGAGCGGGGAAAAGTCGTCTTCGCCTTCGAAGGCGATCGCCTCAGCGGCCGTTACGCTCTGTTCCAGGCCGGCGACGAGAAGGACTGGATGATCCACCGGATGGACCCGCCGGCGGAACTGCGCGATCCCTTCCCAGAGTCGATCGCGCCGATGCTGCCGCGCCCGGCCCGGCTGCCGCGGAAAGGCAAGTGGGCGGCCGAGGTTCGCTGGCAGGGGTTGCGCGCGATCGCCTCCGGGCGTCCGGGCCGGCTGCGGCTGAGCGACAGCGACGGCGGCGATATCAGCCGCCGTTACCCGAAGGTGCGCCGCCTCGCTCGCCAGCTCGGGACCCGCGACGCGGTGCTCGACGGTGAGCTGGTCGTCTTCGACGAGGAGGGACGCCCCAGCGCGCCCGGCCGCAAAGGCGACGCGGTCACCTATGTGATCTTCGACCTGCTCTACCTCGAGGGTCACGATCTGATGGCCGAGCCCTACCGGCGCCGGCGCAAGCTGCTGGAGGGGCTGGAGCTGTCGGGGGAGGCGTGGCAGACGCCGAGCTACTCGGTGGGCGACCTGCGAGCGCTGCTCGACGCCAGTCACGAGCGCGGCCTCCCGGGGCTGATCCTGAAACGCCTCGACAGTCGCTACGAGCCCGGTCGGCGAGCCGATTCCTGGCGCAGCGTCGGGTAGGCATCGTTTGTCTGCCGAGGTCGCGGGTAAATCGAGAATGGACAAGGACAGCTCGCCGGTCCGGACCCAGCGGCTTTCACCGGGCCTTGCCCCCGGTTCCCGCTCGGGTGAGACGACCAACCGCATCGCGGCGAGGCGCCGGGCCTGGCGGGCCTTCGACTTGAAGGAGGAGCGATGCCACCCCGTGGAGTGAAAAAAGGCAGCAAACGGGAGCGCCAGTACGAGGAGATCCGAAAAAGCGAGCTCAAAGAGGGCCGCTCGCCCAAACGCGCCGAGGAGATCGCCGCCCGCGCCGTGAACAAGGAAAAAGCGCGGGCGGGGGAATCGAGGACCGCGTCGCCTAGCTCGATCCGCGGCCGCTCCGCCAGCAGCCGCGGCGGCAAACAGTCGGGCAAAGGCCCGAGCAGCCGCACCCGCGAACAGCTCTACAACGACGCCAAGAAGCTTGGTATCGAAGGCCGCTCGAAGATGAGCAAGAAAGAGCTCCAACGCGCCGTGGGCGCGACCTGAGGGCGCCAAAGGGTGGGGGCGGCTGGCCGCGATGAAGCCCGTCTGGATCGGATGCTCCGGCTGGAGCTATCGGGATTGGAAGGAGGACCTCTATCGCGGGGTGCCGGCGTCGAGCTGGCTGCAGCGCTACGCGGAGGAATTCGACACGGTCGAGGTCAACTCGACCTTCTACCGGCTGGCCAAGCGAGAGACGGTCGAAGCTTGGCTCGAGCAGACCCACGATGGCTTTCTGTTCGCCGTCAAGGCGAGCCGCTACCTGACCCACATACGCAGGCTGCGAGACATCGAGGCGGGCGTCGCCCGTTTCTGGGAGCCGCTCGAGCCGCTGCGGGAGGCCGGCCGGCTGGGCCCCGTCCTCTGGCAGCTGCCGGGGAACTTCCCGCGCGACGACGAGGCGCTCGCGCGGGTCCTCGAGATGCTGCCTGAGTGGCGCCACTGTTTTGAGTTCCGCCACCCGAGCTGGTTCGCCGGGCCGGTCTGGCGGCTGCTCGAAGCGCACAACGCCTCGCTGGCGATCGGCGACGACGCCCGCCGCGAGCTGCCGCCCACCCAACCGGTGGGAGAGCTGGCCTACCTCCGGCTCCACTACGGCTCCCGCGGGCGCGACGGCAATTACTCGCCGGCGGAGCTGGAGCGCTGGCGTCGGCGACTGGCCGGCTGGCGCTCCCGGCGTGAGGTCTTCGTCTACCTCAACAACGACTGGCGCGGGTTCGCCCCCGCCAACGCCCGCCAGCTGCGGCGCGGCTCCTCGCCAGCCAGCCGGACGCGTGTAGGCGCCTGAGGGGACGGGTAGGAGGGGAACATGTCATCGACTCCCGAGGACGAGGCAAAGATCGCCGAAGAAGAGGCGGAGGCCGCGGCGGAAGCGGCCCGGATCGGCGGTCGCGTGCCGAAGGACAGCGACGACCCGGCCGAACAGCCGCTGATCGAGTCCGGAGAGGGTGAGGCCGAGGGCTTCGAGCTGGCCGAGGAGCAGTTAGAAGAAGCGGCGACCCACTCCAACCAGCGAGGCTTTCCCGAGCGCGATGTACCGCAGCCGGAGGAGCCCGGCGAGGCTGAGTACGGCGAGGCCGACGAGCCGATCCCCCCGGACGGCAGCGAGTGAACGCGACCGCTACCCACAGGCTGCTCGCGATCGCGACCGATCCCTTGGTCGGCTCGGAGCCGATCGAGGAGATCCGCCGCCAGGCCGACGGCGGCGGGGTGGAGGTGCGGCTCGTCTTCCCGGCGGTCGAGTCCAACTCCTTCCGTCACGCCTTCGGCGACGTCGACGCGCCGATGCGAGAGGCGGAGGAGCAGTTGCGAGTCTCGCTGCAGGCCCTCGATCGGGCCGGCCTCAAGGCTTCCGGTTCGGTCGGCGATTCCGACCCCGTCCAGGCCGCCCAGGACGCCCTGCTGGAGACACCGGCGGATGAAGTTCTGATCTTCGAGCACCCGTCCGGCCAGGCGCGCTGGTTTGAAAACGGGCTCTTCGAGAAGGCCCAGGAATCGCTCGAGCCGCCCCTGCGGATGGTCGTGATCAATCCCGCCGCGGATGGCACCCACGTCGTCGAGGTCGAGCAGGCGCCGCCCGGCAGGCAGCACTTGAGCGAAGAAAAGGAGCTCGAATCCGCATACATCCCCGGCTTCTCACGCGCCGACTTCGCCGGCATGGCGATCGGCATCGTCGGCACGATCATCGTCATCGTCCTCGCCGCAGCCGCGGCGGCCTCCGGGTCGGGTCCTCCGGTGGGCTGGAAAGCGGTCGCAATCGGGATCGCGATCGGGATCGGCCTGATCAACATGGCCCACGTTGTCGGCTTGACCCTGTTCGAGAGCGTCCACTACCGCGGTGGCTTCGCGAAGTTCTTCCGCCGGCTCTCGATGATCGCGACCCCGGCGGCCATCCTCGTAAACCTCCTGATCCTGCTCTTCGCGTGACGCCGGCGACCCGCCGGAAGCTCGGCGCCGACGGGCCTGAGGTGTCGGCCCAGGGACTCGGCTGCATGGGGATGTCGGAGTACTACGGAACCGCCGACGAGGGCGAAGCGACGGAAGTGATCCGGCGTGCCCTCGACCTTGGCGTCAACTTCCTCGACACCTCCGATGCCTATGGCCCGTTCACCAACGAGAGGCTGGTCGGCGCGGCGATCTCAGACCGCCGCGACGAGGTCGTGCTGGCGACGAAGTTCGGCATTGCCCGCGGCGAGCACGGGGAGCGGTTGGGGATCCGCGGCGACCCCGAGTATGTGCGCAGCAGCTGCGATGCCTCCTTGCAGCGGTTGGGGATCGAGCAGATCGACCTCTACTACCAACACCGGGTCGACACCCAGGTGCCGATCGAGGAGACGGTTGGGGCGATGGGAGAGCTGGTCGAGCAGGGCAAGGTCGCCCACCTCGGCCTCTCCGAGGCAGCGCCGGAGACGATCCGCCGCGCCCACGCGACCCACCCGATCGCCGCCCTTCAGACCGAGTTCTCGCTCTGGAGCCGCGATCCCGAAGACGAGCTCCTGCCCACCGTGCGCGAGCTCGGGATCGGCTTCGTCGCCTACAGCCCGCTTGGCCGCGGTTTCCTCACCGGTCGCTTCCGCTCGGTCGACGACTTCGAGGAGGACGATTTCCGCCGCCAAAACCCCCGCTTCGAAGGCGAGAACTTCAAGCGCAACCTCGAGCTCGTCGACCGGGTGGGTGAAATCGCGGCGGAGAAGGACGTCACGCCGGGTCAGCTGGCGCTGGCCTGGGTCCTCGCCCAGGGCGAGGACATCGTGCCGATCCCGGGCACCAGGCACATCGCCTACCTGGAGCAGAACGTCGCCGCCGGAGAAGTCGAGTTGAGCGATGAGGATCTGCGGCGGATCGACGAGGTCGCCCCGGTTGGAGTCGCGGCTGGGGATCGCTACGCCGACATGTCGCCGCTGGGCCGTTAGCGTCCTGGGTCTGAAAGCCACCTTCACCCCATCTCATCGCGGCGGCTCGGGAACGCCGATGGTCTGCCTGCACGGCTTCACCGACACCTGGCGCACGTGGGAACTCGTCCTGCCCGATCTCGAACGGGAGCACGACGTCCTCGCCCCGACCCTCCCCGGCCACGCCGGCGGCCCGCCGATCGACGGGGAGATCACCGAAGCCCTGCTCGCCGACGCGGTCGAGCGGGCGATGGACGAAGCCGGCTTCGAGACCGCCCATCTGGTCGGCAACTCGCTTGGCGGCTACGTCTGCCTGCAGTTGGCGGCGCGCGGACGGGCCGAGACGGTGGTCGCCCTGGCGCCCGCCGGCGGCTGGCCCGACGGCGACGAGTCCTTCCGCGAGACGCTTGCCTTTTTCTCGACCATGCAGAAGCTGGTCAAGATCGCGGCTCCGCACGCGGAGACGATCCTGGCCTCCGACGATGGTGGCCGCCGCGGTACCGAATTCCTCGCCACCAATTACGAGCACATCCCGACCGAGCTGATCGCCCACGGGATGCTGGGCGCGGCCAGTTGCACCGGGGCGATGCCGCTGATGGAACACGCCGATCGCGAGGGCTGGAACCTCGAGGCGGAGAAGATCGAGTGTCCCGTCCGCGTCGTCTGGGGGAGCGCCGACCGGATCCTGCACTGGCCGATCGCGGCAGCCCGGTTCCGCGACAGCTGGCTGCCGCAAGCCGACTGGGTCGAGCTCGACGGCATCGGGCACTGCCCGCAGCTCGACGTGCCGCCAGAGACCGCGCGGTTGATTCTCGACTTCAGCGCTCGCTGAGCGAGTCCTCGGGCGCGACCCGGCCCTGCGGCCGCAGGGCTTCGAGCACCTCGTCGGCGAGCTGCGACCCGTCCTCCGCGCGCAGCGGCGTCGTGTTGATCCGCAGGACGACGCCGTCGTGGTCGACTTCCTCCAGTGAGACGCTGGGCCGGTAGCGAGTCGGCACCGTGATCTCCCGCAGCAGCCGTTCCTCGATCTGGCGCGGGCTGGCCTCAAAGCCGAAGCGGGCGCGAACGTCGACTTTGTCGGGCTCGCGGAGGGGTACGACGACGAGGCTGATCAGGACGCTGTTGGGCACCAGGAGCCGGTCGGCGCCCTGGACCAAGGTGGCGTAGAAGAGGCCGAGCGAGCTGACGGTCCCCTCGATCGAGCCGGCAAGCGCGCCGCCGACCAGGCGCACCCGTTCGCCGACCCGAAAGGGCCGCGTGCTCTGCAGGACGATGCCGGCGAAGAGCCCGCCGAGCGTCTGCTGGGCGGCAAGGCCGAGCACAATCGCGGTGAAGGCGCCGCCTACCGCGAGGGTGGCGGCGTTAACTCCGGCGATGCGCAGGGCGAGGACGACGACGGTGAGAATCGCCACGAGGCGAACCAGGAAGCCGAGCGTCCCCGCCGTCGCCGGGTCGAGCCGGCGGTAGAGCGGGGGAGAGAGGCCTCTCACCAGCAGGTGGCTGGCGAGGAGGCCGACGCCGATCAGAATCGCGGCGGTCGCAAGTCGCACCGGCCGGCCGTGGCCTGGAAACAGGTCGTAGCGGTTGTAATAGACGACCAGCGTCGCCGCGAGTATCAGCAGGGCGGCAAAGAGTCCAACCAGCGCCCTCTTCGACATCCGCGGCGCCAGCTCCTCACCGAGTCCGAGCGAGTGCCAGGCATGGCTGCGGGTCTCGAACAGCTCGCGCGGGAGCTTGCGGCGGCGAGGCGGCGGAGTTGGCACTCAAGATCCGATACCCACTCCACGCCTCCCCTAAATCACAACCACGCCGCGATCCCGCCTACCATTCGTCGATGGCAGATTGCAAGGAGGCGACCACTCCAGAGGCTGCCGCCGAGGCGGTGCGGATCAAGCGACTGCGCGAAGACGCGACGCGACCGATGAGCGTGAACCTGTCCGAAGGGATCGCCCTCAGCCACAAGCTGATGCGGTTTGCCGGAGCGGCGCGACAGTCTTGAAAGAGCCCGCCTTTGACGAGCTGCTGCGTCGGCTCTCAGTTGCAGAGGTGGATTCGTCCTCATTGGCGGCTTGGCGGTGACGGCCTGGGGCGTCGTCCGCGGCACCGAGGACGTTGACATCGCCGACGTCGAGGACCTCGAAGCCGCGAACGGCTGATAGGGCGGCTCAGCCGCGGAGCGCGGCCAGGGCCTCGTCGCGGGTGCCGTGAATCGGGATCGACAGCTCCAGGCCGGTGACCTCGAGGACGCGGCGAACCTGGTCGTTGTAGCTGCAGATGACGACGCGGCCGTGTCCATCGCCGTTGCCGCCCTGATCGAGCCGCTGCCAAGCCCTGACGATGAGGGCAATACCGGTTGAGTCGATGAACTCGCACTCCGAAAGATCGACAAGCACCGATGCGTCACCGGCGGCAACGGCGTCCTCGAGCGGGCCCTCCAGTTCGGGGGCCGTGCTCAGGTCGAGCTCGCCGCGAACCGCGATCACGCGAATGCCGTCGTCGAGCTGGGCGGCGGATGCCTCGAAGGGCGCCGGAATCACGCGGCCGATGCTACCGCAGGCGGCCAACCCGGCCAGCAGAGTTTTCGCCAATGCCTGCCGGGGTAGGAATTTTGAAAGTGGCATTGGAAAGCTATGCTCGCGACCGACTCAGGATGGGCATGGACTAGGTGAATGTGAACACGACCACCGACGATCGATCGGGGCTGCAAATGTCTCTGCCTGCCCGGGCCGAGAACGTCGCGGTGGTTCGGCACGCTCTGGCTGGTCTGGCCGAGCGCCTGGGGATGGAGCCGACGGGAATCGCCGACCTGAAGACGGTCGTGACCGAGGCCTGTATGAACGTCGTCGTCCACGCTTACCCCGGCGATCAGCCCGGTCTTCTCGTGGTCGAGGCGACGCCCGAGATCGACGGGCTGACGGTCGTGGTGCGCGACTTCGGCGCGGGAATTCGGCCCCGGCCCGAGGCCGACCGGCCCAGCCTGCGGATCGGGCTAACGCTGATCGCAGCCCTCTCGGCCAGCTTCGAGATCAAGGGCGGCGTCGATCGCGGCACCGAGATCCGGATGCATTTGCCGCTGCTCTCTCGCGATGACAGCGCCGAGCGCAAGCAGGCTTCTGAAGCGGCTCCGATCCGGGCCGAGGCGACGGCGCTGCGAGTTGGACCCCCAGAGCTGCTGGCGCCGATCCTCAGCCGCGCCCTGGGTGCCCTGGCCGCTCGCCACGAGATCACCGTCGACCGCCTCTCCGACGCGATGCTGCTCAGCGACGCGATCTCGGCCGGCGCTCCGCAGGGCTTCAAGGACGGCCACGTCTCGCTCAGCATCGCCGACGGCTCGGAGGGCGTCGAGCTGCGGGTCGGCCCGATGGAGGGCGGCGGCGCCGAGCGCCTGCGGGAAAGCCTCGAGCTGCCGGAGCTGGGTGGATCGCTGGAGACGCTCGCCGACGAGTTGCGCGTGGAGCAGGACGGCGAGGGCGAGTTCCTCGTCGTCGCCATCGCCTCGCTGTCGAGCTAGCGGCGCTCCTCGCCGTCCTGTTCGGTGACCTCCGCCCGGATCCGCTCCAGCGTACGCCGCAGGATCCGCGAAACATGCATCTGTGAGTGGCCAATCCGTTCCGCGATCTGGGACTGGGTCATGTCCTCGACGAAGCGCAGTTGCAGCACCAGTCGTTCGCGCTCGTCCAGGTGAGGCAGCGCCCCTTCCAGGGCCAGCTTGTCCTCCACCAGCTCGAAGCCTTCGTCTTCGTCTCCGACCCACTCGGAGGCCGGTGATTCTTCCTCGTCGCCGCCGACCGGCCGGTCGAGGGAAAGAGGGCGGCGATTGTGGTTTGCCTCCAGCACCTCGAGCACATCGGTCGGGTCGACGTCGAGCTTGGCGGCGATCTCACCAACCGAGGGCGAGCGCTGCAGCTCGACCGTCAGGGCCGAGATCGCCTTGTCGACCTCGGCCATGCGGTCGTGCAGGCCGCGCGGGACGCGTACCGTCCAGACCCGGTCGCGGAAGTGGCGCTTCAGCTCGCCGAGGATGGTCGGCGAGGCGAAGGCGGTGAAGGGGGTGCCGCGGTCGGGCTCGAAGCGGTCGATCGCGTTGACCAGGCCGAGGCTGGCAACCTGGAGCAGGTCGTCGAAGGACTCGCTGGCGCCGCGGTAGCGCAGGGCGAGGTTCTTCGCGAAGGGGAGGTAGCGCCGAACCAGCTCCTCCCGGGTCGCCTGGTCACGGCTCTCGGCAAACCGCGCCCAGAGCTCGCGCTCGCTCGCCAACCCGTCGCCGGGACCCGGCTGGGAGTCGTGCCGTACTGGAGTGGTCTCTTCCTTTTTCGCTGCCATCGAAATCGCGCCGGGTTTCTCCACACCGGCGCTGCCCTGAGGGCGTAATGGAAGCCGTGCAGCGCCCGTCGGCCCTACTTCAGCCGTCGTCGTCACACCATAGCGGGCGCTCCGCCGCGGCCCGAGAGGCGCCGGGCGCTGTGTCAGAGTGCGCGCGTTGAACGGGGAGGCTGGAAACGGGGACGGGGGCCTCAGCGCCCAGCGCGTCGTTCTCGTCTGCCTTGGGATCGCGGTCGCCGCGTCCGTCATCTGGCTGATCTCCCTCGACTCGCGCCTGACCTTCATCGCCGACGACTGGATGCTCCTCGTCAAGCGCCAGGGGTGGGGAGCCTCCTACTTCCTCGAGCCTTTCCACGGCAGCAACATCGTCGGGCTCGCGGTCGTCTTCAAGCTCTTGCGCGAGGTCTTCGGCATCGGCTCGGCGACCCCCTATTACGTCGCTTCGATTCTCACCTTCGCCGGCAGCGCGGTGCTGCTTTTCGTCTACCTCAAGCGACGGGTCGGCGAATGGCCGGCGCTGTTCGCGGCGGTCCTGATCCTCTTCCTCGGCGCCGCCTTCGAGGACCTCTTGTTTGCCTTCCAGATCGGCTACTTCGGCTCGGTCGCCGCCGGGTTGGGGATGCTGATCGCGCTCGATCGCGAAGACGACGTCGGCGATCGCTTCGCCTGCGCGCTGCTGGTCCTCTCGCTCTCGCTGGCCAGCGTCGGCCTCGCGTTTGCCGCCGCTGCCCTGGTCGATCTCGCATTCGGCCGCCGACCACGTGGCAGGCGCGTCTACGTGGCGCTGCTGCCGATCGCCCTCTACGGGCTGTGGTGGCTGGGCTGGGGCCACGATGCCAGCAGCCACGTCAGCGTCGACAACGCACTCGAAGGCCCGAAGTTCGTGTTCGAAGCCGCGGCCGCCGGGGTCACCTCTCTACTGGGCCTGGCAACCGGGGACGGCAGCGAACCCGACCAGCCGCACCTGATCTGGGGGAAGCTCGTCCTGATTGCCGGCTTGCTATTGCTGGGCTTCCGGATCGTCCGCGATCGCGGTGTTTCGCGCGGGCTCGCGGTGGCGTTGGCGCTCGGCCTCGCCTTTTGGCTCGCGATTGCGCTCAATCACGACAGCCGACGACTGCCGACCTCGAGCCGCTTCCAGTACCCATCCGCCGTCTTTCTGCTCCTGATCGCGGGCGAGATGCTGCGGGGGGTCCGAATTCCTCGCTGGGCAATCGTTCCGGCCGTCGTCGTCACCGGCCTGGCGGTGTCTGGCGGCATTTCGCTGATCGAACGCGAACAATCCGAGCGCTGGGCCCCGTATGCCGACTCGCTGCGCTCCACGCTCGCCGCCGTCGAGATCGCCGGAGCGAGTGCCGACCCGCATTTCCAGCTCGCCTTCCCGCCGGAAATCGAAGCCTCGGCCCGCGCCTACTTCCTGGCCACCGATCAGCACGGATCGCCGGCCTTCGATGAAGGGGAGCTTGTTGAACGGCCGACTGGGGAGCGGGAAGGAGCCGACCTGACGCTGGCCCAGGCGCTCGGTCTCTCCCTCGTGCCGCCCGGCAAGGGGGACCGGATCATCGCCTGCCAGCAGCTGCAGGCATCCGCGGAAGGCGGCACCGGCATCACCCTCCTGCGCGGTGGCTTCAGCTTTAGAAACGAGACCGGTGCCGACGTGGAAGTGATGTTGAGCCGGTTCGCGCCAGGGCTCCCCGTCAGCCTCGGGCCGTTGCCACCAGGTGAGACGGCGTCGTTGGAGGTGCCGCGGGATAACTCGCCCCGGCCTTGGAACCTCGGCCTGGTGGGGGAAGGGCCGGTCCAGCTCTGCACGACGGAATCGGCCCCCGCCTGACTTCATGCGACAAGGCGTGAGCGACCATCTAGAGTCGCAAGAGCGCGGTAACCGCACCCGTTCGGAAGCGAGGCCAAGATGGGATTTGACCAATACCACGAGCCGCCGGAGGAGCTCTCGCCAGAGACCCGCACCTTCGCGCGACTCTGCGCGTCGCTGACCGAGGAGGCTGAAGCGATCGGCTGGTACGAGCAGCGGCTCGCCGTCGAGGCAGATGCCGACGCCCGGGCGATCATGAGCGATGCCGTGGAGGAGGAGTTCAAGCACTTCGCGATGGACCTGGAGTTCCTGCTTCGGCGCACGCCGCGCTGGCGCCAGATTTGCGAAGGCGTCCTCTTTCAGGAGGGCGACATCGTTGAGAACGGCGAGGCGGCGGAGGCAGCCTCGGGCGACGATGGCGGCGACGGGGGCGAAAAGAACGGGGCGAACGCAGACGACTCGCTTGGAATCGGCAGCCTCAAGGGGGGAGAGCGATGAATCACTTGATGCGGGGCCATGCCCCGATCTCCGACGCCGGCTGGGAGATCCTCGACGAGGAGGCCCGCGAGCGCCTGCGAGGCTCGCTGGCGGCGCGGCGGCTGGTCGACTTCGGCGGGCCCCACGGTTGGCAGCATTCGGCGACCAACCTTGGTCGCACCGAGAAAATCGAGTCGCCGGCGGCCGACGGTGTCAGCGCAGCGCAGCGCCGAGTCCTGCCTCTGGTCGAGGTGCGGGCCGAGTTCTCGGTCTCTTTGGCCGAGCTGCGCGACACCGACCGCGGCGCCGTCGACGCCGACCTCGAGCAGCTCGACGCCGCCGCTCAGCGGATCGCGATCGCCGAGAACGTCGCCGTCTTTCACGGCTGGTCTGAGGCGGGTATCACCGGGATCGCCGAAGCCTCACCGGTTGAAACGCAGCCTCTGGGCGAGAGCGTCGAGGGCTATCCGCGCTCGGTTGCCCGCGCTGTCGAGGCGCTGCGCGAGGTCGGGGTCGAAGGTCCCTACGGCCTCGCCCTCGGCCCCGACGAGTACACGCGGGTGATCGAGACGGCCGAGCACGGCGGCTACCCGCTGTTCGACCACCTGGCGAAGATCCTCGCCGGGCCGATCGTCTGGGCACCCGGCGTCAAAGGCGCCGTTGTCCTCAGCCTGCGCGGCGGTGACTTCCTTTTCGAGTCTGGCCAGGACCTCGCGATCGGCTACAGCAGCCACGATGCCGAGGCGGTCCACCTCTACCTGGAGCAGAGCTTCTCCTTCGTCGTCGCGACGCCGGAGGCCGCGGCGCCGCTCAGCTCCTGAGCGGCGCCGCTCCAGCGCCAGTCACCGGGCTACTCGCTCGCGGCTGACTCTGGCTCTGACTCTGCCGGTGCCTCGGCCTCCGGCTCGGGCGACGGTTCGGGCGACTTGAAATGCAGCATGTGCACCTTGGAAAGAATGCCCGGCTCGCCGCCCTCGGCAATCCGTTCCGATGCTTCCGCCTGGATCTCCATGACCCGGTCGAGAGTCTCGCCGAGCAGGCTCGAGACGTCGGCCCACCCCTGTTTGTCGACGACCATCGGGGTACGGCTGAGATGGAGATCGTCGACCTCGTCGAGGGTGCCGCTCTTCGCCGCTTCCTCGAGGTCCTCGAAGGCGGTTTTGAGCATCGCGCCGGCTAGGCCCGGGCGCAGGCTCTCCGGCATCCGTGCCCATTCGCTGTCGCTGAGGAACTGCCTTCGGGTGGCGCGGTAGAAGTGCTCGGTGGCGCCACGGCGCTGCTTCGTGTCGACCAGCTCGATGCAGTCGTATTTCTCCAGAACCCGCACGTGGTAGGCGACCAGATTGAGGCTCTGTTCCAGCTCCTGGGAGAGCAGATTGGGGCTGGCAACCCGCTCATTGAGAATGATCAGGATCTGTACGCGCAGGGGGTGGGCGAACGCTTTGGCGACGATTTGTTCGACGCCATCTTTCTTCTTCGTCTTCGGCAAGGGGGGCTTCTTTCGGTTGTTTTTCAGCGGTGGCGGCCGATTACAAGACTTTAAACCCAGAAACTCAGAATTTCCACAACGGTTCCGCAATTTTCGTTTATTTCTTGTCTTTTTGCTGTGGCTGGCTTGATTGATAGAAATATTTAGAGTATTACTTCGGTCTGCACGGATAGCCGCGGGCGAAGCGGCTCAGGGAAGTGCGAGCTCACGGGGGGAGGTGAGACAGCGTGAAGATCCAAACGGTGCAGAACTGGGTTACTCCGGTAGCGATTGTCAAGGGCTCCTAGGGAGATGTTGGAGACGGCGGTCGCGCATGCCAGGCTGTGGTGGTGGCGCCATGGAAGCTGCCTCTGGTCGTAGCCGCGATCGCCGTCCCGATCGTCGCCGCCTTCTACGTCAGCCCGGGCCTCGGGCTCGCGGCCGGCGCCCTGGCCGCGGTCGTGATCGTCGTCGTCGCGGTGCGGCAGCGACCGCGCCCGCCGTTGGGTCAAAAGGCAGAGGAAGCGGCTGGCCGGCGCCTGCTGGTCGTCGTCAGCAGCCCGGTCGAGGAGCCCGAGGTGATTCGCGAGATCGCCACCGCGGCAAAGGGGAATGACGCCTCGGTCGGTGCCGCCGAGGTGGTGGTGCTCTCCCCGGCTCGGATCGGCTTCCTCGACCGCTGGGCATCGGATGTCGAGGCCGCTCGTCGCGAGGCTCAGCGGCGGCTGGTGATCACCGTCGCCTCCCTGGCCAAAGCGGGCGTCGCCGCCGAGGCGCGGGTCGGCGATGAGGACCTCGTGCAGGCGGTCGAAGATCAGCTCCAGAGCTTTGCCGCGACCGAAGTGATCCTCGTTACCAGGGCATCCGCCGAGGATCCTGCCGGCGACGCCGCGGCGGGCGAGCTTGGCCGGCGGCTGCGGGCCAGATTCAGGCGGCTGGTCCTCAGCGGCCCAGCAGCTCGCTGAAGCGCAGCGCCGAGCGTGTCGGCATCACCAGGGCGCCCTGATGGTGGAGCAGGCCAGCGGCGGTGAGGTCGTGGATGGCGCGTTCGATCGCATCGCGCTTGGCAAAGTCAGGTGACTCGCCGCCGACCTCGCGGACGAGCTCGGCGGCGGTCACCAGCACCGGGTGAAGGTCGAGTACCTGCTGCAGGACGGCGGCCTCGGTGGCGGCGTCTTCGGCTGCGGTGATCCAGCTGTCGTCGGTCTCGTCCATGGCCCTCCCTGGCCGCTAAGTCTCGGACTCGGTGGAACTCTCCCCCGTCGGACCGTCGTCCCTTTTACTCAGGCCCAAGACCTGGCGCGCCCAGGGCGCTTCGATCGCGACGCGGTAGAAGTGCTGTATCGAGCCGCGCACCGGTTTCATGCTGACCAGCGATACGGCAGCGCAATCGGCGAGTACGCGGACGTGGTAGCTGACGTTGCTCAGCGGTCGCTGTAGCGCGTTGGCGATTTCGCGCGGGCTGATTCCCTCCACGTCACCCATCGTGCGCAGGATGTCCCGGCGCAGGGGGTGCCCGAGGGCCAGCAGCAGATCGTTGTCATCTGAACGGTTGAGGTTCGTCATCTCGGCCTGCGCAATATAGAGCAAACGAAACGTTCTGTCTGTATAGCTTCTGTCTGCGGAAGATTTGGTGCGGCGGAAGGACAGGCGGAGCGGGCTCAGCGCTCGCCGCGGACGCCGCCCATTTCACTGAAGACGGCGGTTCGGCCCCCGTCTTCGCGCTGCTCGTCGGCGATCACGTGCGAGACCGCGTTGATCAGCGCCAGGTGGGTGAAGGCCTGCGGGAAGTTGCCGAGGTGCTGCCCCGACTCGGCGTCGAGCTCCTCGGCGAAGAGGTCGAGCCAGCCGGCGGCCTCGAGCAGCCGCTCGCAGAGTTCGCGCGCCTGTTTGCACTCGCCGATCTCCGAGAGCGCCGAGACCATCCAGAACGAGCAGATCAGGAAGGTGCCCTCCTGACCGCGCAGGCCGTCGTCGGTTTCCTCGACTTTGTAGCGGCGGACGAGGCCGTGCTCGGTCAGATCGGTGGCGATCGCATTGACGGTGTCGCAAACGCGCGGATCGTCTGGGGGGAGGAAGCGCAGCAGCGGGATCAGCAGCAGCGAGGCGTCGAGCGCGTCGGTGTCGTAGTGCTGGCGGAAAACGCCGTCGCGGACGCCGCGCTCGAGGATCTCGGCGTGGAATTCGTCGGCTTTTGCTTGCCACTTGTCGGCGATCTCGTCGAAGCCAGTGCTGCGGGCGAGGCGGACGCCGCGGTCTACCGCGACCCAGATCATCATCTTCGAGGAGACGTAGTGCCGGGGCTCGCCGCGCGACTCCCAGATCCCCTGGTCGGGCTCCGGCCAGGCCTTGATCGCTGCTTCCACCTGGTAGGCGATCAGTTTGCGGTCGGCGGGAGTGCCAGATCCTTTGAGCGCTTTTTCATGCAGGTAGATCGAGTCGAGCAGGGCGCCCCAGACGTCGTTTTGGCGTTGGTCGTAGGCGCCGTTGCCGATTCGCACCGGAGCCGAGTGGCCGTAGCCGCTGAGGTGTTCGAGGGTCGACTCGCCAAGTTCCTTCTCATGACCGACCCCGTACATGATCTGGAGGTCGGGGTGGTTGTCGCAGACGCGGACGATGAAGCCCATGAAGTCGCGCGCCTCCTGGTCGAAGCCGAGCGTGTGCAGAGCCCAGAGGCTGAAGGTCGAGTCGCGGATCCAGGAGTAGCGGTAGTCCCAGTTGCGTTCGCCGCCGGGCGTCTCCGGCAGCGAGGTCGTGGGCGCCGCCAGGATCGCCCCGGTCGGGGTGTAGGTCAGGCCCTTGAGGACGAGGGCCGAGCGCTGCAGGTAGATCCGCCAGGGATGGTCCGGAAAGTCGCCGTCGCGCAGCCAGTCGCGCCAGAATTCCTCGGTCGAGTCGAGCCGCTCCCAGGCCTCCGGGGCGCTGCGCGGCCCGCCCAGATCCTCCTCGCCCCAAGTGACGGCGCAGAAGCCGCTTTCGTTTTCGCGCAGGGTCAGCTTGCCGCGCACGGCTCCGTCCTCGATCGAGAGCTCCATGTCGCTGGTCAGCCGCAGCTCGGTGCCGTTGCCGTCATGGGCGGTCGCCTCGCCGAGCTCGCCACCGCGCCAGGTCGCGCCCTCGACGCCGTACTCGAAGCGGGGCAGGCACTCCATCTCCATCTCGACTTCGCCGTCGATGCAGGTCATCGTCCGCAGCAGCGAGCGATCGGACTCGTGTTTGGTGTCGGGACGGCTGTTTTTGCCGTCGGCGGACGCCCACTCGGCGATCGTCAGCGCGTCGTGGACGACGACCCAGCCGGTATCGGTGACCCAGGTCGTCTCGATCACCAAGGTGCCCGGTTTGTAGCGGCGGCCAATCGGCACGACGACGCCGCGCGGTTTCACCCGGAAGGTGCCGGCCCCCCGGTCGAGCATCGCCGCGAAGACGCTGGGTGAGTCGAAGCGGGGGATGCAGAGCCACTCGACCGCGCCGTCGTAGGAGACCAGGGCGGCGGTGTGGCAATCGGACAGGAAGCCGTAGCTGCCGATGGTGGGAAAGCGTTCTTTGCGGTCGCTCACGGCGGCTTCAAGCTACCAGCGCCCGCGGGGGCGAGCTGGAGATCGGCGTCGCTACGCTGAGCCCATGACCCTGCCGTTTGCGCACGTCGGCAGCGCTTTCGCGCCGCTCGAGCTGTTGCCCCTGCTGCTCGCCGCGGGGCTCTACGCGAAGCGCGCATCGACCCTGGCTGGCAAGGGCAGGCCGGTGCCGCTCTGGCGCCAGCTCTGCTTCGCCGGTGGCCTGTTGATGATCGTCGTGGCGCTGTTTTCGCCGATCGGGCACATCTCCGAGGAGCTGGTGATCGCCCACATGGTCGAGCACCTGCTGCTCGGCGACATCGCCACCCTGTTGCTGGTGCTGGGCCTGACCGGGCCGCTGCTGCAGCCGATCCTGGCGATCCGGGTCTTCGACCGGCTGCGGATCCTCGCTCACCCGCTCGTCGCCTTCCCGCTATGGGCGATCAACTTCTACGTCTGGCACATCCCCGCGCTCTACGAAGCCGCCTACGGCACGGCGTTCTTGCATGTGGTCGAGCACTCGATGTTCATCTTCTTCGGCTGCCTGATGTGGATGCCCGTCTTCGGGCCGCTGCCGACGCCGCAGTGGTTCACCGCGCCCTGGAAAGTCGGCTACGTGATCGCCGTTCGCTTTGCCGGGGCGATCCTCGGCAACGTCTTGATGTGGTCCGGCAGCGTGCTCTACCCGATCTACGCCCCGGGCGAGCGCTACTGGGGGATCACGCCGCTCGCCGACCAGAGCACGGCGGGCGTGGTGATGATGATCGAGGGCACCTTCCTCGGCCTCGGACTGCTCGCCTGGGTTTTCTTCGAAGCCGCTCGCGAGGGGATCGAGAAGCAGCGCCTGCTCGATCTCGCGCACGACCGCGGGGTGGAGCTGGACGACGAGCGGGCGCAGCGTGCCGTCGCGGCGGGTCACGGCGATCGCCTCGAGCAGCAACTGATCGCCGCCGGGAGAGATCCTGAAGCCGACGGTTCCTGAGCGGCTGCTGCTGCCGGCGCTCGTCTTCGTCGTCGGGGCAGCCAGCCTCGGGGTGGAGATCGCCGCGGCGCGTCTGCTGGCGCCGTACTTCGGCGCCTCGACGATCGTCTGGGCGAACACGATCGGGGTCGTTCTGGTGGCGCTCTCGGTTGGCTACTGGTTCGGCGGTCGCTACGCCGACCGCCACCCGCACCTGCGCGGCCTCTGCCTGCTCGTGCTGGCCGCCTCGCTGCTGATCGCCGTCGTCCCCTTCGCGGCGCGTCCCTTTCTCGGCTTCTCGGTGGACGCCTTCGACACGGTCTCGGTCGGCGGCTTCGCCGGCTCGCTGTTCGGCGTCCTCGTGCTGGTCGCGGTGCCGGTGACGTTGCTCGGCGCGGCGGCACCGTGGGCGGTGCGGCTGGCGGTCGCGGACGTCGACCGCTCCGGGGAGATCGTCGGCCGCCTCTACGCGATCTCGACCGCCGGCTCATTGCTCGGAACGATGCTCTCGGCCCTGCTGCTGATCCCCTTGCTGGGGACCCAGCGGACCTTTTTCGTATTCGCCTTGGCGCTGGCGCTCGTCGCCAGTCTCGGCGTTGGCTGGCGCTTCGTGTTCGTGCCCGCGGCCCTGGCCCTGGCGATGGCGCTCCCCGTCGGCACGATCAAAGCCGCCGACACCGGCCGCGTCCTCTACGAGGCCGAGACCACGCAGCAGTATGCCCGCGTGGTCGAACGCCCCGACGGCAGCCGCGCGCTCGAGCTCAACGAGGGCCAGGCGGTGCACTCGCTCTGGCGGCCCGGCACCTTCCTCACCGGGGACTATTGGGACGGGCACCTGGTCCTGACGGCTGCCTCCCGACAGGCGCCGGCGCGGCGGATCGCGATCCTCGGCAACGCCGGCGGCACGGTGGCCCGGGCCTTCGGCCACTTCTTCCCGGCGACGGCCGTCGACGCGGTCGAGATCGACGGCGAGCTGACCGACCTGGGCCGCCGCTTTCTCGGCCTGCGAAACCTGCGGATGCGGACCTTCGCCGAGGACGCGCGCCCCTGGCTGGAGCGCTCGGCAGGCGACTACGACGCGATCATGGTTGACGCCTACCGCCAGCCCTACATCCCCTTCTACCTGACCACCCGCGAGTTTTTCGAGCTGGCCCGGGAGCGGCTCGCCCCGGGTGGGATCGTGATCGTCAACGTCGGCCATCCCGAGGGCAGCGAAGAGCTCGAGCGTGTCCTTGGGCGGACGATGGCGGCGGCGTTCCCCCGCGTCCTGCGCTACCCGATTGAGCCGACCAACACGCTGCTGGTCGGCGGCGACGGCGATTTCTCCGCGGCGCGGCTGCGCCGCAACGCTGAGGCGCTGCCGGCGCCGCTGCGCCCGCTGGCCGCCACTGCCGCTGACGAGTTGGCGCCACATCTGCCCGGCGGTGAGGTCTTCACCGACGATCACGCCCCGGTCGAGTGGCTGGTCGACAGCTCCCTGCTGGAATACGCGAATGAATGACGCCGGAGCCCGCAGGACCGACCGCTTTCGTGCCTGGCTGGTGACGGGACCGTTGGGCAGGGGTCTCTCCTTTGCGATCGACTTTGCGGTGGCTTTGCGCACCGCCCTGGCCCGTCGCCGCGCCTAGCCCGACGACGCGATTCCTCTAGGGTCAAACGCCCCGATGCAGACCTCCGTCAAAGAGCTCCCCGACTCGCGCGTCAGCGTCGAGGCCGAGGTCCCGGCGAAAGACGTCGAGCGCGCCATCTCACGCGCCGCCCGGGCGATGGCCAAGGAGATGCGGCTGCCCGGCTTCCGCGAGGGCAAGGCGCCGCCGTCATTGGTGATTCAGCGGCTCGGCTTCGGACCGGTCCTGCAAGAGGCGATCCGCGAGGCGCTGCCCGAGTGGTACGAAAGCGCGCTGCTCGACGCCCGGCTCAGCGTCATCGGCGATCCCAGCATCGAGATGGTCTCGACCCCCGACGCCGAGGGTGAGCCGCTCAGCTTCAAATTCGAAGTCGGGGTGCGGCCGCCGGCGAAACTCGGCGAGTACAAAGGGCTCGAGGTCGGCCGCAAAGAGGAAGAGGTTCCCGACGAAGTCATCGACACCGAGGTCGAGCGGCTGCGCGAGGGCTTCGCCCGGCTGGAGCCGGTCGAGCGCGAGGCTGCCGAGGGCGACTCGCTGCTGATCGACTTCGAGGGGCTGATCGACGGCACCGCTTTCGAAGGCGGCAAGGCCGAGGACTACCTGCTGGCGCTCGGCTCCGGCCAGCTGATCGAGGGCTTCGAGGAGCAGTTGGTCGGCACCAGGGCGGGGGAGGAGCGCAAAGTCGAGGTCAGCTTCCCCGAGGACTACCAGGCCGAGCATCTGAGCGGGAAAGACGCGGTCTTCAACGTCGTGGTTAAAGAGGTGCGGGAGAAAAACCTGCCCGAGCTCGACGACGACTTCGCCTCCGATGCCTCCGAGTTCGAGACGCTGGAGGAGCTGCGCGCGGACATCAGCGAGAAAGTCGGCGCGGCGCTGAACAGCAGGGCGGAGGAAGACTTCCGGGTCGCCGCAATCGACGCCGCGGTCGACGCGGCAACCGTTGACGTACCTGCCGACCTGGTCACGGCGCGGGCGACCGAACGCTGGGAGCGGATGGAACGGCAGCTGGCCCAGCGTGGGATGGACCCCAATGCCTTCCTGCAGATGCAGGGCAAAACCCGCGAGGAGCTGATCGAGGAATCGAAGCCCGACGCCGAGCGTGAGTTGAAGCGCGAGGCGGTCGTGACCGCGATCGCCGAGGCGGAGGAGATCGAGATCTCCGACGAGGACCTGGTCGAGGCGCTCGAGCACAGCGCCGAGCACGAACGGACCACGCCCGAGAAACTGCTGCAGCGATTGCGCGAGAACGGCCGCGACGCGATGGTCGTCGAGGACCTCAAAGCCCGCAAGGCGATCGAGCTGGTGGCCGACTCGGCCAAACCAATCCCGCTGGAGCAGGCCGAAGCGCGCGAGCAGATCTGGACGCCGGAGAAAGAGCGCGAAAAAGCCGGCGGCCTCTGGACCCCCGACTCTGACTGACGTCAAGTCGAAGTTCGCCCGTCGCGGGACGAGGCGCAGCGAGGGAGGGGTCTGGTCACCCTCCGGTCGAATTTGTCGCGCGCCCTAAAGGGCGCAGCTCCCTGAGATGGAGCCCGCCTATGGCGGGCAAAAGACAGATGGCATGTCGCGCGCTTCGCGGACATTCGCCCGGAGGGTGACCAGAC
>DASSFS010000089.1:0-4717 GCA_035694165.1 Solirubrobacterales bacterium | reverse complement strand
CTGCGCGAACTGCGGGGAGGCTTGGCGAGTCCCACCCGACCCCCCGCTCACGGCACGTAATACGGTGAGGCCGTGAGGGTCGTCACCTTTCAAGCTCCCGAGGAAGTGCGGGTTGAGGAGAAGCCGGATCCGGAGATTGTTGCTGCGGATGATGCGGTGGTGCGGGTTGAGGCGAGTGGGATTTGTGGGTCGGATCTCCACATCTACCACGGGCGGGTGCCGGTCGAGCCGGGGTTCACGATCGGTCACGAGTTCGTCGGCACGGTGCTCGCGGTCGGCGAGGATGTCGAGCGGGTGGCCGTCGGCGATCGCGTCCTCGGCACCTTCCACACCGCCTGCGCGACCTGCGCCTCCTGCCTGCGTGGCAACTACCACCGCTGCCGCAACGGCCAGACTTTCGGGCACGGCGCCAACCTCGGCGATCTCCAGGGCGCCCAGGCCGAGCAGCTGCTGGTCCCGCGCGCCAATCTGACCCTGCGGCGGGTGCCGGAAGGGATGTCGGCCGACGTTGCCCTCTTCGCCGGCGACGTGATGGGGACCGGATACCACGCGGTCGCCCACGCCGGAATGCGGGCCGGCGACACCGTCGCGGTGCTGGGGCTGGGTCCGGTCGGACTCTGCGCCGTGCAGGCGGCGCTGGCGGGCGGCGCGGTCGAGGTCTTCGCAGTCGACTCAGTGCAAGAAAGATTGGATATGGCGGCGTCCTTTGGAGCGACGCCCCTTCACCTTGAAGAGCAGGAGCCGAAGAAGGCGGTGCGTGCCGCGACCGAAGGCCTTGGCGTCGACGTCGTCGTCGACGCGGTAGGCGACCCAGCGCCGCTGGCGCTGGCGATCAGCCTCGCCCGCGATGCCGGCACGGTTTCCGGGATCGGCGCCTACGCCGGCAAGGGCGAGGTGCCGCTGGGGCTGGCTTGGCTGAAGGGGCTCGACCTGCGGCTCGGCCTGGCCAACGTGATCGCCCACGTCGACCGCGTGTTGGCGCTGCTCGAGGCGGGCAAGCTCGACCCGGCGCCGCTGGTCACCCATCACATGGCGCTCGACGAGGCGGCCGAGGCCTACACCATCTACGACCGCCGCGAAGCGCTGAAGATCGTCCTTACGCCGTAGCTGTGCCAGTTGACTAGAACAGTTGTGCCGGCTACTGTGCTGCCTGATGGCACAGCAAGACGTCGCCGCGCGGGCCCAGCCCAATCCCTTCGCGATTGATCCCAGCGACGAGCTGCCGGTTGGGCTGCAGCTGACATGGCGGCTGCGGGCACTGATCTCCACCGGCCAGCTGGCGAGCGGCGAACGCCTTCCCAGCTTTCGCCGCCTCGCCGAGTGGGCGGGCGTCAACCTCAACACCGTGCGCGCGGTCTACGAGGGCCTCGAGGCGGACGGCATGGTGGTCAGCCGCCAGGGCCAGGGGACCTTCGTCGCCGACGGAGTCGAAGCGGCGCCGGAGCTGGAGGAGATTGCGGCTGACGCGCTGCGGCGGGCCAGCGAGGCGGGGCTCGGTTCGCGTGACTTGGCGATCGTCGCGATGGCCTGCGCGAGCATTCCCGGCGACGTTGGGGGGGAGGCGCCGGCACCGCCCATGCCGGGCCTCCCCGACCCGGGAGAGGAGAGCGAGGCGATCGAGGTGCGGCAGGAGCTGCGCCGCCAGATCGGGCGGTTGGAGGCCGAGCTGGCGACCTACACGCGCCATCTCCGCGCCGAGCTGCCGACGGCGCCGCGGCGCGCGGTCGCACACGTCGCCGGTGTGCAGGAGCTGGAGCAGACCCGCGACACGCTGATCGCCCAGCTCTCCGAAGCGCAGAAGGCGGCCGAGGAGCGGGTGCGGGAGGAGGTGCGGGCCAGGGGGAACGGCCCGCTCGGCCGGGCGATGAGCTGGTGGCGTTCGAAGCCGTAACGAGAACGCTCGGCCCGGTCTCCGCCTTCTTCATCGAAGTCGGGAACATGGTGATCCTGACCACGAAGACGCTGATCTCCGTGGTCCGGCCCCCGTACCCCTATGGCGAGGAGCTGGCCGACCAGTGCCTGTTCACGCTGAAGCTCTGCTGGTTCCCGCTGCTGATCTCGACCTTCGCGCTCAACCTCGGCGCCCCCGGGCTGCAGGCGGCGGGGCCGCTGCAGATCTTCGGCGCCCTCGACCGGCTGGGCGGCTTCTTCGTCCTCACCGCGATCCGCTGGATCGGGCCGCTGGTCACCGCGGTGGTCGTCGCCGGTGTCGCCGGCACCGCGATCACCGCCGATCTCGGAGCCCGCAAGATCCGCGAGGAGCTCGACGCCCTGCAGGTGCTCGGCGTCGATCCGATCAAGAACCTGGTCGTGCCGCGCTTCCTGGCGTTGATGCTGATCACCGCCCTGCTCGACATCTTCGCGATCGTCTTCGGCCTCTCCGCCGGCATCGTCGCCGAGCTGCTCTACAACCAGTCGCTGGGGGGCTTCTTCGCGACGCTGTTCTCGAACGCGACGGTCACCGACCTCTGGGCCTCGGTCCTGATGTGCACGATGTTCGGCGCGATCATCGCGGTCGTCTGCTCCTACAAGGGGATGTCGGCGTCCGGCGGCGCCGCGGGGGTCGGCCGCGCCGTCAACCAGGCCGTGGTCATCACCCTCGTCTCGGTCTTCTTCTTCCAGTTCGTCGTCACCTCGCTTCTGCTCGCCACCAACCCAGAGCTGCAGACGATCCGGTGATGGGCTGGCTCGACACCCCGCGCGGCTGGCTCGACTCCTTCGGGGAGATCGCCCGCTTCGGCAGCCGCGTCGCCGGCCAGGTCTACTCCGGCAGGGCCCTGGTCTTCTTCGGCGAGGCGATGCGGCAGGCCGGCATCCTGATCCTCGGCTCGGCCCTGATCGTCTGGGCCTTCGTCCTCATCCTCGGCCTCCAGTGCGGAATCCAGGGGGCCTACTTCTTCCGCGCCCAGGGCGCGCCCTCCTACGCCGGCCTGTTTGCGGCTTTCTGCGACCTGCGGGAGGCGCTGCCCTACGCCTTCGGCTACATCCTCTCGGCCAAGGTGGGGACCGGGATCGTCGCCGAGATCGGCGCGATGCGGATCTCCGACGAGATCGACGCGCTGGAAGTGATGGGGGTGCCGCCGATCACGTTCCTCTGCGCCACCAGGCTTCTCGCTGCCTGGATCGCGCTGCCGTTCATGTACCTGGTCGGGATCGGCGTGATGTACGCGGCCTCCTACTTCGCCGTTGTCGAGCAGGTCGCCGACGTCTCCGCCGGCGGCTACTCACTGATCTTCTGGATGTTCCAGAGTCCGACCGACCTGATCTTCAGCTTGATCAAGGGAATGTCGATGGCGACGGTGATCGTGCTGGTCGGCTGCTATTACGGCTACACGGCCTCCGGCGGCCCGGTCGGGGTGGGGACGGCGACGGCGAGATCGATGGCCTTCAACATCGTCGCGGTGCACATCCTGGGGATGCTTGGCACGGTGATCTTCTGGGGAGCGAACCCGCGCGTCCCGATCGGGGGCTGAGGGACTGGTGCCGAGGCTCAGGAGCCTTGGAGGATGACGGCGAGAATGACGCCCATGAGGCAAACGATGATTCCGGCGCCAGCCCGGTTGAGAAGCGACTGAATCGCGTCGAAGCCCGCTCGCATTTCCCGCCGCAGCTCGACGATCTCGCCTTCGACGCGATCGAGGCGCCTGTCTACCCCGTCAAAGCGCTGGTCGATTGCGTTGAATCGTTCCTCGAGCCGCTCGTCGGTCCAGGCCATGCGTTGCATGGTCGCAGCATACGGAGCAAGCTGCAACCTATTGTCTGCAAATCGTAACTTCTTCGCAACTTCTAGCTAGCGGCTTGCGCCGGCGGCGGCCGTGCCCGCCGGATGGCGGTGGCGGCGGAACATCTCTTCGACCCAGGTGTATCCGGGGCGGTCGCGGAGCGTGTCACGGAAGCGCTCCAGGGCCGGCGGTGCCGGGGTGTCGGGCGGAAGCGGGCCGCCCTCGGGGCCGACCAGCGGGTAGAAGAGCGAGGCCGCGGTGAGGTCGGCGACGCTGAAGCGCTCGCCGACCAGGTAATCGCCCCCGTTCGCCGCCAGCTCGGCGTCGAGGCGGTCCATCGCAAGGGTGATCTTCTCGCGCGCGACCGCTGCCTTTGCGTCGCTGTTGGCGCCGAAGCGGATGCTGGTGTAGGTGCGGGCGTAGAGGCCGATGAAGCCCTTGGCGTTGCCGAGGGGGCCCGGCACCGAGTCCGCAGCGACCTCGGCGAACATCTCCGGCTCGTTAATCAGCTCGTGAAAGGGGAGCAGGCGGGTGTAGGGACCCAGCTCCTCGTCGAAGAAGTCCTCGAGGCCGAGAGCGCGGTGGCGCTGATCGGGATCGGCGGGGTAGAGGGGCGGGTCCGGGTGGCGCTGCTCGAGGGCGGCGATGACCGCGGTCGAGTCGCCGATCGTGCGCCCCTCCATCTGCAGCACCGGGAAGACCTTTTCCTTGCCGCGGGTGAGCCAGAGGGCGATCGCCATGTGCATTCCCGGCATCGGCGAGCGCCGCTGGTGCTCGACGCTCTTGTGGGCGAGGGCCCAGCGCGCCTTCTCGCTGTAGTGCGAGAGCGGAAGCTGCCAGAGAATCGGTTCGGTGTTCGTCATTGCGCCGCCTGCCTGCGCCTGCCAGCATAAGTGCGATGGCGCTGTTGAGCGAATCAGAAGTCGCGGCGAGGCTGGGTGAGCTCTCCGGCTGGGAGCGTCACGACAAGGCGATCGTGAAGGTGTTCGACCGCG
>DASSFS010000088.1:0-21161 GCA_035694165.1 Solirubrobacterales bacterium | reverse complement strand
ACGACGCCCCCCCAGGCTCCGAGATGCGCCACCCTGGCGCAACACGGCGGCGATTGGCGCCGGTAGCGTCGTCGTCGATGGCCGTGAAGGCAGCCAGCGCGTCGCGCCGGGTTCGCAGCCCGGCCGGCATCGAGTCAGACGATGGGCGGGCGCTGCGCGCCCAGGTGTTGACCGTCGCCCGCTCGCTGGTCGCCTCGGGCGCTGTCGTCGGCAGCGTTGGCAACGTCAGCGCGCGCTTCGAGGGCGGATTCCTGATCACCCCCACTCGCCAGCCCTACGATGCGATCGGTCCCGGCGATCTGGTCTACGTCCTCGCGGACGGAAGGGCGCGCGGTACCTACCTTCCCTCTCGTGAGTGGCGCCTGCACGCCGCCGTCTACGCGGCTCGGCCGGACGTGATGGCGACGGTGCACACTCACAGCCCCCACGCCACCGCCTGGAGCTTCCTGGAAACGGAGCTGACCCCCAGCCTGGAGGAGAACGAGTACTACGGGACCGGCGCCGTGCGAACCGCTCCCCCGGCCCCCGCGGGCAGTGAGGCGCTCGCCGCGGGCACGGTGAACGCGCTGGGCAGCTCGCGGGCCGTGCTGCTGGGCCGCCACGGCGTGGTCGCGACCGGCGCCAGCCCCGAGGACGCGGCAATCGTCGCCGCAGTGGTCGAGCGCCAGGCCCAGGTGGCGTGGTTGCTGCGCGGCGAGCCGGCCTAGGGCTGGCTCGCCGCCGCGTGGCGGGCGAGGAGCTTGTACTTCTCGGGCTTGCCGGTCGAGGTCTTGGGGATCTCCTCGATGAACTCGACGTACTCGGGGACCATGAAGCGGGCCATGCGGGGACTGCAGAAGTCGCGCAATTCGTCCTCGTCGAGCGCGGCGCCGTCGCGCAGGACGACGTAGACCTTGACGTCCTCCTCGGTGAGCTCGCTGGGCACGCCCACCGCTACGGCCTCGGCGACCGCTGGGTGCTCGTGGATCACCTCCTCGATCTCCCAGGCTGAGATGTTCTCGCCGCGGCGGCGGATCGCGTCGTTCTTGCGCCCCTCGAAGAAGAGGTGGTCCTGGGCGTCCATGCGGCCGTAGTCACCGGTATGCAGCCAGAGGTTGCGGAAGGTCGAGAGCGTCGCCTCCGGCATCCCCCAGTAGCCCTTCATCACCACGTCGGCTTCGAGCGGGCGGATCGCGATCTCCCCCACCTCCCCACGCGGAACCTCGTCGTCTTCGTCGTTGAGGATGCGCACCTCGTAGGGATGGCGCGGACGACCGCAGGAGCCCGTCGGCTCCTCCGCCTCAGGATCCTCCCAGCAGGTCATCCCGCCGTCGGTCAGGCCGTATCCGTGGACGAGCTTGAGGTTGAAGCGGCGTTCGAACTGCTGCCGCCAGGCGGGCATCGGCACGCCCCAGGCCAACCGCACCGGGTTGTCAGCGTCCTCGGGCAGCTCGTCGCGCTTCCAGAGGATCGTCAGCGTCGCCCCCATGAAGTCGAAGACGGTCGCCTCGAACTCGCGCACCTCGTCCCAGAACCCGCTGGCGCTGAAGCGCCGCCCAATCGCTGCCCGCGCCCCCAGCACGATCGCCGGCGCCACCGTGAGAAAGGCCGCGTCGACGTGGTAGAGCGGGAACGGGCAGTAGAGGCAGTCGTCCTCACGCAGGCCGATCGCGTCGGCGATCACCTCGGCGGTCCGCACCCCGTAGCGGTGCGAGAGCATGCACCCCTTCGACGGCCCGGTGGTGCCGGAGGTGAAGAGGACGGTGCCGAGGTCGGTGTCCCGCATCTCGCGGCTCGGATTCTCCCCGCGCGCCGGGAGCAGGTCGTCGAAGGCGCCGATCTCGAGACCGGCCAGCGCCCGTGGAGCGGCGGCCGACTCGCCGACGATCGCCACCGTGCGCAGGTACTCGAGCTTCTCGCGCACCTGGGCGACCGGCTCGACGAACTCGTCCTCGGTGATCATCAGTCGCGCCTCGGTGAGGTTGACCACGTGGACGAGCCCGGCGCCGCGGAAGCCGGTGTTGATCGCCACCTCGATCGCCCCGAGCTTCTTCAGCGCGTAGGAGGCGAGCAGGAACTCGAGCGAGTTGGAGAGCATGATCGCGACGCGGTCGCCGGCGGCCACACCCTCAGCCGCCAGCCCGTGGGCCAGGTTGTTGACCCGCTCGTTGAACTCGCCGTAGGTCAGGCGCAGTTGCTCCGCCATGACCAGGAAGGGACGGTTCGGTGCCTCCGCAGCGCGCTGCTCGAGCAGCGTCGCCAGGTCGGTGCGGGAGCTCATCGCCGAGAGGCTACGGCGCCGTGATCGCGCCGTAGATCTCGGGCCGGCGATCGCGGAAGAAGCCCCAGTCGTCGCGCAGCTGCTTGCTGCGGTCGGTGTCGATCTCCGCGTAGACGATCTCGTCGCCCTCGGTCACGGCGCGGGAGACGACCTCGCCGTTCGGCGCGCTGAACAAAGAGTCGCCGTAGAAGGCCATGTCGGAGACGTCCTTGCCGCGGTCGTGCCCGACCCGGTTGACGCCGCCGACCCAGAGCAGGTTGGCGATCGCCATCGCCCGCAGCTCCATCTCCCACATTTCCCGCCCGGCCGGCGTCGCGGTCGGGACGAAGATCACGTCGGCGCCGGCGAGGGCGAGGCTGCGCGGGCCCTCGGGGAAGTGGCGCTCATAACAAATGGTGATGCCGATGGTGATGCCGAGGTCGGTCTCGAACACCGGGTAGCCGAGGTTGCCGGGACGGAAGTAGAACTTCTCCACGCCCTCGACTCCGGCGAATTTCATGATCGGGATCACGTTCTTGCGGTAGCGCCCCACCACCTCGCCCGAGCGGTCGATGACCGCGGCCGTGTTGTAGAGCTGGCCGTCCTCGCCCTCCTCGTAGAGGGGCAGCACGACCCAGCAGTCGGCCTCCTTGGCGGCGGCGCCGACCGCGGCGGTGGCCGGCCCCGGCACCGGCTCGGCCAGGTGCATGAACTCGCGGTTCATCTCGTAACAGAAGTACTGCGTGGTCGCGAGCTCAGGCAGGCAGACGATCTGCGCCCCCTCGCGCCCGGCCTCGCGAACCGCGTCGGCGCAGCGCTGGACGTTCTCCTCCTTGTCGTCCGCGAGGTTCATCTGGACGACTGCGCAGGTGGCTTTCATTGGTCTCCTTTTGGGTCGGTCAGCCGGCTGGTGTGAGCGTGGTTGCAGCGTCGTCGTAGGTGTAGAAGCCGATCCCGGCCTTGCGGCCGAACTTGCCGGCCTCGACCATCCGCTTGAGCAGTGGCGGGGCGCTGCAGAAAGCGTCGTGGAACTCCTCGTAGAGGCTGTGTGAGACCGCGAGCACGGTGTCCAGCCCGATCAGATCGGCAAGCCGCAGCGGCCCCATCGGATGGTGACAGCCGTTGACCATCGCCTGGTCGATCTCCTCGCGCGAGGCGGGGCCCATTTCCAGCATTCGGATCGCCCCCAGAAGGTAGGGAATCAGCAGCGCGTTGACGACGAAGCCGGCCCGATCGGGGGCGCGGATGACGGCCTTGCCCAGCACTTCGCTGACGAGGCGAGCGGCGAGGCGGACCACGCGGGGGTCGGTGGTCAGCGACGGCACCACCTCGACCAGGTTCATCACCGGGACGGGGTTGAAGAAGTGCAGCCCGAGCACCCGCTCGGGCCGGCTCGTCGCGCTGGCCAGGTTCATGATCGGCACCGAGGACGTGTTCGAGGCGAGGAACGCGGCATCGGGCAAGTGGCGGTCCATCAGCGCGAAGACGCGTCGCTTCTCCTCGACGTTCTCGATCACCGCCTCGATCGCGGCGTCGGCGCCGTCGAGGGCCGCCCAGTCGGTCGTGAACGCCAGGCGCTCCAGCGTCGCCGTGTGCTCGGCCTGCTCCAGCTTGCCCCGCGCCGCGGCACGCTCGAGGCTGCTCGCGACGCGGGTGCGGGCGTTTGCCGCTGCCTCCTCGCCAGTCTCGATCAGAGTCACCTCGAGGCCGGCGCGGGCCGCCACCTCGGCGATCCCCGCGCCCATCTGGCCGCCGCCGACGACGGCGAGCCGGCGGAGCTCGCTGGCAGGCGGCTCCGGCGCCTCGCCCTCATCGGGCAGGGTGAACCAGCGAGCTACCTCGGGCTGCTGTGTGGTGCCCATCCGCCTCGACCCCGCGGGCTAGGCGGCCGCGGCCCGGAATTCGGGAGCGAACTCGCGGCCGTAGCGCTCGATCAGGTCCTCGATGCCCTCGACGTGGGGGTAGATGTTGAACTCCGAGACGCCGAGCCCTTCGAGCACCTTCAGCTTGGCGCGGATCTGCTCGGGGTCGCCGATCACGCAGAAGCGCTCGACGATGTCGTCGGTGATGTACTTCGAGTGCTCGGTGCCCTGCTCGGCGTGCTCGCGGTAGTCGTAGTCGCCGCGGTCCCTGACGAAGTCGATCAGTTCGTCGGGCAGGCCCTCAGGGTCGTGATGGCGGAGGACGTCGGCGATGTGGTTGCCGACCACCGCCGGGAACCAGCGGGTTTCCTCGATCGCCTTGTCCATGTCGTCGGAGATGTAGGTCGCGGTCGCGCAGTGGACGACGATGTCGTCGGGATCGCGGCCCGCCTCTTCGGCGCCGGCGCGGACGTGCTGCATGCCCCACTCGATCACGAACGGGTCGGCGATCTGGAAGATCACGCCCTCGCCGACCCGGCCCGCGAGGCGGAGCGCTTTCGGTCCGTAGCCGGCGACGTAGACCCGGGTGCCGCCGCCGGCCCACGGCATCTGGGCCTCGGTGCCCTCCTCAGTCTTGAACTTCTCGCCCGTCCCGACCTGGTGGATGGTCTCCACCGCGGCCTCGAGGGCGGCGAGGTTGGAGGGACGGCGGTTAATCACCCGGACCGAGCTGTCGCCGCGGCCGATGCCGCAGATCACGCGTCCACCGGTGATCTGGTTCAGCGTCGCGAAGGCGCTGCCGACCACCATCGGGTCACGGGTGACCGGATTGGTCACGCAGGTGCCCCACTCGAGCTTGTCGTTCTCCGACTGGCCGATCAACCAGCCCATCAAGCCGTAGGCCTCTTGCCAGATGATGTGGGAGTCCCAGACCCAGATCTGGTCGAACTCGGCGCGCTCGGCGGCGCGCAGCAGGCCGAGGGACTTGGTGTGCGGGGCATCTCCCAGGCTCACGCCGAACTTCATCTGCGACTCCGATCTTCCGTTGCTGGATATGCCAGCCAATCTAGATCTGGGGCTGCCACAGGGATATGGCAAGGGGGAAGCAGATGCAGGCGTTCAGTTCTTGCACTGTTGTGCATTGCCGAAGTCGCGGACGAAGGCCCGCTGCTCCTCCGAGAGGTGGCAGGCGAGCATCGCCGCGACGTTGGCGCGGAGATCGGCCTCGCGCGAGCTCTGCTCGGCGTGCATGCCCGCCTCCTTGGCGAAGCGCAGCGAGCGAGCGCTGGCGCGGTCGCGGAGGCGACGGGCCAGCGCCAGCGCCTCCTCCTCGAGCGCGTCGGCAGCCACAACCCGGTGCACCAGCCCGAGGCGCTCCATCTCGCCCGCCCCCATCTCGGTGCCGAGCAAGGCCATCTCCAGAGCGCGGCTGCGGCCGGCCAGGCGCACCAGCTGGTAGAGCGTCGCCGGCGTCGAGCCCAGGGCGACGTCGGGGAAGGAGAGGCGGGCGTCCTCGGCGGCGATCCGCAGGTCGGCCTCGAGCGCCAGCTCGGCCCCGCCCCCGACCGCGTGACCCTGCAGCGCGGCGATCACCGGCTTGGGGAGGGCAGAGACACGGCGGAACACGTCGGCGAGCGCCGCCAGGAAGCGCGCGGCGGCGTCGAGGTCCTCGAGGCCGAGCGACTCGGCGACGTCGGCGCCCGCGCAGAAGCTCCGCCCCGCCCCGAGCAGGACGACGACCCGGACCTCGTCGTCCTCGGCGCTGGACAGCTCTGCGAGGAGCTCGGCGACCAGCGCCGGCGAGAGCGCGTTCAGCTTCTCGGGCCGGTTCAGGGTCAGCGCCAGCACCCCCTCCTCGAGCCGGCGCTCGACCAGGGTCATGCCGGAGAGGGCTCCGGCGGCACCTCGGTCCGCCGCGCCTCGGTCTCGCGCTCGAGCACGGTGCCCGTCTCCGGGTCGATGACGACGCCGTAGGCCTCGCTCGCCTCCTCCAGGGAGACGATCCCGTCGAGCCAGTCGTCGAGCACCAGCGCCGGGTCGCGGTCGAGCGGCGAACCGGTGCCGCCGCCGTTCGCGGCGATCAGGCGATAGGTCTCGCCGGCCCGGGTCGAGCGGCCGGGCAGCTTCGAGGAGAGCGGCTCGGCGTCGCCCTCGGGGTCGATCACCCAGATCTCGGCCGGGTGCGCGGACCCGCCGCCGGCCAGGCCCCAGGGCCGGTGGCGCTGACCGTCGGCCTCGCTGGAGATGTAGCCGTCGGTGAGGAACTGGAACTCGCGCAGGCCGCCTTTGCCACCGCGGAACTGGCCGTGCCCGACTTCGTAGTCGTTCAGCTCCCAGCGCACGCAGCGCAGCGGGTACTCGGTCTCGATCTCCTCGACCGGGGCGCAGCGGGTGTTGGTGAACAGGGTGTCCATGGCGTCCATCCCGTCCTTGGTCCAGCGGGCGCCGTAGCTGCCCTCGTGGATGTCCATGTGCACCCAGTAGCTGCCCTCCTTGACCCCGCTGTAGCTGAGGATCGCCAGGGTCCCGCAGCCGGCGCAGCAGCGCTCGGGGACGATCTCGGCGAAGGCCTTGACCAGGGTGTCGGTGAGGATGCAGGCGGGCATCACGCGGGCCAGCGTCGGCGCCGGGAAGCGCGGGTTGGCGAGACAGCCCTCGGGCGCGGTCACCGTCAGCGCCCGCGCGATCCCGCGGTTCTGCGGCACCTGCTCGTGGTTGTCGGTGTCGAGCAGGACCGAGCGCACGACGGTGAAGACCGAACACATAACCGTGCCCTCGAACGGCATGTTCAGCGGCAGGTCGTTGAGCTGGGGCGCCGTCCCGGTCAGGTCGATCTCGAGGTCTTCGCCGCGGACCCGCAGGGTCACGGCGATGCGCAGGTCGCGCTTCTCGGGGTCGTCGAGGTCGGGGAAGCCGTCGACGAATCCCTCCGCCGCGTAGTCGCCGTCCGGCAGCGCCGCGATCTCGGCCCGCAGCATCCGCTCCGAGTAGTCCTCGAACCACTTCTGCGCGGCGAACACTTCCTTGGTGCCCATCTCGTCCATCAGCGCCAGCAACCGCTGGGCGCCGATCTCGGCGGCGGCGATCTGGGCCTCGATGTCGCCGATCACCAGGCGCGGGATGCGCACGTTGTCGGCGATCATTTGCCAGAGGATCTTGTTGTCGCGACCCTCCTCGCGCAGCTTCAGCCCCTCGAAGCGCAGGCCGCCGGCCCACTCGTCGACCGCGTCGATCACCGACGTTCCCGGCTTGGCGCAGCCGATGTCCATGTGGTGGGCGGTGGTGGCGGAGAAGCCGACCAGCTCCTCGCCCTGGAAGACCGGCACGATCAGCCCCAGGTCGGGCGCGTGCGAGGCCCCCAGGTAGGGCGCGTTGTGGATGAAGACGTCGCCGGGGCGGATCTCCTCGCCGCGTTCGGCGAGGACTTTCTTGACCCCGCGCACGTAGAACGGGATCGGGCCCATCTGCAGTGGCGTCGTGTCGGCCTCGGCGAGCTGCCAGCCGTCGGCGTCGGTGATCGCGGCGCCGATGTCCTCGGACTCCTTGATCACGATCGAGAAGCCCATCCGGATCAGCTTGCGGGCCATCTCCAGCGCGATGCTGTTGAGGCGACCGTGGATGACTTGGGCGGTGATTGGGTCCATCGCTGACTACTCCTTGCGGTCGGTGGTTGGCGCCGAGACGGCGATCAGTAGGTTGCCGACGTCATCGCGCCGGGCCGTGGCTCCGGGCGGCACGAGCGTCGTCGAGTCGAGTTGGACGAAGATCGCCGGCCCGGCCAGCTCCTCGCCGACCGGGAAGGCGTCGCGGTCATACACGGGGGTCCTCAGCCGCTCGTTCCCCCCGTCCACGGCGAAGCCGACCTCGGCGTCGCGCAGGTGCGCCTCCGCCAGGCTGGTTCCGGTCACCGCCGAGTGACGCAGGTGGGGCAGGCGACCGATCCCGGTGAGGCGGGCGTTGACGAGCTCGATCTCGAACTCGGGGAAGCTGTGACCGAACTCCTGCTGGTGGTCGCGGTGGAAGGCCTCGCGCAGCGAGGCGATGCCCTGCTCGCTCAGCTCCCCGGCCGGCAGCGACGTCTTCAGCTCGTAGCTCTGCCCGTGGTAGCGCAGGTCGGCCGCCCACTCGATCACGATGTCCTCCTCGCCGCAGCCGTCGTTGCGCAGCTGCGCGCGGAGCTCCTCCTCCTGTTCGCGGAAAGCCGTCCGGAGCTGCTCGAGGTCGATCCGGGAAAGCGGCTGCAGGAAGGACTGGCTGACGTCGTAGCGCAGGTCGGAGGTGAGCAGCCCGGCCGCCGAGGTAACTCCGGGGTTGGGCGGGATCAGCACCTCCGGGATCTCCAGGATCCGCGCCAGCTCGGCGGCCTGCAGCGGGCCGGCGCCGCCGAAGGCGGAGAGCAGGAACTCGCGCGGGTCGAGGCCGCGCTGGATCGTCTTCATCCGCAGCGCCGCCGCCATGTTCTCGTTGACGATCCGGATGATGCCGGTGGCCGTCTCGAGTGCTGACATCCCCAGCTTCTCGCCGAGCCCGGCGACCGCCGCCTCGGCCCGCTCGCGGTCGAGCTCGAGCCGCCCGGCGAGGGAGCTCGGCAGGCGGCCGAGGACGACGTTGGCGTCGGTCACGGTCGGCTCGGTGCCGCCGCGCCCGTAGGCGGCGGGGCCCGGGTGGGCACCGGCGCTGCGTGGTCCGACGTGCAGGGCCCCGGCGCGGTCGAGGTAGGCGATGCTGCCGCCGCCGGCGCCGATCGTCTCGATGTCGATGATCGGCACCAGAACCGGATAGCCGGCGATCCAGGTGTCCCGCGCGCGTGCCTCGACCAGGCCCTCCTCGGTGACGATGCCGATGTCGGCGCTGGTGCCGCCGACGTCGAGGGTGGCGAGGTGGCGCTGCTTGCCCTCGGCGCTCCAGATCCCTCCCATCACGCCGCCCACCGGCCCTGAGAGGAGCAGGGTCACCGGCTTGCGGGCGGCGACCTCCGGGGTGGCGGTGCCGCCGTTGGACTGCATGATGTGCAGCGGCGCCGTCACCCCGCTCTCCTTCACACGGGCGTCGAGCCGCTCGATGTAGTGCTCGACCCGCGGCCCGACGAAGGCGTTGACGGCGGTCGTCGCGAAGCGCTCGAACTCGCGGAACTGGGGGACGATTTCGCTCGAGGTGCAGACGAAGGCGTCGGGCATCTCCTCGCGCACGATCTCCGCCGCGCGGCGCTCGTGCTCGTCGTTGAGGTAGGAGAAGAGGAAGCAGACCGAGACCGCTTCCACCCCCTCGGCCGCGAGCTCGGCGGCGGCCGCGCGCACCGCGTCCTCGTCGAGCGGGGTCAGCACCTCGCCGCTGGGCGGCGCCAGGCGCTCGGGCACCGGCTTGCGGAACCGGCGCTTGACCAGCGGCCGTGCCTGCCAGGGGATGTCCTGCTGGATCGAGTAGTTCTGGGGGCGCTGGTGGCGGCCGATGTGGATCACGTCGCGGAAGCCGTCGGTGGTGATCATCCCCGCCTTGGCTCCGTCGTACTCGAGCACCGCGTTCGTCGCCACCGTCGTGCCGTGGATGATCAGGCCCAGGTCCGCGGGTGCGACGCCGGCCTGCTGGCAGAGCTCCTCGATGCCCTCGACCATCGTCGCGCTGGTGTCGCCACCGCTGGAGAGCTTCAGCACCGCGACCTCTCCGCCGTCGCTGTCGAACAGGACGAAGTCGGTGAACGTCCCGCCCACGTCGATTCCTATTGATTTCATCGTTTGCGCCTCTCTGCTGGGGGTTCGGGGGGTCGGGTGCTCGCCAGATGGGTCGCCGCGTCCCAGAGCGGCCGGTCGGCGATCGCGAGGGTTGCGTCCATCTCGGCGAGGACGGCACCGTCCTGGTTCAGCGCCTCGCCGGAGAAGACGACGATGCCGCCGCCCTCGAAGCGCGGCTTGTCCTCGCGGCTGGCGACGCGCCAGCGGCAGATCACCGTGTCGCCGGGGTAGGTGGGGCTGCGGAAGCGCGCCCCCTGGTCGAGCAAAGCGACGATCATCGAGCCGAGGACGTTGCCCAGGGCGCCGTCCATGATCCCGATCAAGAGCGGGCCGTGGGCGATCCGGGAGCCGAACCGGCCGGCCGCCGCCTGCAGCGAGTTGCAGTGGTTGGGACCGGGGTCCTTGAAGGCGGCGGTGGCAAGCAGCACATGGGCGTCGGTCACCGTGACCGCGTCCCAGAGCTCGTCGCCGACCGCCAGCTCGGAGTAGCGGCAGGACGGCGTGCCGCTGCGCGTAATCGGCTCTCGCGTGGGCGCGCTCATCGCTCGGCTTCCCAGTCGAGGCTGGGCAGGGCACGGCGGGCCAGCCGCTCGAGCTTGACCCGCGAGAGCTTGCCCGAGGGCGTGCGGGGCAGCGTGCCCACCACGCGGACGTGCCGGGGGCGTTTGTAGCTAGCGAGGTGGTCGCGGGCCCAGGCGAGGATCTCCTGCTCTCCCAGCGCCGGGTCCTCGACCGTGACCCAGGCCATCGGGACCGAGCCGAGCCGGGCGTCCGGCACGCCGGTAATCGCCGCCATGACCAGACCGTCCATTTCCTCCAGCTGCGCCTCGATCTCGCGCGGATAGGCGTTGAACCCGCCCACCGTGAACATCTCGCTGGCGCGGCCGACGAAGTGCAGGAAGCCCCAGCCGTCGACCCAGCCGAGATCGCCGGTGACGAACCACTCGCCGCGCATCCGCGCCGTCGTCGCCTCGCGATCGTCGAGGTAGCCGAGCATGCGGTTGTAGCCGCGGGAGAGGATCTCCCCCGTCTCCCCGCTCGGCAGCGCCTCCTCGGTCCCCTCGCGGCAGATTCGCAGCTCGACGCCGGGCGTGGGATTGCCGACCGTGGCGAGGCGCTGACTCAGCGGGGCGCCGGGCAGGACCTGGGTCAGGGTCGGCGCCTCGGTGCAGCCGTAGACGACGGAGATCGCCGAGCCGAGCCCGCCGTCGGCGGCCATCACCGCACGCCGGAGTTTGGCCGAGACGGGGGCGCCGGCGACCAGCGTCGTGCGCAGGGCGCTGAGGTCGCGGGGGCTGCGCGCCTGCAGCGCGACCACCTCGTGCGCCATCGCCGGCACTGCGTAGAGGACCGTGGCGGCTTCGGACTCGGCGAGGTCGAGCAGCCGCTCGGCGTCGTAGGGCTCGCCGTTGACCAGGGTGGCGCGCGACAGGGTCGACTGCAGGACGCCCATGTGGAAGCCGAAGACGTGCGCGAACGGAACCGGGCAGAGGACCCGGTCCCAGCGCGTCAGCCCGGTCAGCCGCGCGGCGATCGCCGCGTTGCGGACGAGCCCGCGGTGGCTGTGCACGCAGCCCTTCGGCAGGCCGGTGGTGCCCGACGTGTAACAGACGACGGCCGGGGCGCGGTCGTCGTCGAAGGGCGGCGGCGGGGCCCCCTCGGGGAGACGCTCGAGCCGGGTCGCGCCGGGAACGGTGCTGGGCGCCGTGGCAAGGAGATGCCGCAGCTTCGCCGGACGGCTGCTGACCCGCTCGCGCAGGATCGCCTCCACCATCGCGTCGTAGTCGATCCCGAGAAAGCGCGGCGAGAAGACCAGCGTCGAAGCGCCGGAGTTCTCGAGGATGTGGTGCAGGTCGACAGCCCGCAGTCGCGTTCCCGCCATCACCGCGACGGCGCCGAGCCGGGCGCAGGCAAAGAAGGAGGCGGCCCAGGGGAGCCCGTTGGGCAGCCAGAGCACGACCCGGTCGCCGGCACCGACCCCGAGCCCCGCCAACCGCGCGGCCACCGCGTCGGACTCGGCCAGCAGGGCCCCGTAGGTCGTTCTCTCGGAACCGTCGCGGAGGAACGTCCGGCCCGGCTCCGCGCGCCCGGCTTCAGCCAAGGCGGAGTAGACGGTCTCGGCGCTCTTCAGGGAGGGCCCTGACTCGGCCGCTCTTGCGGTGGTCGCCACGCAAGCGAGCGTACGGCCGCGTATGCCTACGCCACTATGGCGTTTGTGGAGGATGTAGGGCGCCGTCGATGTGCCAGACGTGCACACGCCGAGGCGCCCTCGCTCAGTGAGAGGGCGCGACTATCGCGCGCAGTTTGAGCGCGAGGTGACTGGTCAGCCGCGCCATCGGATCGGCCAGGTCGATGCCCTGGATCTCGGTGATGCGGCGCAGTCGGTAGCGCAGCGAGTGCGGGTGCAGGTAGAGCGCTTTGGCGGCGTGGCGGGCGACGCCGGAGCAGTCGAGATAGGTCTCCAGGGTCAGCGCGAGGTGGGTGCGCTTGCGCCCGTCGTACTCCTCGAGGCGGCCGATGGTGCGCTCGATGTAGCGCTCGATCGCCTCGTCGTTGGTGATGTCGATCAGCGTCGCGATCAGCTGCACGTCCTCGAAGCAGCTGACCACCTGCCCCTCGCTGAGGCGGCACATCGCGGCCGCCTGGCGGGCCTGCGCAAACCCCTCCCGCACCTCTCTTCCCGCACAGGGAATTTCCGAGACCCCGAAGTGCAACTCGACCGCCTGGGAGCGGCCGCGCAACTCCTCGCGGAAGGCCGCGATCCAGCGCTCGGCACCTTCGCGACAGAGCGAGCGGTCCCCGCCGGACAGCAGCACCACAGCACATCCGTCGACCGTCCCGTAGAGGCCGCGCAGCCCCGCGCGGGCGACCGCGCGCCGGCCGGCAGAGGTGATCACGGAGGGCTCCGGCAGCTCCGATCCATTCACCGGAACGACGGCGACCACCGCCTGCTCCTCGGTCAGGTCGTGGCCGAGCAGCGCCGCCCGCTCCTGAATGCCGGCGGTCTCGACTTCGGCGGACAGCAGGGTCTGCAGCAGGTCGCCGTGGGAGCGCGCTTCCACCTCGGCGATGCTGCGTTCGCGCAGCAGCTCGGTGGCCATGATGCTGGAGGCCTCCTCGAGGATCAGCATGTGCTGCTCCTCGAGGGCCTCGTGGTCGAGGACGACGATCGCGCCCAGGACCTCGCCCGCCGCGACCACCGGGACGATGCGCCAGAAGCCTTCCTTGGGGTCGGCGGCGGGAGAAGCGAGGCCGGCGTTGACGCGCAGGCGCTCGAGGTTGCGCCCAAACCTGTGGTTGGCCTGACAGGTGGCCCAGAGCTGCTCGGCGCGCTCGTCCTCGCCGCAGGCGCTCGCCCGCAGGCGGGCGCCGAACTGGTTGACCATCGCCAGCGGCGCCGGCACCAACTCGGTGAGGACGCCCATCAGCGTGGTCAGGCCGCTGCCCTCGAGCGCGGCCTCGGCAAGGCGGTCGTGTGCCTCGCGACTGCGCCGCATCACGTCGTTCTGGCTGTTCACGCGCTCGACCAGGATCTGCAGCTGCTCGACCTGGTCGTGCTCGACGGAGTACAGGCGGGCGGTCTCGATCGCGCAAGCGGCGTGGTCCGCCAGCAGCTGCAGGATGCCCTCGTCGTGGTCGTCGAACTTGCGCAGCTCCGCCGTCTCGACGCCCAGCACCCCCACCACCTGACCGTTGCGGACCAGCGGCACCAGCAGGGCCGAGCGGATGTAGCCGTCGCAGACCCCGGCCAGAGTCGAGCGCTCATCGAGCGCGATGTCGCTGCAGCGCGCCGGCACGCCAGTCGCCGCTACCCGGCCGGCGATGTTCTCTCCCAGCGGCGTCGAGAGCCGACGAGCGACCGAGGCGTCGATCCCGGCGTAGGCCTCCACGGTTAGAAGCTCGCGTGCCTCGTCGAGCAGCAGAAGCGTGCTGATGTCGGTGCCGAGCAGGTCACGGCTGGCACTGACGACCTTCTGCAGGACGAGCTTGAAGTCGAGCGAGCCGTTGAGGCCGTGTGAGACCTCCAGCAGCCGCGACAACTCCTCTGAGGACAGATGATCGGCGAGGTCACCAGACTCAGGCCTCGCCAAAAGGCTTACCGCCGTCACATCCCTCTCCTTTCGGTCGAACGTACGTTCAACACGACCCAGCTCATACTATGCACACACTCCGGCGCGCGTCAAGTACCAATTTGTCTCTAATTCAGAGGCAGTTGGGTCAGCGGCGCGGCGATGGCGCCGATCCGCCTGCGCCCGAACCCGGCCCGCAGGCGATGCCGAGGCTGAAATCTGCGATCAGGCGCGCGGTATCGTCGATCGAGTGGCGACCGTCCGCAGTCCACCAATCGATCACGCTCGTGCTCATGGTCAAGATCGCCATCGTCGCCACGGGGATGTCGAGCTCTGGGTCGAAGCAGCCGACCTTCACCCCCGCCCCGAGCACATGGCGAAAGCGGTCCTCATAGCGGTCGCGCCGAGCGACCACGGCATCGCGATCGGCCGGCTGCAGCGCCCGTAGCTCACCGTCGGCGACGCTTGCAGCGGCCGGGTGGAGGAGGTGTACGCAGACGTGGCGCTCGACCAGCACTCGCAGCAGTTCGTCGGGCGCGAGTTTCTCGTCGTAGACCTCCTCAGCGCCAGCCTCGAGCCGGCCCAGGGCTTTGTCCATGATCGCCAACAGGACGTCGTACTTGCGCCCGAAGTAGTAGTAGAAGCCGCTCAGCGGCAGGTCCGCCCGGTCGGCCAGTTCGCGCATCGTGGCGGCCGCGAAGCCGCGCTCGGCGAACAGCTGGGTGCTGGTGTTGAGCACCAGCTCGAGGGTGGTCGAGCCGCGCTCGGAGGCTGGGTCGGCGCCGGGCGGTGCCGGTCCGGGACCGCCGTCGCTGCGAGCCGAGCGGTTCACCGGGCCGCCCCCGGCACGACGGCCAGTCCGGGACGCACGAGCTCGGCCCGACGGGGCAGTCCGGCCTCGCGCGCGTGGGGGTTCCTGGGCTCGCTCAAGGGTGGCGCCCCGTACGACCGTGTCTGCTGGGCAGGGTCCGGATCCTTGTAGAGAGTGTTGCGCTGTCGGGGCCGGCGGCCGAGCAAAGCGATCAGGCGCTCCATGCCCTCGGGCGCCAGCTCCTGGCCGTGCTCGGCGCCGGCCGCGCGCGAGATCGACTCGTTCATCAAGGTCCCGCCGAGGTCGTTTGCCCCGGCGTTCAGGGCCAGTTGCGCGCCGCGGGTGCCCAGCTTGGTCCACGACGCCTGGATGTTGGTGATCAGCGGATGCAGGGTCAGGCGGGCCACCGCGTGGACCAGGAGCGACTCCTCGAGGGTCGGGCCGTGGCGGGCTCGACCGCGCAGCGCGATCGGCGCCTCCATGTGCACGAAGGGCAGCGGAACCATCTCGGTGAACCCACCCGTGCGCGCCTGCAGGCCGCGCACGGCGAGCAGATGACGGGCCCAGTGCCGGGGCGCGTCGACGTGGCCGAACATGATCGTGCTGGTGCTTCGCAGGCGAACCCGATGTGCGCTCCGCATGACCTCACCCCATTGGGCCGCGGTGATCTTGTCTGGGCACAAAACGCGCCTCACCTCATCGTCGAGGATCTCCGCCGCGGTCCCGGGCAAGGTTCCCAGACCGGCGCGGCGCAGGCGTTGTAGATAGTCGTCAAGTGAGATCCCCAGGGTGTTCGCGCCCTGCCACACCTCCAGCGGCGAGAAGGCGTGGATGTGCAGGTCGGGCAGCTCGGCACGGATGGCCTCCACAACCCTAAGGTAGAAATCGCCGTCGAAGCCGGGGTGGATTCCGCCCTGCAGGCATACCTCCGTCGCGCCCCGCTCCCACGCCTCGGCCGAGCGTCGCACGATCTCCTCCACCGGGACGAGATAAGGGGCGCCGCGTAGGTTGGCCGCGAGCTTGCCCTTCGAGAAGGCGCAAAAGCCACACCGGAAGTAACACACGTTGGTGTAGTTGATGTTCCGGGTGACGACGTAGGTCACCTCGTCGCCGCAGACTTCGCGGCGCAGCTTGTCGGCCGCCTTCAGCACGTGGTGGAGATCGGCGCCGCGGGCGCTGGCCAGCTCCGTGACCATCTCCTCGTCGGGGTCGGAGCCGGCCCGCAGCGCGGCCAGGGCCTCCCCCACCGGCCCCCCGGCCAGGCGCCGGGTGAGGCGGCCCGGGAAGGCCTCCGGCGGGGGCGCCGAGGCACCGGCGTGCCAGTTCCACGGGCGGGCGAACCCGAGCGAGTCCGAGGCGGCGCGCACCGCGGGCGCCACGGCCTCGTCGGTCCAACGCTCCGGCTCGCGCGCGTAGCGGGGGTAGAGGGTCAGGCGCGGAAGCAGGTCGAGCCCGTGCCGGGCGGTCTCCACCTCGAGGCGCTGGAGGTCGGGCCAGGGGGCCTCGGGGTTGACGTGGTCGATGGTGACCGGGGAAACGCCACCCCAGTCGTCGATGCCGGCGTCGAGCAGGTCGCCGAGGTGCTCGTCGCTGAGGTTGGGCGGCGCCTGGACGCTCACGCCCGGCCCCAGCAGCACCCGCGCGGCGGCGACCGTCCAGAGCAGTTCTTCGAGCGAGGGCTCGGGCGCGCCGGCCATCAGCGTGCCGGCCTTGGCGCGGAAGTTCTGGACGATCACCTCCTGCAGGTGACCGTGGCGTTCGTGCAGGACCCGGAGGGCGAGGAGCGACTCGATCCGCTCGACCCGCGTCTCACCGATCCCGATCAGGATGCCCGAGGTGAACGGCACGCCGAGCCGGCCGGCGGCGTCGATCGTGTCCAGCCGCGCCCGTGGCTCCTTGTCGGGTGAGCCGTGATGGGGCATCCCCGGCTCCAGCAGGCGCTCGGAGGAACTCTCGAGCATGATCCCCATCGAGGCGCTGACCCGGCGCAGCCCGTGCAGCCCCGCTTCGTCGACCACGCCCGGGTTCAGGTGCGGCAACAACCCGGTCTCGCGCAGCACCGCCTCGGCCGCTCGCTCGAGGTACTCCAGCGTGGTCGAGCAACCGAGCTGCTCGAGCTCCTCGCGCGCCTGCCGGTAGCGCAGCTCAGGCTTGTCGCCGAGGGTGAAGAGTGCCTCCCGGCAGCCCGCGGCGCGCCCGCGCTCGGCGACCTCGAGCACCTGCTCGATGGTCATGTAACAGGGGGTGCCGGGACGCGGCGGGCGGGCGAAGGTGCAGTAATGGCAGACGTCCCGGCACAGCGTCGTCAGCGGGATGAACACGTTTGGGGAATAGGTGATCACCGAGCCGAAGCCGCGCTCGCGCACCGCGCGCGCAGCCGACATCAGCGCGCTGAGGTCCTCGCCGCGTGCCCCGACCAGCGCCCCGGCATCGCGGATGCCCAGCGGCCGCCCCTCGCGCGCCGCGCTGAGCGCGCGAGCCAGCCGGCTTGGTCGGGGCGCTTCGCTCATGCCGTCGCCGGCGCCCAGGCCCGGTCGATGATCCGCTGGGCGTTCCCGTGGGTGTAGGCGTCCGCGACCTCGGGGGGAAGCTCGAGCAGCGGCAGCTCGTCGACCAGCCGCTCGTAGCGGAGCATTGGCCAGTCCGTCGCCAGCAGGATGTTCTCTTTCACCTGCGTGCGCATCCAGTGGGTCAGGGGCTGCCAGCCGCCGCGCGGGTCGGCCAGGTACTTCGGTGCGATCGCGCCGAACTCGAGGTAGACGTTGGTGTGCTTCCAGGCGATCGCCAGCGCCTCGGTAACCCATGGCCAGCCGCCGTGGTTGCACACCAGGACGAGATCGGGGAAGTCGCACGCGACCCGATCCACCCAGAGCGGCCGGCCGTAGTCGATCGGCCCGTTGGGGGTGAAGTTGATCCCGGTGTGGAGGGTGACCGGCACGCCGCGCCGCTGGCAGTAGGAGTAGAGCGGGTAGCAGCGCTCGTCGGTCGGGGTCATCTTGAGGAAGCCGGGCTGGATCACCAGGCCACGCAATCCGAGCTCGTCGTGCGCCCATTCGAGCTCGTCCAGCGCGTCGGGCTCACGCGGGTCGACTCCGGCGAGCCCACCGAGGAAGAGGTCCGGGCGGCGTCCGACCAGCTCGGCGACGCGTTCGTTCCAGTAACGCGAGCGCCCGCTCTCCTCGAACTCCGCCTGCATGATGCCTTTGATGCCGAACTGCTCCATCTCGGCCTCGAGAGCGTCGAACGGCGTGTTGAATCGCTCGCGCATCCCATAGACGTCGTCGTAGCGATCCAGCAACGGGCCCAGCTCGACCGCCGGGTCGGCATCCGTGTCACGTACCGGCGGCTTGATCCTGAAATCGATCAACTGACCCATCTGTCCGTCCTCCTGTTCATGTGTGTGTCGGTAAGGATGAGAACGTCCGCTCAGCCGGTGATGGCCGTGTAGACATCCGGGCGGCGGTCGCGGAAAAAGCCCCACTCCTCGCGCAGCCGCAAGCTCAGTTCGGTGTCGATCTCCGCGTGGACGATCGCCTCGCCGTCTTCGCCGGCGGCGGCGACCACCTCGCCCGCCGGGGAGGTGAAGAGGGAGGAGCCCCAGAACCGGGCCGAGGAGCCGTCCTCGTCGGTGCCCACCCGGTTCACCCCACCGACCCAAAGCAGGTTGGCGATCGCGTGGCCGCGCAGCTCGACGTCCCAGAGCTCGCGCCCGGCGCCGGTCGCGGTGGGAACGAAGATGACGTCAGCTCCGGCGAGGGCCAAGCAGCGGAGCCCCTCAGGAATGTGGCGCTCGTAACAAATGGTGACCCCGACGGTGATGCCCAGCTCGGTCTCGAAGACCGGGTACCCGAGGTCGCCGGGCTCGAAGTAGATCTTCTCCATTCCCATCATCACCGACATCCGCACGTCCGGGATGCTGTTCTTGCGGTAGCGCCCGACGACGTTGCCGGACGGGTCGATGAAGGCCGCGGTGTTGAACAGGCGCCCGTCCTCCGTGCGCTCGTAGAGCGGATAGACGACGTAGGCGCCAACCTCGGCGGCGGCGGCGCCGATCGCCTCGGTCGCCCGCCCCGGAATCGGTTCCGCCCAGTCCCGGAAGGCCGCGTCCTCGACGTAGGCGGGGTAGATGCTGGTTGCCAGCTCGGGGAGGCAGATGATCTGGGCGCCCTCGCGTCCCGCCTGCCGCACGAACTCGGCCCCCCGCTGGATGTTCTCGTCCCGATCGCGCTTGAACTGCATCTGCACGAGCGCGCACTGTGCCTTCATCCTCCGCTCCTCTCGGTCTTCTCGGTATCGGCCGGCCCGTCTCCCGCGGTCTCGGAGTCGGTGCCCAGGTAGGAGGCGATCACCCGGCGATCGCGCCGCACCTCTTCCGGCGTCCCCTGCGCCAGCAGCTTGCCCTCGTTGAGGACGAAGATCCGCTCGGTCCCGCGCATGATCAGGCGCAGGTCGTGGTCGATCAGCAGCAGACCGCACTCGACCGTGTCGCGGAGGCGCAGCAGCGTCTCCAGCAGCTCGTCGGACTCGGCCTCGTTCAGCCCCGCGGCGGGCTCGTCGAGGAGGAGGAAGTCAGGGCGCCCGGCGATCGCGCGGGCGAGCTCGACCCGGCGCTGCTGCCCGTAGGAGAGGGTGCGCGCCAGCGTCCCCGCGCGGTCCTCCAAACCGAGCATCGCGAGCGCTTCGCGGCTCGCGGGTCGCATCCGGCGGATCCCACGGGTGCGCGGGCTGGAGGCGGCCGCGACCTCGACGTTCTCGAGGACGGTCATCTCGTCAAAGAGGCGGATCGTCTGGAAGGTCCGGGCGACGCCGCAGCAGGCGACGTTGTGGGACGAGCGCCGAGTCCAGCGGTCACAGCCGATCGAGACCGCTCCGGCGGTGGGCGGAATCACCCCGGAGATCACGTTGACCAGGGTCGTCTTGCCCGAGCCGTTGGGCCCGATCACGCCGACGATCTCGCCCTTGCCGACGTCGACGCTGACCTCTGTGAGCGCGTGCACGCCGGCGAAGCTCTTGGTGATGGATTCGGTTGCCAGCTTCATTTCTCGTCCTTTCCCGGGCGGCCCGCGAGGGAGCCGCCCGGCGGGGGAAGCCGGCTGCCGTGGGGAGCGGCCGCCGGCTTCCTCTTCGCGGGCTAGCCGCCGGTAACGGTTTTCGGAATGAACCGTTTGACGAACTCGAACTGCTTTTTCGCGACGTTGGTCTCGAGGACGACGACGTCGGCCTTGGGGATGCCTTCCTGGCCCTTGTAGGTGATTTTGCTGGTCGGGCAGGGCGTATCCACGAGGTTGGCCATCCCGTCGCGAACCTTCACCGGATCGGTCGAGTTGGCAGCCGTGACCGCCGCGTCGATCAGGCAGGCGGCGGTACCGCCGAGCGCGCCGATCACCGTGCCGGATTCTTCGCCGTACTTCTGTTCGTATTCGGCGTTCCATTCCGCCAGCGCCTGGCCGGCGGGGTCGTCGCTGGGGAAGCCGAAGGTGAAGACGAACAGGTTCTCAGCGGCGGGACCGGCGCTGAAGGTCTCAGAACCCTCCTGGCCGTCGTCGCCGATAACCGGGCCGTCGTACCCCGCCGCCCGCAGGTTCTTCATGAACGTCACCGAGGCCGGCAGGAAGATCGAGGTGATCACGACTTCCGGATCGGCGCCGGCGATCGCAGTCGCCTGCGTCGTGTAGCGCGGCTGGTCGAGGTTGAACTGCTCCGTGCCGAGGACATTGCCGCCCCGTTCCTCATACGTCTCCGCCGCCGCTTCCATCATCGACTCGGTGTATTCGATGTCGTGCGAGGTCATGATGTAGGCGTTTTTGTAGCCCTGGTCGATGGCGAATTCCGCCATTCCCTGGCCCTCGACTTCGGTGCCGTAGACGTTCATGAACTGGAAATCGCCGACCTGGGCGGGCAGGCCGGAGCCCGAGCCGCAGCTGTTGAGGACCGGGATTTCGCTCTGCTGAGCCATCTGGGAGGCCGGCAGGGAGGCGTCGGCGTCACAGGCGGTGATCAGGAACTGGGCGCCTTCGGAGATCAGTTCCTGGGCCACGACCGCGCCGGTGGAAGGATCGCTTTTGGCGTCTTTGACCGTCAGCTCGATTTTGGTTTTGCCGTCGATCCCGCCTTCGCTGTTGATTTTGTCGACCGACATTTCGAGCCCCTTGATGAAGGGCTGCTCGAAGATCGCCAATCGCCCGGTCTGGCTGGCGGCATAGCCGACCTTGAAGGTGGAGCCCGCCTCGAGCGCCGAACCTCCGCTGTCGCTGCCGCCGTCGTCGCTACTGGAACCGCAACCGGCGACGACGATCGCCGCGACGACGGTTAATGCCACGATCAACGACCGCGCCCCTCTGTTTCCCAATCTCCTCATCACTCTCTCCTCTCGTGCCTCAGTGCCTGGCTCGCTTCTTTCCCAACCTGCTTGCTGTCCGACGCCATGCCGGAGACGCCCGCTGGGGGCCC
>DASSFS010000087.1:0-49388 GCA_035694165.1 Solirubrobacterales bacterium | reverse complement strand
GGACGACAGCAACGTGGAGGTGAGGCGGTGAGGATCGAGCTGAACGGGACGCAGCGGGAGCTGCCCGACGCCGCGAACCTGGCCGACGCGGTGCGCGAGTCCGGCGCCGACGGCGCGGCCCGCGGCGTAGCCGTCGCTCTCGACGGCGAGGTGGTGCCTCGCGGGGAGTGGGAGGGGACGGCGCTGCGCGAGGGACACAGCGTCGAGGTGCTCGCGGCGATCCAGGGCGGCGCCGAGACCTGGGAGCTGGGTGGCCGCGAGTGGTCCTCGCGGCTGATCGCCGGCACCGGCGGCTTCCGCTCCCTGGAGCAGATGGAGGCGGCACTGGCCGCCGCCGGCACCGAGATCGTCACCGTCGCCCTGCGCCGCATCGACCCCGGAGCCGAGGGCTCAGTCCTCGACGTGATCGAGCGCCTCGGCCTCTTCGCCCTGCCCAACACCGCCGGCTGCTTCACCGCCCGCGACGCGGTCCGCACCGCCAAGCTCGCCCGCGAGGCCTTCCAGACGGAGTGGATCAAGCTCGAGGTGATCGGGGATGACCGCACGCTCTATCCCGACGCGGTCGAGCTGCTCGACGCGGCCGAACAGCTCGTCGCCGACGGCTTCACCGTCCTCCCCTACACCAACGACGACCCGATCCTGGCTCGCCGCCTGGAGGAGGCCGGCTGCGCCGCGGTGATGCCCCTGGGTTCGCCGATCGGCTCCGGGGCTGGGATCCGCAACCCCTACAACGTCGCGATCATCGCCGAGCGCGCCTCCGTCCCGGTCGTCCTCGACGCCGGTGTCGGCACCGCCTCCGACGCCGCCCTGGCGATGGAGCTGGGCTGCGACGCGGTGATGGCGGCCAGCTCGATCTTCGGCGCCGAGGACCCGGCCGGGATGGCCCGGGCGCTGCGCGGCGCCGTCGAGGCCGGCCACGCCGCGCGCCAGGCCGGGCGCATTCCGCGCCGCACCCACGCCGAGGCCTCGACGCCCTATCAGGGCATCCCCGACCTCTCCTGAGCCCCTCCGGTCGTCGTTCCTCGGCTATATGCCGATAAACGACGACCTGAGCGTCGCCCGACTACCATGAGCCGCGCGCCCCTGTAGCTCAGTTGGTTAGAGCGGCGGCCTTTTAAGCCGCGCGGCGCGGGTTCGAATCCCGCCGGGGGCACTCGACTCGCTCTACTGTGGGTCATGGCCATGGCCCATCCGACGCTGGTGCTGATCCTGACCGGGCCGCCCGGAGTGGGGAAGACCACCGCCGCGGCACTCCTGGCCGAGCGCTGGACCCCGTCGGTCCACCTCGAAGCCGACACCTTCTTCCGCTTCATCCGGTTCGGCTATATCGAGCCCTGGAAGCCCGAGTCCCACGCCCAGAACAGCGTCGTGATGGGGATCGTCGCCGAGGCCTCTGCCTCCTATGCGGCGGCGGGCTACTTCACGATCGTCGACGGGATCGTGATCCCGCGCTGGTTCCTCGGGACCCTGCGCGACGGTCTGCACGCAGCTGGGCTAGATGCCGCCTACGCGGTGATCCGGGCGCCGCTGCCGGTCTGCGAGGCGCGGCTGCGCGAGCGCGAAGGGCTGCCGGGCGATCCGGCGGCGATCGCCCAACTGTGGGCCGAGTTCGCCGACCTCGGCGAGCTCGAGCCGCACGCGGTCGACGTCGACGGCTGCAGCCCAGCCGAGACGGCGGCCGCGGTCGCCCGCCTCCTCGCCGACGGCCGGCTCGCGGTCTGAGCAGGGCACCCATCTGTTCTACTTTGTCCGACCTTGGCCGAACCTGAGCCGACCCAGGGAGCGAAAGGCGACGAGCACCTACTGCGTGTTCCGAGCGACGCCGAGGGGCAGGACGAGCTGCGGCTCTACCGGATCCGGGCCGAGGCCGACGCCGGTTTCGACGCCCTGCGCGACGTCGACGACGGCGTCTCGGTCTTCGGCTCCGCCCGCATCCCCGAGGGCCATCGCTGGTACGACCTCTGTCGCGAGACCGCCGCCTGCCTGGCCGAGAACGGGTTCACCACGATCACTGGCGGCGGCCCCGGGCTGATGGAGGCGGCGAACCGCGGTGCCGCCGAGGCCGGCGGCCTCTCGGTCGGGCTCAACATCGAGCTGCCCCACGAGCAGCACACCAACCCCTACGTCAACCGCAGCCTGCACTTCCACTACTTCTTCGTCCGCAAGCTGATGTTCGTCCGCTACGCCCGCGCCTTCGTGATCTTTCCTGGCGGCTTCGGCACCCTCGACGAGATGTTCGAGAGCCTGACCCTGATCCAGACGCACCGCATCCAGTACTTCCCGACGATCCTGGTCGACTCCGAGCACTGGCGCCCGCTGCTCGCCTGGATCGACGACACCGTCGAGGAGGAGGGGATGATCGGCCCCGGCGACAAAGAGCTGCTGGTCCTCGCCGACACGCCGGACGAGGTCTGCGCCCATGTTCTCCGTGCCCGCGAGCGCCAGAAGCAGCTCGCCTAGCGCAGCTGGCCGGCGCGCCTACCGACCCTCCAGCCGCTCCAACTTCTCCCGGATCTCCTTCAGCTCGGCGAGGATCTGGTCCTGCTTGGTCCCGGTTGCTTCCTGGGTGACGATGAAGCGGTCCGCGATGAAGGCGGTGAACAGGGCGACGAAGCCGATCCCGATCAGCATGATCGCGGTGGCGATGATCCGGCCGCTGTCGGTGTGCGGTTCGTAGCCGCCGTAGCCGACCGTGGTCACGGTCGTCGCCGCCCACCAGATGCCGTCCCAGGTGGTCCAGTTCTGGTCCTCGACGCTGGCGACGACGGCGCCCCCGAGCAGGACGGTGCCGAGCGCGGTCATCGCCGCGAACTTGATCCCGTCGAAGGAGAGCAGTTTGCGCAGGCTGAGGATCCGCAGCAGGCGCAGCAGGCGGACCAGTCGGTAGATTCGGCTGGCCTGCCAGGCGGCCGGCGCGAACGGCGGCGTCAGCACGGTGACCGCGACATCGAGCATGTGCGTGCGCAGCCAGGTGCGCTTGCGCGGCACCACCGAGAGCATCACCACGACCTCGGTGGCGAAGACGAGCCAGGTGATCCAGTTGAGGACGGTCGCCACCCCTGGCCACGGGTCACCGAGGTTCGACTCCTGGATCAGCAGCAGCGGGATCGTCAGCGTCGCGGCGATTACCACCGGCCATTCGAACCGCTGCTGAATCGCTTCGCTGCGCGCGTCCACGCGCCTCGATTCGACAGGAGTCCCCGGCTCCCCTTCCACAGGGCCAAGCCGCCCGGTGAGGCGCCGGCTAGTGCCGGAAGTGCCGGTGCTTCGTGAACACCATTGCGACGCCGCCGCTGTCGCAGGCCTCGATCACCTCGGCGTCGCGTTTGGAGCCGCCGGGTTGGATCACGCTGTTGGTGCCCGCCTGGATCGCCAGCTCGGGGCCGTCGGCGAAGGGAAAGAAAGCGTCGGAGGCAAGGGCCGAGCCGGCGAGCAGCCCGGCGGCGTCCTCGCCGCGGGCGTCGCGGCACTTCTCGACCGCGAGGCGGACGGAGTCGACGCGGCTCATCTGGCCGGCGCCGATGCCGAGGGTCGCACCGCCCTTGGCGATCACGATCGCGTTGGAGCGGACGCGGCGGACTACGGTCCAGGCGAAGAGCAGGTCGCGCCACTGCTGCTCGCTCGGCTGCGTCTCCGTCACCACCTCCATGATCTCCCGCGGCTCCGGGTCACCGTCGCGGTCCTGGATCAGCAGGCCGCCGTGCACCCTTTTGAGGTCGCGTTCGCCGGGATCGGGCTGGCGCCGCTCCTCCTCGCAGAGGATCCGGATCGACTCCTTCTGCTGCAGCACCTCCAGCGCCCCGTCCTCGAAGCCGGGAGCGTTCAACACCTCGACGAAGTTCTTGTGCAGCTCTTCGGCCAGCTCGCGGCCGACCGGGCGGTTGATCGCGATCACGCCGCCGTAGGCGGAGAGCGGGTCGCATGCCAGCGCCTTCAGGTAGGCCTCGAGGGCGTCGGCGCCGATCGCCACCCCGCAGGGGTTGTTGTGCTTGACGATCACGCAGGCCGGCTCCTCGAAGTCGTCGACCAGGCTGCGGGCGGAGTCGAGGTCGAGGACGTTATTGAAGGAGAGCGCCTTGCCGTGCAGCTTCGAGACGCGCGAGAGCACGTGGCTGCGGGCGCCGGCCTCCGAGTAGAGGGCCGCCCGCTGGTGCGGGTTCTCACCGTAGGAGAGGTCGAGCACCTTCTCGTAGGCGATCGCCAGATGTTCGGGGAAGTCCTCGTACTCGGCCGAGAACCAGCGGCTTATCGCCGCGTCGTAGCGCGCGGTCTGGGCGAAGGCCTCGTTGGCGAGCCAGTGGCGGGTCGAGGCGGAGATCTCGCCGCCGCTCTCTTCCAGCTCGGCGCAGACGGCGTCGTAGGACTCCGGCTTGACGACGACAGCAACGCCCTCGTGGTTCTTGGCGGCGGCGCGGATCATCGTCGGCCCGCCGATGTCGATGTTCTCGATCGCGACCTCCGGCGCCACGTCGTGCCCGGCGACGGTCTGCTCGAAGGGGTAGAGGTTGACGCAGACGATGTCGATCGGCTCGATCCCCTCGCGCTCGAGCGTCGCCATGTGCTCGGGGTCGTCGCGTCGCGCCAGCAGCGCCGCGTGCAGCCGCGGGTGCAGCGTCTTCACCCGGCCGCCGAGGATCTCTTCCTGGCCGGTGAACTCGGAGACGTCGGTCACGGTCAGGCCGGCCTCGCGCAGCGCCGTCGCGGTGCCTCCGGTGGAGAGGATCTCGACGCCGAGCTCGGCCAGGCCTTTGGCGAAGTCGGCGACGCCGGTCTTGTCGGAGACCGAGATCAGCGCCCGCCGCACCCGGATCGCGCCGTTCTCGGCGGCCTCCTCGCGGGTGTCTGCGGCTGGCTCAGTCATCGATCGAGACGACCCGTGGGTCGCTGGCATCGATCCTAACCCGGCCCTCCGCGATCATGCGGATCGCCTCCGGGTACAGCTCGTGCTCGACAGAGTGGATCGCCGCCTCCAGGACCTCGCGCTCGCGCCCGACCGGCACCGGCACCCGCCGCTGCAGGATCGTCGGCCCGGTGTCGATCCCCTCGTCGACGAAGTGGACGGTGACACCGGTCTCCTGCACCCCTGCCGCCAGTGCCTGCCCGATCGCGTCGAGGCCCGGGAACTCGGGCAGCAGGGCGGGGTGGATGTTGACGATGCGACCGCGGAAGCGAGCGACGAAGGGTTCGCTCAGCAACTGCATGTAGCCGGCGAGGACGACGAGGTCGGCGCGGCGCCCTTCGATCCAGTCGGCCATCGCCGCGTCGCGGCCAGTGCGATCGCTGTAGGCGTCGGTGGGAAAGACCGCCGTGTCGACCGCTGCCGCCGCGGCGCGCTCCAGCGCCCGCGCTCCGGGCTTGTCCGACCCCACCCCGACCACCTCGATCTCGTCGCGCCCGTGCAGCGTGTCGAGGATCGCCTGCAGGTTGGTGCCCGACCCGGAGGCCAGAACGACGATTCGGAAGCCGCTCACCGTCTCATCTTTGCGCACGGGGGCGGGTTCCGACTTGCATCGCTCGGGAGAGTTCTGTCTAAAGTGTCCGCGCCCGGGAAGTCCAATAACTCAAGGTAGGGGGAAAAGAGATGAGTGCAGGAAGGGTGAGGACGGCCCGAGTCCTCAGGATCGCGACGGTCTCGATCGTGGGCCTGCTCGCCTCGACCGGCACCGCCCAGGCTGAGGCTCCGGCGAACGATGCCTTTGCAAGCGCCACCCCGCTCACCTCCGGGCCCTTCAGCGTGGCCGGCCACAATCACGAAGCCACCAAGGAGGCGGGCGAGCCCAGTCATGCCGGCGGGATCGGCGGGCATTCGGTTTGGTACTCATGGACGCCTTCGACCAGCGCTCGGGTCGGGATTGGCACCGGGGGGTGTTTCAGCGGCATCGACACGCTGGTCGGTGTCTACACGGGCGCTGCCGTCGACGATCTCACCCCTGTTGCGAGCAACGAAAGCCTGGTCCTTTGGGGCTGCCCCTTCACCGACGTAACCCAGGCCGAATTCGACGCAATCGCCGGCAACACTTACTGGGTTGCCGTCGACGGCAAGGACGGTGCCCAGGGATCCTTTGAACTCCACCTCAACCCACCGCCGGCAAATGACGACTTCCTCGCCGCGCAGACGATCGCCGCCGAGCTGCCGCAGTCGACGTTCGGATCGACCCGGGTCGCAGGCCGCGAGTCCGGCGAGCCCGACCACGCCGGCGACCCCGGCGGCCACTCGGTCTGGTTCTCCTGGACGGCGGCCAGCAGCGGTCCGGTCGACATTGCCACCTGTTCGCCGTTCAGCAACCTCGACTCCGTCCTCGCCGTTTACACCGGCGCCTCTGTCGACGCCCTCAACCATGTGACTGCCAATGACGACGGCGCATCGCCGGGGCTGTTCCCCGAGTGCTCGATGAACGACAGCGAAGTCCGCCTCGACGCCGTTGCCGGAACCACCTACCGGATCGCGATCGATGGGGCCAGTGGGACGGTCGGGAGATACAACCTGCGCCTGCGGGGGCGTCCGCAGAACGACGACTTCGGCAATGCCGCGACGTTGAACCCTTCCCTTCCCACGTCGGTCAACCAGGCAACCAATAGGTTTGCCACCAAGCAGCCCGGTGAGCCCGATCACGCGAACAGGACCGGCGGCGGGTCCGTTTGGTACTCCTGGACCCCGGCCAGCAGCGGTCCCGTGGCGATCGCCACCTGTGCGCAGGGAGACATCAATCCGCTGCTCGCCGTCTACACGGGCGTCGAGCTCGACGGACTCTCACTCGTCGCCGCCAATGACGACGGTTCCCGCACCATTTGTCACGGTGGCGACAGCGAGGTTCGCCTTTCGGTAACCGCGGGGACCACCTACTGGATCGTTGTCGACGGTAGGGATGGAAGTCAGGGGCGGTTCAACCTGACCCTGGAAGCTCCTCCCCCCAATGACGCTTTCGCCAACCCCAAGGCGCTGCCCGGGGACCTTCCGGTGAGCGACTTCGGCTCCACCATATTCGCTTCGAAGCAGGGAGGGGAGCCGTACCACGCCGGCAACGAAGGCGGCCGCTCGGTCTGGTTCACCTGGATCCCTTCGGAGAGTGGCCAGGTGGTGATCTCCGTCTGCCCCTACAGCGAAGGTGGCCCGAACACCCTCCTCGGCGTCTACACCGGCGCCGCTGTCGGCAGCCTCACTCAGGTCACCAGCAACGACGACTCCTCGGCGGCCTGCCAGGGCATTGGCAGCGAGGTGAAGCTCAACGCAGTCGCCGGAACCACCTACCGGATCGCCGTCGACGCAAAGAACTACGGTGAGGGGTACTTCTCGATCGAGCTGAGCGGCCGCCCGGACAATGACGATTTCACTTCCGCGTTCGAGCTGCCTGCATATCCCATGACCGCCGGAGGCTCGACCACCTTCGCCGGCAAGCAGTCCGGCGAGCCGAGTCACGCCGGCGACTCCGGCGGCCACTCGGTCTGGTTCTCCTGGACGGCGCCGGCGAATGGGCCGATGGGCATCACCGCCTGCGGTCGCGGCGGCGTCAACACGCTTCTCGCCGTCTACACCGGCGCCGCCGTCAACACGCTTTCGTCCGTCGCCAGCAACGACGACGTGGCGGCCAAGCCGCCCAACGGACTCTGCGAATCGCCTCGCGACAGCGAGGTCGTGTTCGATGCCGTCGCCGGCACCACTTACCTCATTGCCGTCGATACCAAGAACGGTGAGGGCCGTTTCAGCCTCGGCTTTCAACCGGCTCCGGCCAATGACGACTTTGCCGAACCGACGGTCCTCTCGGGTCCGTTGCCGCTGTTCGGCAGCCCCCTGACCAAGCTGGCGAGCAAGCAGTCGGGCGAGCCCGACCACGCCGGCGACCCCGGCGGCCACTCGGTCTGGTTCTCCTGGACCCCGGCGAGCAGCGGCCCCGTCACCCTGTCGAGCTGTACCTACTACGGTGACCTTGACGCCTTGCTGGCCGTCTACACCGGCGCGACTCTGGGTACCCTGACGCCGGTCGCGAATGGCGACGACGGCGCCTCCCAGAAAGGCTGCCGTTCGACCGACGGCGAAACCGGATTCACCGCCGTCGCCGGGACCACCTACAGGATCGCCGTCGATGGCAAGGCCGGCAGCAGTGGCGGCGTGCAACTGATTGTCGACGGAGCCGCCAGGAACGACGACTTCGGCAAAGCGCAGTCGTTCGGCGCCGGGTTTCCGGTGCAGTGGTTCTCCTCCAACCGCTTCACCAGCAAGCAGTCGGGCGAGCCCGACCACGCCGGCGACGCCGGTGGCACCTCGGTTTGGTTCAAGTGGACCGCGCCGCGCAGCGGAGAGGTCAGCGTCGACACCTGCGACAGCAGCTTCGACACGCTTCTTGCTGTCTATACCGGCGCCGCGCTCGGGGGACTGACCCCTGTGGGGAGCAACGACGACGGCAGCGGCAAATGCGCCCCCCAGAGCAAGCTCACCTTTGAGGCTGTGGAGAACGCCGTCTACCGAATCGCCGTCGACGGCAAGGGTGGGTCCCAGGGGCCGATCTGGATGCACCTGAACGGTCGCCCCGAGAATGACCAACTCGACACCCCGGCCTTCCTTCCCAGCTCGTCTGGGTGGTGGGGATCGGGCTCGACGTTGTTGGCTACCAAGCAGTCCGGCGAGCCCGACCACGCCGGCGACCCCGGCGGCCACTCGGTCTGGTTTGCCTGGAGCCCGGCCAGGAGCGAAACCGTGGAGCTAGACGTCTGCGCGAGAACCTTCGCACCGGTAGTCGCCATATACGCGGGGTTCGACTTCGGCAACTTCACCCCGGTCGAGACCGCCGATGCCGGAACGGGCGAGTGCGATGAAGGGAAGAGCGTCAGGTTCCTCGCCCTCTCCACCACCACCTACCGGATCGCGATCGACGGGGTTGGCGGCGACGCCGGGCATTTCGAACTCCACTCGCGGCCGCTCGCGTCGGCGCTTCGCACTTTGACGGTTGCCAGGGCGGGCGGCGGCTCGGGCTCGGTCAGCTCGAACCCGGTCGGCATCAGTTGCGGGGCAACCTGCAGCGACGATCTCGAAGCGGGGACTACGGTCACCCTCGTCGCCGCCCCCGCCGCGGGATCTGTCTTCAGCGGCTGGTCGGGGGGCAGCTGCACGGGAACCGGTGCCTGCCACCTCACCCTGAATGCCGACACCGTCGTCACCGCGGGCTTCGATCTCCTGCCCGGCAGTGAAGACCGTGGTGGAGGTGGGAACGGTGGGGGCAACGGCTCCGCAGTCGTCCCGTCACCACCGCCGACTCCGCGCCCGCCCTCACCCAAGCCGGTGAAATGCAAGTCCGGCTTCAAGAAGGTCCGCGTCAAGGGCAAGCTCAAATGCGTCAAGAGGAAGCCGGCCGGCCGGGGTCGCGGCAAAAGCAAAGGCCGCGGGTCGGGCCACTGAGGCCGACCCGCCCGCCGTGACGATCCTCGAGCGACTCGGTGTCGCGACGCCGGTCGTCCAGGCCGGGATGGGTGGCGGCCTCAGCCGCCATGAGCTGGCCGCGGCCGTGTCGGAGGCGGGCGGTTTGGGGACGATTGCGGTCAACGGCGCCGCGCCGATCGAAGCGGAGCTGCGGGCGGCGCGGAAGCTGACCGGCCGTCCCATTGCGGTCAATCTGCTGCTCCCCTTCGCCCGCCGCGACTGGTTCGCTGCAGCCGCCGCAGCCGATGTGGTCGTGACCTTCTGGGGGAGGCCGCGGCGCCGCACTCCCGGGGTCTGGATCCATCAGTGCGGCTCGGTCGCTGAGGCACGCGCTGCGCACGCCGCGGGCGCCGACGCCGCAATCGTCCAGGGCGTCGAGGCCGGCGGCCACGTTCGCGGCGGCACGCCTGCTCTGGAACTCCTCGAGCAGGTGAGGGAGGCGCTCCCGGCCGATTTTCCGCTGCTGCTCGCGGGCGGCATCGCGGAGCGCGGCGATGTCAGCGCAGCGCTTGAGGCGGGCGCCAGCGGCGCCGTGGCCGGCACCCGTTTTCTGCTCTCGGAGGAGAGCCGCGCCCACCCCGGCTACACCCAGCGCCTGCTGGACGCCGAGGAGACGATCCTGACCGAGCTGTTCGGCATTGGCTGGCCAGCGCCGCACCGGGTCGTCCCCAATGCCGCGACCGCCCACTGGCTCAGGAACGATCCCCGCGGGCCGCGCTTGAACCGCGCCTTGAATCGACTCTCCACCCCTGGGGCTCGCCACATGCCCAGCTCACTCCAGCGGCGTCTCGTCCTCGCCCAGCACCCCGACGGCCGTCTGCTCACTCCGGTTGGCCCCACTGACGACGCGCCGGACGCCCTCCTCGACGCCGGCCCGCTCTACGCCGGCCGCACCATCGCCCGTATCCGTGACGTGCGCCCCGCCGCCGAGCTGGTGGCCGCTCTGACGCCCTAAGGATCTACGACGAAGCCGGGACGACGGCGATGTCCTCGAGCGCGAACTTGCCGTTCGCCTCGTCGGGATCGCCCAGCGGGTAGTGGCCGCTGAAGCAGGCGTCGCAGTGTTCGCCCGGGTCGCCGCCGATCGCCTCATAGACGCCTTCCATCGAGAGGTAGGCGAGTGAGTCGGCGTCGAGCTCCTCGGCGATCTCCTGCACGCTGCGGTTGTGGGCGATCATCTCCTCGCGGGTCGACATGTCGACGCCGTAGTGGCAGGGGTTGCGGATCGGCGGCGCCGAGATCCGCAGGTGAACCTCCTTGGCACCGGCGTCGCGCAGCATGCCGACGATCTGGCGGGTGGTGTTGCCGCGCACGATCGAGTCGTCGACGACGACGATCCGCTGCCCGGCGACGATCTCCGGCAGCGGGTTGAACTTCAGCCGCAGCCCGTGCTTGCGCAGCTCCTGGCCGGGCTGGATGAAGGTCCGCGCCACGTAGCGGTTCTTGATCAGGCCGTCGTCTCGCGGCAGCCCCGAGGCGCGCGCGAAGCCCGCCGCCGCCGGGTTGCCGGAATCCGGCACCGCGATCACCAGGTCGGCGTCGACCGGTGACTCGCGCCAGAGGATCTCGCCCATCCGCCCCCGCGACTGCTGCAGCACCTTGCCCTCGAGGCGGCTGTCGGGGCGGGAGAAGTAGATGTGCTCGAAGACACAGGTCGCGCGGCGCTCGGCCTTGACCACTTGCCGCGTCTCCAGCCCGCGCTCGGTCAGTGAGACCATCTCGCCCGGGTGCACCTCGCGCATCAGTTCGGCGCCGATGATGTCGAAGGCGCAGCTCTCCGAGGCGACAACGAAGCGGCCCTCGAGCCGGCCCAGCGAGAGCGGCCGGATCCCGTGCGGGTCGCGGAAGGCGACGATCGCCCGCTTGGTCATCACCACCGTCGAGTAGGCGCCCCGCAGCCGCGGCATCACGTCGCTGACCGCGTCCTCGATCAGCTTGCCGCCGTGGGAGGAGAGCAGGGCGGCGATGATCTCCGAGTCGGAGGTGCCGCGGAAGTCGATGCCGCGCTCCTTCAGCTCGCCCCAGAGCTCGACCGCGTTGGTCAGGTTGCCGTTGTGGGCCAGTGCCACCTCGCGGCCGTCGTCGCGCCAGACCGGCTGCGCGTTCTCCCAGGAGCCGCCGCCGGTGGTCGAGTAGCGCACGTGGCCGATCGCCATGTCGCCCTCCAGCGCCCGCAGCTTCTCCTCGTCGAAGACCTGGGAGACGAGGCCGCTGTCGCGCAGGGTGGTGATGTGACCGCCCTCGCAGGTGGCGATCCCGGCCGACTCCTGGCCGCGGTGCTGCAGCGCGTAGAGGCCGAAGTAGGCGAGGCGGGCGACGTCGTGCCCGGGTGCGTATACGCCAAACACCCCGCATTCATCACGCGGGCCCTCGCGGTCGATCACGGGCTCGGCGATAGTCAAGAGCGCGTTTTCCTCGCTGCCTAGAAAGACGGGACGCGCAGGCGGACTGCCTACTCCGGGAGGGTAGCAGCGGCGACCGGTCGCGCCCGGTCTTACTGCCTCGCTATTTGCGGCCAGCCTAAGGCGCGCTTCGCGCCGAATTTCGGCCCCACATCACGACGAGCCTGGACCTTTCACTCTGCCAGCCTTGCCGATCGGTGACCTGGACCTCGATGCGAGCGGCCATCGACTCACCGGCGCGCATGCGATCGAGACGCCGGAGCACCTGCTCTGGGAGCGGCAGACGGAAGCCTCTCGGGTCGTTAGCACCGACTCGCTTCGAGCCAGTGTTCCTGTCGGTACCGACGAGGAGACCGGGCTTCCCGGGGCTGGTCGAAGGGGCTCGCCAACGAAATTCGCCGCGCACGTTGATGCGGGCCCAGGCCTTCGGCGTGACCTCGAGCAAGATCGCGCGCTGGTTGACCGCGACGCCGGAGATCCTCACGCCGATCGGGCAGTCGCTGCCTCGGGACGCCGATTCAGGACAGCGGTCCTGCGTTCCGTCGCCGTAGCCATCGCGATCGTGGTCAGGCTCGACGCTGACGCTCAGCGGCGTTCCAACCGCGCTCTCGAGAACAAAGGATCGGGTCTCGCCGACCGCGGCCCCGCCCTCGGATCGAAGCGAGGTCGCCCCCGGTTCGTCGCAGGCAAGCGTTCCGCCGGGACCGAAGAGACCGACGGACTCACCCCCGCTGACCGTGATCCGAGCCTTGAAAAAATTGGAGGGACCTCCGGAGACCGTCTCGGTCCTGCTCTCGGCGACCTTCTTGTATTGACCGCTCCCCAGCGGTTCGAATACCTGCAGCCGCTGGGCGATCGGGCCGAGCCCGGCGCCCATACCTACCTCCCAGCCAGTGATCACCGAGTCGGCGCCCGTCGGCACGATCGGCAGGATGTTCGTCCCGACCTGGCCGGCGGCAAGCAGGGTCTGGTTTGGGAGCGTGGTGTTGGCGGTGCAGCGCCAACCGACCGCGATCCCCGTGGGCCCCTGTTCGGCCGAAGCAGAGGCAGGCGGCAGCGCTAGCGCGGCCGCCCCCACCGCGATCAGAGCGAGACGTTTCCCCATACCGCCCGCTCAAACCCGGCGAGCATGGAGGAAGTTGCGGACTAGGCCCGCAGGTTTTCTCGGCTTTGAGTGGGTTGGAGGAGCGCCTCGAGCGCCTGGCGCAGGCCGGCGACGGCGGAGTCGAGCGGCGCCTGGTCGCCGGCGGCACGGGCGCGGACCAGGGCGCCCTCGATAGTGGAGACGACGAGGCCGGCGAAGGTCTCTGCCTGTGCGGCGCTGACGCCTTCGTCGCGGAGCGCGGCGGCGATCGGCGCTTCCCAGCTCTGGAAGGCGGCCGTGGCGGCGGCGGCCAGGGCCGGGTCTTCCGGGCGAGCGAGCGCCGCGGCGGCGACCGGGCAACCGAGCCGCTCGGGCTTGTCCTTGACCTGGCGGCGGAACATCTCGCCGAACGCGGTCAGCGTCTCGGCGAGGCCGCGCTCCTCGAGTGAGCCCTCGATCGCGGCGCGGATCTCGGTCCCCTCGAGTTCGGCCGCCTCGATCGCAAGCTGGCGCTTGCCGCCAGGGAAGTGATGGTAGATCGAGCCGCGTGGCGCCTTTCCCCGCTCCGCCACGTCGCGCAGCTCCATCCCGGCGTAGCCCTTCTCGGCGAGTAGCCGGCGAGCGCCGTTCAACAACCGCTCGCGCCCGTCGCGACGCCCCGGTTCGATCGCTTGCGCATCGGCTATTCGCGTTATGCCCACGGACATAGTATAGTCGCGGCCCGGATGTATGACAGCGGTCATAGAAAGGGTGCGGTGGCGATCGCTTGCGCGGGCGCCTTCGTCGCCTTCCTCGACACGACGATCGTCAACATCGCCTTCCCCGACATCTCCGCCTCCTTTCCGGAGGCAGGGCGGGACGCGCTCTCGTGGGTGCTCGACGGCTACTTCGTCGTCATCGCGGCCCTGCTGGTCCCGGCAGGCGGGCTAGCCGACCGCTTCGGGCACAAGCGGATCTTCTTGCTCGGCATGGCCGGCTTCACGGCGGCCAGCCTGCTCTGCGCGGTGGCGCCGAGCCTCGAGCTGCTGATCGCCTTCCGGGTTCTGCAGGGAGTCGCGGCAGCGATGATCGCGCCGGCCTCGCTGGCGATCGTGCTCGACAGCTTTCCGGCCGAGCGCCGCTCCGCCGGTGTTGGCCTCTGGGGTGCGGCGGCGGCCGCGGCAGCGGCGGTCGGTCCGACCCTGGGAGGGGCACTGGTCGAGATCGCCGACTGGCGCCTGGTCTTCCTCGTCAACCTGCCGCTCGGCGCCGCCATCGTCTTTGCTGGTCGCCGCCACCTGCCGCGGCCGCGAATCCTCGATAGCCGCCTGCCGGACCTGCCGGGCGCGGCGATGCTGGCCCTCTCGCTGGCGGTGGTGACGCTGGGGATCATCGAGGGCGATGAGTGGGGCTGGACCTCGGTCTCGATCCTCGCCTGCTTCGCCACCGCTGCGATCCTTCTCGTCGCGGTGATCGCCCGTAGTCGCAGCCACCCGCGGCCGATCGTCGAACCCGCCCTCTTCGCCCATCCCTCCTTCCGCGCCGGCAACCTCGGCACCCTGCTCTTCGCCACCGCCTTCTTCTCGCTGATCCTCGGCAACGTCCTTTTCCTGACCACGGTCTGGGGCTACAGCGTGCTGACGGCGGGGCTGGCGACGCTGCCGGGACCGGCGCTCTCGACCGTCGTCGCCGGGCCGGCCGGCCGGCTCGCCGACCGCTTCGGACACCGCGCGGTGATCGTCCCCGGCACCCTCTTCTTCGGCGCCGGGGTGATGGTGTTGCGCTCCGCCGGCGCCGAGCCGGATTACCTCGGCCTCTGGCTGCCGGGCGCCTGCCTGACCGGGATCGGCATCGGCCTTGCCTTCCCGACCCTCGGCTCGGCCGCGGTCCGCGACGTCCCCGACGACCGCTTCGCCACCGCGAGCGCCGTCAACGCCGCCTTCCGCCAGGTCGGCGCCGTGCTCGGCACCGCGATCCTGGTCGCCATCGTCGGCGACCCGGCTTCGCTGTCGGAAGCACTCCGCGTCTCCGACGACGCCTACCTCTTCGCCGCCATCGCTTCGCTGGCCTCGGGTGCCGCCGTGCTGGGCCTGCGCCCGGCCTCCGAGCGACTGCTGCCGGAGTTTGTGAACTAGCACGAACAGATGATATGAACAGCGGCAGAGATGAACTGCCCTGAACCCACCTTTCAGCAACTACAACGCGAACGCCAGCATGAAGCCTTCGTTGGCAGGGCTGCCGAGCTGACTCGCTTCGAAGAGAACCTGAAGTTGCCACCCACGAATCCTCGTCGAAAGTTCGTGGTCGGTACTCACGGACAAGGTGGTATGGGTAAGAGTACCTTTGTGCGCCGCTGTCGTGAGATCGCACGCGCTGCGGGCGCTGCCACCGCCTGGTCTGATGCGAGCGAGGTTGATCTACTTGAGGTCATGGATCGGCTTGCTGGTGACCTGCGGGAGCATGGTGACTTCGGTGGATTTGAATCAGCTCTCGCTAACTACCAGGCGAAGCGTCTGAAGTTAGAAGCACGTAATGACGCTCCAGTCGAGCTCGCACGCGCGGTGGGTGGCGCTGCAGGAAAGGTGGGGGCAAAATTGGCGCGGCGAATTCCCCTTGCGGGAGTTGCCTTCGACTTTGTCGACGAGGAGGAGGTAGGGGCCGACCTAGGGGAGCTCGCTGCATTCGTTCTTCAGCACGCCAAGAGTCGTGACGATGCCCATCTTCTGTTGCACCCGGTAGACGTTCTCTCGCCCTTGTTCGTCAACGGGCTGCGGTCTATCGCGGCCGGGAAGCCTATAGCGCTCTTCTTTGACACCTACGAGGAGACGAGTCATTTAGTAGAGCCGTGGGTTATCGCCATCCTCGGTGGGAGCTACGGCCAGACTCCTCAGAACGTGCTGCTCACGCTCGCGGGCCGGTATCCCCTAGATAGCAATGTCTGGGCGCCAAATGAGTCACTGCTCGATCTAATCGAGTTGCAGCCCTTGTCGGATGCTGAGGCGACCAAGTACCTGGCAAAGAAAGGAATCACCGACCCAGAACGCGTGCGTGACATCAACGATCTGGCGCAAGGCGTGCCGATCCGCCTAGTCAGCCTTGTGATCGGTGATCCCTCGGACCCGCAGCCGTCCGACACGGTTGTAGATCGTGTCCTCAGGTCTGTCTCGGGAGATCTACGAAAGGTGGCGATTGACGCTGCTATTCCGCGGTTGTTGAATCGGGACATTGCGGAGGCCATTTTCGGCGAAGACTCCAAGGCATTTGACTGGCTGCTGACGATGCCATTCGTCGAAGACGTCAGCGACGGTTGGATCTACCATTCGGTGATTCGACGTGAGTTCTTAGAGTATGCGCGCCGCGAATCCCCCAACCGCTGCTTGACAGTACACAAAGTCCTGGCCGAGTATCACGACGAGCGCCGTAAGTCGTCGAGCAAATCTGGAGACCACGCTCAGTCGGCGAGGCACTCCCGCGAGGCTTTTTACCACCTGCTCTCCTTTCAGTACAGGATAGCTCTTCCCGGGGCGCTAACGGCTTGCATTCGGATCTGGAACTTTGATCCGACCGGTGCTAGGCCGTGGGCGACGACGATCCGTGACGCTGAGGGAGATGCGGATCTTGTGCACGGTGTGGAGGGGTGGGGAGAGGCCTGGACTAGGGCGATTGACGAGGTCGAAGGCGGCCGATATCAGTCCGCGATCGCCCTTTTCAGCCGCCTCCTGGCCTCTGAACTCCTAGAAGAGGAGGCGAGGATTGAGGCGCTGGAAGCGCGCAGTCACCTTTACCGTGATCAGGATCGTTTCAGCGCGGCGCTAGAGGACATTGCCGCCGCGGAAGCGCTGGCGCCCCGGAATGCAAGGCTGCCCTACCTTCGAGCGGGGGTACGCCTAGAGGCGAGGGAGTTTGAGGCGGCGTTGCAGGACTGCGAGAAGGCATTGGGAATGCTCGCGCCGGATAACCCGAATTATCTGACGGTTCGGGTTATGTACGTGCGTATCGCGAAGGAAGTTCTTGAGCCACTAGATGCGCTTGAGTTGATCGACGAGATCCTTGCCGAGGCTGACCAGCATCCAGGGGCATTGACGATCAGAGGACAGATTCACCGGGACTTAAAAGTGACCTCGCAAGCGGTCGAAGATTTCGAAGAGTTGCTGAGAATCTCCCCGCCTAGCGGCCACAAGGCTTGGAAGGAGATAGGTCTCACTTACGCCGCTGCGAACAACTTTCTTGAGGCGGAGCGAGCATTCCAGCGGGCCCTTGAGGCGCATCCGCGTTGTGGGCATTGCTGGCGACAGCTTGCACGGATCTACGTGCAGGTGAAGAAGGAGGACGAGGTCGTTGAGTGCCTTACTGAGACCTGCGCAGACTTCGATGATCCCGGACTCCGGGCCTACCGCGGATTCGCGCTTTTCAGCGTCAGACTCCTGCATCGAGCGCGGGATGAACTTCAGAGCGCCGTCCTCGAGGAACCGACCATGCCCGAGGGTCACCTCTGGCTGGCAAAGACGCTGATCGATCTGAAGGAATTGGATGATGCTGACAGCCATCTTCAGGAGGCGCTAAGGCTGCAGCCGGCGTGGCCTAGTGCGCTGGCTGCCCGTGGCTACCTCCGGTACAGCGCCGACCGCTACCGAGAGGCCGAGGAGGACTGGAGGCGTGTGGAAGAGCTCAGTCCTGGGGAGATGGCGCCGATTGCGCCCGCCGATAGGGGATTGTGCCTAGCAAAGCTCGGTGAGCTCGACCGGGCGATCGAGAACTTCGATAAGGCGTTGGAACGGAGGGAGCATCCGGCGATTTTGTATAACCGAGCAGTGGCAGAGACGCTGCGGTCGGGGATAGGTCCGGCCCGACCCCATCTACTAGAAAGGGCGGAACGGGCCCTTGAGGCGGAGAGCGAATCCCCTCTGGTCAGGAGCTATGGCTGCGCCGGGTTGCTCGCTGTCAAGGGTGAGGCCGACGAGGCGTTCGTTGCGCTGGCAAAGGCTATGGAGGATGACGCTGAGGTCACGGCGGCCTGGGCTCCCACTGACCCCGCCTGGAGCGGTCTCCGGAACGATCCCAGGTTCCGGAAGGTGCTGGGGACGTTAGTTAATCCCGAGGCGCGCTGGCAGTGAGCGCCACGCGCTCTCGGCGCCACTGAGGCCCACAATGAGGCTCCGGTCGCCGGCCGCGATCTCGATCGTCGTGCCGCCGACCTCTCCCAGGAGCTTCGCGCCCAGGCGCTCGAGTGTGACGGAGTCGCCGCTGACCAGGAAGCCGCCGCTGCCCTCACCGAACAGGGCCTCCTCGGGGGAGCAGCCGCGGTCGCGTAGGGGCGCGACGTCGATCCGCGCGCCGATTCCGCCGCCGATCGCGCACTCTGCAAGGGCGCAGGCAAGGCCGCCGTCGCTGACGTCGTGCACGGAAGCGAGCTGGCCGGCGCGAACGGCGTCGCGGACGATCGCGCAGGCCGCGGCGACGCCCGCCACATCCGGCTCGGGCAGCCCCGCGTCCAGAACCCCCCGCTGCTTCGCCAGCTCCGAGCCGGCGAGGGTGGGGGCGAAGGGGCCGACCAGGCCGATCGCGTCGCCCTCGGCGGCGAAGGCGCTGCCGGCGACCTGCTCGGGATCAGGCAGCTCGCCGACCATCCCGACGACCGGGGTCGGGTAAATCGGACCTTCCGGTCCCTCGTTATATAGAGAGACGTTGCCGCCGACGACCGGGACGCCGAGCGCGGTGCAGGCGTCGGCGAGGGCGGAGACCGAGCGGTCGAGCTGCCAGGCCGTGCCCGGCTTCTCGGGGTTGCCGAAGTTGAGGCAGTTGGTCAGGCCGAGTGGCTCGCCGCCAACACAGGCGAGGTTCTGGGCGCACTCGAGCACTGCCTCGATCGTCCCGTTGTAGGGGTCGCAGGCGACGCGGCGGCCGTTGCCGTCGATCGAGACGGCGATCGCGTTGCCGGACTCGGGCAGCTGCAGGACGGCGGCGTCGGCCGACTCGGGCCGGCGCACCGTGCGTGATCCAACCACCGAGTCGTACTGCTCGAAGGCCCAGCGCTTGGAAGCGATGCTGGGGGCGGCGAGCAGCGCCAGCAGCTCGTCCTCTGCCGAGGCGCCCGGCCCCAGTGTCGCCCGGTTGCCGTAGATCCAGCCCTCTGGCTCGGCCGGGTCGAGGTCATAGAGCGGGCAGCCGTCGACCAGCGCGTCCACAGGCATATCGCCGACGACGTCGCCGCCGCGCAGGATCCGCACCTGGCCGCTGTCGGTGATCGTGCCGATCTCGGCGCCGCCGGTCTGCCACTTCTCGCACACCGCCAGCACCTGCGGGACCTTGGCCGGCTCGACAACAGCCAGCATTCGCTCCTGCGACTCGGAGACCATGATCTCGAAGGGCTCCATGTCCGCCTCGCGCAGCGGCACCTTGGCGACGTCGATGTCGATCCCGACCCCACCGGCCGAGGCCATCTCCCCGGCCGAGGAGGTCAGCCCGGCGGCGCCGAGGTCCTGCAGCGAGACCAGCAGGCCCTTCTCCAGCAGCTCCAGGCAGCACTCGAGCACCTTCGACTCCTCGAACGGGTCGCCGATCTGCACCGTCGGGCGCTTCGCCTCGTCGCCGTCGCCGAGCTCGGCCGAGGCCAGCACCGAGGCGCCGCCGATCCCGTCGCGCCCAGTCGAGGCGCCCATCAGCACAACCGCGTTGCCGACTCCGGCGGCGGCGGCGCGGACCATGTCCTCGGTCTTGGCGATGCCGACGCACATCGCGTTGACCAGGCAGTTGTGCTCGTAGGGCTCCTCGAAGTAGATCTCTCCGCCGACGTTCGCCACCCCGATCGAGTTGCCGTAGTGGCCGATCCCGCGCACGGCGCCGTCGAGCAGGTGGCGGGAGCGGACCGAGTCGAGCTCGCCGAAGCGCAGGGAATCGAGGATCGCGATCGGCCGGGCGCCGAGTGCGAAGACGTCGCGGAGGATCCCGCCGACCCCGGTCGCGGCCCCCTGGAAGGGCTCGACCGCGCTGGGATGGTTGTGGGACTCGACCTTGAAGGCGACCGCGTAGCCGTTGCCGACGTCGACGGCGCCGGCGTTCTCGCCCGGCCCCATCACCACCCGCTCGCCCTCGGTCGGCAGCCGGCCCAGCAGTTTGCGCGAGTGCTTGTAGGCGCAGTGCTCGGACCAGAGCAGGCTGAACATCGCCAGCTCGACGTCATTCGGCTCCCGTCCCAGCTTCGCGACGATCAGCTCGAACTCGGAGTCGGTCAGGCCGAGCTCGCGGTGCTTGGCGGTCTCGACCGTCACGCCCGCGCTCCCGCCGCCGCGGCCGCCTCGAAGACCCGCAGCCCGTCGGTCGAGCCGGTCAGCGGGTCGACCGCGTGCTCGGGGTGCGGCATCAGCCCCAGCACATTGCCGGCCTCGTTCGTGACCCCGGCGATGTCCCTGGCCGAGCCGTTGAAGTTGTGCTCGCTCGCGTAGCGGTAGGCCACCTGCCCATTAGCTTCGAGCCGGTCGAGCTCCTCCTCCGGCGCGTAGTACCGGCCTTCCCCGTGCTTGGCCGGAATCGACAGCGTCTCCTGACGCCGATGGGCCGATAAGTTGCCTGTGGCTCCACTTATCGGCCCATCGGCCACCAAATCGACTTGGCGGCAGGTGAAGCGGAGCTCTTTGTTGCGGAGGAGGGCGCCGGGGAGGAGGCGGGCCTCGCAGAGCACCTGGAAGCCGTTGCAGATGCCCAGTACCGGGCCGCCCGCGGCGGCGAACTCGGCGACCGCTTCCATCGCCGGCGAGAAGCGGGCGATCGCGCCGGCCCGCAGGTAGTCGCCGTAGGAGAAACCGCCGGGGATGACGACCGCGTCGACGTCGCCGAGGTCGCGCTCCTCGTGCCAGATCAGCCGTGCCTCGCCGCTCAGCGAGCAAGCATGCAGCGCATCTCGCTCATCACAGGACCCGGGGAACTGAAGGACGCCCCAGATCACAGGGTCTGAATCTCGTAGTCCTCGATCAGGGGGTTGGCGAGCAGCTTCTCGCAGAGCTCCGCCAGCCGCTCCGGGTCCTCCGCCTCGAGCTCGACCATGCGGCCGACCCGGACGTGCTCGACTCCCTCGAAGCCGAGCGCGGGCAGCGCCCGCTCGACCGCCTTGCCCTGGGGGTCGAGGATCCCCTCCTTGGGCCGGATCAGCACCCGTGCCTTCGCCATCAGAAGCTCGTTTCCGTGATCCGCTCGAAGGCCTCGACGTATTTGCCGCGCGTTTGCTCGATCACATCGGGCGGCAGCTCCGGCGCCGGCGGGGTCTTGTCCCAGCCCTGGGCGCTGGCCCAGTCGCGGACGAACTGCTTGTCGAAGGAGGGCGGGGTCTTGCCGGGTTCGTAGCTGTCGGCGGGCCAGAAGCGCGAGGAGTCCGGGGTCAGCACCTCGTCGCCGAGGACGATCTCGGCGCCGGCGTGGCGGCCGAACTCAAACTTGGTGTCGGCGAGGATGATCCCGCGCTCGGCTGCGTGCTCGGCGCCGCGCTGGTAGACCTCGATTGAGACCCGCCGCAGATCTTCCATCAGCGCCCGGTCGCCGACGATCTCCGCCGCCCGCTCGAAGTCGACGTTCTCGTCGTGGTCGCCGATCTCGGCCTTGGTGGCCGGCGTGAAGATCGGCTCCGGCAGCTTGTCGGACTCGACCAGGCCGGCCGGCAGCTCGATCCCGCAGACCGCCCCGCTCTCGCGGTATTCCTTCCAGCCCGAGCCGGAGAGGTAGCCGCGCACGACGCACTCGACCGGGTACATCTCCAGCCGCCGCACCCGCATCGCCCGGTCGGAGACCTCCTCCGGCACGTCCTCGGAGAGGAAGTGGTTGGGGACGATGTCCTCGGTCAGCCCGAACCAGAAGACCGACATCCGGTTCAGCACCTTGCCCTTGTCGGTGACGGGCGTCGGCATCACCACGTCGTAGATCGAGATCCGGTCGGACGCGACCATCAGCAGGTCGTCGTCCCACTCGTAGATCTCACGCACCTTCCCCGAGGAGTGGAGCTTGAGATCCGCGAGGGCCGACATTAGGCCGATGCTAACCATCCGGGGAGCTGGACCACGTCGTCGCCCGATCCCTGCGATCCTCTACCTCGTGCCGCTCCCGCCTGAACCGAGCAGCAACCCGCTGGTGCAGACGCTGCGCTGGGGCTTCCGGCCACTGCCCTTCATGCAGGAATGCCGGGAGAAATACGGTGACTCCTTCAGTGTCCGCTTCCTCGGCTTCGAGCGGCCGATGGTGTTGATTTCCGACCCCGCAGCGATCAAGGCTCTCTATATGGAGCGCAGCCACGGCCTCCCGCCCGGCCGCGACATCATCCTCAAGCCCGTCCTCGGCGCTCGTTCCTTGCTGTTGCAGGAAGGATCCGAACACCTCGCCCGCCGCAAACTGATGGTGCCGCCCTTCCACGGTGAGCGGATGCGCTCCTACGAAACGGCGCTGGACGAGATCGTCAGCGCCGAGATCGACTCCTGGCCGCTCGAGCGCGAGTTCCCGATCCACTCGCGGATGCAGGCGGTGACCCTGGAGGCGATCCTGCGGGTCGTCTTCGGCGTCTCCACCGGTCCCCGGCTCGAGCGCCTGCGCGGGATGCTCGCCAACTTGCTGCAGGAAACTGCCTCGCCGCGGGCGCAGATCGTCGGCCTCGCCATGCAGCGCTTCGGAGGCCGCGGGCCCTGGGCCAAATTCGAAGGCCAGCTGCAGGCGGTCAACGAGCTGCTCTACGCCGAGATCGCCGAGCACCGCGCCAAGGGCGGCCTCGAGGAGCGCGACGACATCCTCTCGATGCTGATGTTGGCCGAGTTCGAGGACGGCGGCACGATGAGCGACGAGGAGCTGCGCGACCAGCTGATGACTCTGTTGCTGGCCGGTCATGAGACGACGGCCACGGCGCTCGCCTGGGCCTTCGACCTGCTGCTGCGCCATCACGGCGCGCTGCAGCAACTGCGCGACTCGTTGGCGGCGGGCGAGGACGACTACCTGCGCGCGACGATCACCGAGTCGCTGCGCCTGCGCCCGGTGCTGCCGCTGGCCGGTCGTCGCCTTGCCACCGAGCTGGTCTCCGATGGACTGACGCTGCCAGCCGGCACCGACGTGACCCCGGCGATCTGGCTCACCCACACCCGCGCCGACCTCTATCCCGAGCCGTTCGCCTTCAAACCGGAGCGCTTCCTTGAAGGCGCGCCCGACACCTACGGCTGGATCCCTTTCGGCGGCGGCATCCGGCGCTGCATCGGCGCCTCCTTTGCCGAGTTCGAGATGCGGATCGTCCTACGCGAGGTGCTGACCCGCTGCGACCTGCGCAAGGCCAGCCCGATGCCGGAGAAGACCGGCCGCCGCAACATCACCCTCTCGCCCAAGGACGGCACCCCGGTGGTCGTCACCGCCCGCCGTCCAGCCCGCGAGCGCGACCTCGTCGCTGCTTAGCTCAAAGAGTTGACTCAGATGCGCCTGAATTGGCGCACTTAGGTCTTGTTCAGTAACAAGGTCGCCGTGACGATCGCTAGGTGCCCCAGATCAGCAGGTTTTATGGAATCACGATCAGGATGTTCTTCAACGAGGACTTCCATCCCGGCAGGCCGCACTTCCATGCCGAGTACGCGGGAGCCGAAGCATCGTTCGACATCGTGGACCTCGATCGAATTTCAGGCGCTTTGTCGCCTCCCGTCGAGCGGATGGTGAAACGGTGGGCCTGGCGGCATAAGGCTGAGCTGATGACCAACTGGGAATTGGCGCGCAGCCGTCGGCCCCTGACGCCGATCGAGCCTCTCCGCTGAATGTCCTACCATCGAGGTGTGTTGGCTCTACCCCCAAAACTGGTCGAAGCGGTCCCGCTCGATGGCTACGAAGTTCATTTGCGGTTTGCAGATGGCCTCGCGGCCAACGTGGACCTCTCCTACCTGCTCGAGTACGGCGGGGTCTTCGAGCCTCTTCGCGATGTCGAGTTCTTCCAGAAGCTCTTCATCGAGGGACCGACGATCGCCTGGCCGAACGAAGCCGACATCGCTCCGGAGACTCTCTATGACCACGTGCAGCGCGCCGTTTACGAGAAGCGGCGCGCTCTGAGCGTTTAGTTCGCGCTCGGCGTCCGCTCGGCGTCGACCGTTTTCGCGTCCATGTCGCGGATCACCGCTGCGGTTTTCGCGTCCTTCTCCATGCGGCGGTCGAGCAGCGGGTTGACCAGGCCGCGCAGGGCTGACACGTAGCGCCACCACTTGGGAGCGAAGACGCGTGGCGCCCGTTCCTCGATCCCGCGCACGAGCGCGGCTCCTGCCTCGTCCGGGGTGATCCGCTTCAGCAGGAAGTCCGGGCTGAGCTCTTTGATCCGGCTGGAGGCCTCCTGGTCGAGCGCGTCCCGGACCAGTTTGGTGTCGACCCAGCCGAAGTAGGCGACGCTGGCGCTGGCGCCATGCGGCGCCAGCTCGACCCGCAGGGCGCGGCCGAGCGACTCGACCCCGGCCTTGGCGACCGCGTAGGGCGTGTTGCCCATGCCGTTGGCGAAGGCGTAGACGGAGGAGACGACGACCATCTGGCCGCGGCGCTCGACGATCTGCGGCAGCGCTGCGCGGACGGTGCGCCAGACCCCGAGCAGGTCGACCTCGAAGACGCGCTCCCATTCCTCGCCGGAGATTGCACGGGCGGTGGCGAACTGCGACTGGGCGATGCCGGCGTTGGCGACGGCGACGTCGAGGCCGCCGAACTTCTCCACCACCTCGGCGACCGCGGTCATCATCGCTCCCTGGTCGGTGACGTCTCCGGCCAGGCCGATCGCCCGTGGCCCGATCCGTTCGGCCGCCTCGCGCGCCTCGGCGGCGTCGAGGTCGAGTACCGCGACGGAGGCGCCGCGCAGGTGCATCTGGCGCGCCGTCTCGAAGCCGATTCCGCGAGCGGCGCCGGTGACCAAGGCGACTTTGCCGTTGAGGTCGTAGAGGGGCATCGGCGGGGAGCGTATCGGGGGATCGGACGATCTAGGCGGACAGCTTCGTCGCCGAGGCCTCGACTTCGGCCACGATCTCAGCGACCGCAGGGTCCCGGTCGAGCCGCCGGTCGGTCAGCGGGTTGATCACCCCGCGCAGGGTGGAGAGGTAGCGCCAGACGGGCGGCGCGAATGCCCGCGGAGCCCGCTCCTCGAGCGCCCGCGCGATCGTCGCGCCCGCGGCCTCCGCCGTGATCCGCTTCAGCAGAAAGGCCGGCAGGATCTCGCGCAGGATGCGGGCGCCGCGCCCATCGTCCCTACGGTCGAGCGAGTCCCTGACCAGATCGGTGTCGACCCAGCCGAAGTAGGCGATCGTGGCGCTCGCGCCCAGCGGAGCCAGCTCCGCCCGCAGCGCCCGTCCCAGAGCCTCGACCCCCGCCTTCGACACCGCGTACGGGCTGGCCAGGAGGCCGTTGGCGAAGCTGTAGATGGAGCCGATGAAGACAAGCTGGCCCTGTCGCTCCGAAATCTGCGGCAAGGCCGCCCGCGCGGTGTGCCAAGCGCCGATCAGATTGATGTCGACGACCCGCTTCCACTCCTCACCGGGCATCGTCCGCGCCGTCGTCACCGTCGGCGGCGCGATCCCGGCATTGGCGACGGCGATGTCGAGGCCGCCGAACCTCTCCACGATTTCGGCGACGGCTGCCAGCAGCGCACCCTCGTCGGTGACGTCGGCGCCGATTCCCAGCGCCCGCGGCCCGATCCGTTCGGCCGCCTCGCGCGCCTCGGCGGCGTCGAGGTCGAGCACCGCGACGGAGGCGCCGCGCAGGTGCAGCTGGCGAGCCGTCTCGAAGCCGATCCCGCGGGCCGCCCCGGTGATCAGTGCCACCTTGCCGTTGAGGTCGTAGAGCCGCATCGTCGCTGAGCGTACCTCCAGGTCTCGGGCGTCAATCCGCAGGACCCCGGGGACTTCATCCTCGTCTGGTGAGCCTGGCTCCTGGGATGGCCTCCTAGAATCCGCGCTCGTGCCCGGATTCAACCCAGTCGACCCCAGGCAGTCCTTCCCCGAGCTGGAGGAGCGCGTGCTCGGTCGCTGGCGCGACGGCGACGTCTTCGAGCGCTCGCTCGAGAATCGTGAGGGGGCCAAGGTCTGGAGCTTCTACGAGGGACCGCCGACCGCCAATGGGCGCCCCGGCTCCCACCACGTCCTTGCCCGCGTCTTCAAGGACATCTACCCCCGCTACCGCACGATGTGCGGCTACCGGGTACCACGCAAGGCGGGCTGGGATTGCCACGGCCTGCCGGTCGAGCTCGAGGTGGAAAAACAGCTCGGCATCTCCTCCAAGCAGGAGATCGAGGAGTTCGGCATCGCCGAGTTCAACCAGCGCTGCCGCGAATCGGTCTTCGAGTACGTCGAGGAGTGGAACCGGCTGACCGAACGGATCGGCTTCTGGATCGATCTCGACAACCCCTACGTCACCCTCGACAACGACTACATCGAGTCGGTCTGGTGGTCGCTGCGCAAACTCTGGGACGACGAGCGCCTCTATGAGGGCCACAAGGTCGTCCCCTACTGCCCCCGCTGCGGCACCGCCCTTTCCTCGCACGAGGTCGCGCAGGGATACAAGGACGTCGAGGACCCGTCTATATATGTGCGCTTCCCACTGCTCGGTGAGGACGGCTCCGAGACCGGCGAGTCGTTGCTGGTCTGGACGACGACGCCCTGGACCCTCCCCGGCAACGTCGCCGTCGCAGTCGCCCCCGGCGTCACCTACGTCCGCGCCCGGATCGGCGGCGAGACCCTGATCCTGGCTGAGCCGCTGCTCGAGAAGGTGCTGGGAGAGGAGGCCGAGATCATCGAGCGCTTCCCCGGCACCGACCTGGTTGGCCGCCGCTACCGCGGCCCCGTCTTCGAGCTTGCCGACGGCGGCCCCGAGGACGCCTTCCGCGTCCTCCCCGGCGACTTCGTCACCACCGAAGACGGAACCGGCCTGGTCCACGTCGCCCCCGCCTTCGGCGAGGACGACTACGCGGTCGCGGCCAGCAACGGCCTCTTCGACCCGACCCGCCACGCCACCCTCTACAACCCGGTCAAGCTCGACGGCAAATTCGATCACCGCGTCGCCGGCTTCGAGGGCCGCTTCGTCAAGGACCCGACCGTGACCGCTGACCTGATCACCGACCTCGATCGGCGCGGACTGCTCTTCCGCGAGCAGGTTTACGAGCACGCCTATCCGCACTGCTGGCGCTGCAACACCCCGCTCCTCTACTACGCAAAGTCGAGCTGGTACGTGGCGACCTCGCAGGCCCGCGACCAGCTGCTCGCCAACAACGAGACGATCGGCTGGCACCCCGAGCACATCAAGCACGGCCGCTTCGGAAAATGGCTGGAGAACAACGTCGACTGGGCGCTTTCGCGGGACCGCTACTGGGGCACGCCGCTGCCGATCTGGGAGTGCTCGGGCGAGGGTTGCGACGGCCGTTTCTGCGCCGGCTCGGTGGCCGAGCTGCGTGAGCGCTCCGGCGCCGAGGTTCCCGACGACCTCCACCGCCCCTACATCGATGAGGTGACGATCGATTGCGAGCGCTGCGGGGCCGAGATGCGGCGGGTCGATTCGGTGATCGACACCTGGTACGACAGCGGCGCCATGCCCTTCGCCCAGTTCCACTACCCGTTCGAGAACGAGGCGGAGTTCGAGGAGCGTTTCCCCGCCGACTTCATCTGCGAGGCGATTGATCAGACCCGCGGCTGGTTCTACACCCTGCTGGCCGAGTCGACCCTGCTGTTCGGCGAGTCGAGCTACCGCAACTGCGTCTGCCTCGGCCACATCCAGGACCCCGACGGCCAGAAGATGTCGAAGAGTCGTGGCAACGTGGTCGAGCCCTGGGAGGTGATCGATGCCCATGGCGCCGACGCCTTCCGCTGGTACTACCTGACCGCGCAGCAGCCCTGGGCGGGATATCGCTTCTCGGTCGAGACGGTGGGGGAGTCGGTGCGCCAGTTCCTGCTCACCCTCTGGAACACCTACTCGTTCTGGGTCCTCTACGCGAACGCCGAGAACCTCGGGCCGATCGACTTCCGCGGAGCCCCCGAGCCGGCCAACGACCTCGACCGCTGGGCGCTCTCGCGTTTGCAGGCGACGACCGCGACCGTGCGCGAGCGGATGGACTCCTACGACTGCACCGGCGCCGGCCGCGCGATCGCCGAGTACGTCGAGGAGCTCTCCAACTGGTACGTCCGCCTTTCGCGGCGGCGCTTCTGGGACGGCGACCGCGCCGCCTTCGCGACCTTGCGTCACTGCCTGCTGGAGACGGCGGCGCTGCTGGCTCCGTTCACCCCCTTCCTCGCCGACGAGCTCCACCTCAACCTGGCCGGCGGCACATTGGGGGAAACCGGCGAGCTGCCCGACTCCGTCCATCTGCGCGACTTCCCGCAGGCCGACTCCGCGCTCGCCGATCCCGCGCTGGAGTCGGGCATGGAGGCGGTGCGGCTGACGGTCGAGCTCGGCCGTGCCGCTCGTGCCCAGGCGAAGGCCAAGGTGCGCCAGCCGCTGCGCCGTGCCGTGATCGTCGCCAACGAGGCCGAGCGCGAGGCAATCGAAGCCCGCGCCGACCTGGTCACCGCCGAGCTCAACGTCAAGGAACTCGATTTCGTCAGCGACGAGGCCGACCTGGTCAGCTACACCGCCAAGCCCAACTACCGGGCGCTCGGCCCACGCTTCGGCAAGCGGATGCCGCTGGTCGCCGCCGCCGTCGAGGCGCTCGACGCCGGCCATGTCGCCCGGGTGATGGCCGACGGCGGCGAGATCGGGATCAACATCGACGGGGACGAGCACGCCCTTGGTCCCGACGAGGTGACCCTTGCCCTGCAGCCGCTCGAGGGCTACGAGGTCGAAGCCGAGGCCGGCCACGCTGTCGCCCTCCAGCTCGAGCTCGACGAGGAGCTGCGCCGCGAGGGCCTCGCCCGCGAGATCGTCCACGCTGTCCAGATCGCCCGTAAAGAGGCCGGCCTGGAGATCACCGACCGCATCAACCTCTCGCTCGATGGCGACGCGGACCTGCTCGACGCCGCCCGCGCCCACGAGCAGTACCTGACCGGCGAGGTCCTAGCGACGTCAGTCGCCTACGACGCCGCCGACGGCACCAACGCCAAGATCGACGGCCACGAACTGACGATCTCCGTCACCCGCGCCACTGCCTAATTCGACACAAAGATTCCTCAGTCCCGGCATCTTTCCGCCTTGTTACGTGCAGACAAAACGCTACGGTGCTTGAATGCAGATGATGGCAAGGGAAAGCTGGACCGACGAGCGCCTCGACGACCTCAACGTGAAGGTCACTCGCGGCTTCGAGCAGGTCGACAAGCGGTTCGAGCAGGTCGATGAGGAATTCAAGGCGGTGCGCGCCGAGATGAAAGAAGGCTTCGACAAGGTGGAGGCGCGCTTCGACGCGATGAACGGCCGCTTCGACTCATTGCACCGGGTGATCCTCACCTCAGTGATCGCCCTGTTTGGCGCCATGTTCACCGGCTTCGCCACGTTGGCGGGGATTCTGGCTACGAAGCTCTAGGCGCTATTCGGCCGACTCGCCGATGATGAAGTCGGTTTTGGCGGAGTCGGAGAACTTGACCCAGCAGTGCTCGGGGGTGACGCCGGCGACGTCGACCAGGGCCGCTTCGATCCGTTTGGCGATCTCGGCCTTCTGCTCGTCGGTTCGGCCCTCGAACCAGTGGACCTGTACGAACGGCATCGCTAGCTAAGAGGGAGCGGCGCCGCGCTAGGCGAGCGCCGGCTCCAGCTCGGCCTCGAGGCGGCGCTTCGGCATCGCCCCGACGACTTTCTTGGCGATCGCGCCGTCCTTGAAGAGGATCATCGTCGGAATCGAGAGCACCTCGTAGTTGGCCGCGGTCTGCTGGTTCTCGTCGACGTTGATGCTGACGATCTTGAGGTCGTCGCGCTCGCTGTCGATCTCCTCCAGGACCGGGTGGACGACGCGGCACGGACCGCACCAGGGAGCCCAGAAGTCGACGAGAACAGGCCCGTCGGCATCGAGCACATCGGCTTTGAAGGTGGCGTCGGTTACGTCAGTCAGTTTCCCAGTCACTGGATATCGATCTCCCGGAATCGAGGTTCGCTGGTCAATACTTCAGAAAGTATAGCGAGGTTGCCAAGGCGCAGAAAAAGGTCCGAGTCAGGCATTCTGTCGACTCTAATGACCAACGCCGAGATCGCCGCCGCACTGGACGAACTGGGGACCCTCTACGAGCTGGACGGGGCGGTCAAATACCGCGTCCTCGCCTACGGCACGGCGGCGAAGGCGATTCGCGAGAGCCCGGTGTCCGTAGCCGAGCTGAGCGCGGCCGGCAGGGCCACTGAGATTCCCGGCGTTGGCAAGACGCTGGCGGAAAAGATCCAGGCGCTGCTGGAGACCGGGGAGATCCCCGCCGCGGTGAAGCTGAAGGCCAAGTTCCCGCCCACCTTGATCGAGGTCACGCGGGTGCCGGGGCTGGGGGCGAAAACCGCGCGCCTGCTCTACGACGAGCTCGGGATCGCCTCGATGGAGGACCTCAAAACCGCGGCCGAGACCGAACAGATCCGCGAGGTGAAAGGGCTTGGCGCAAAAGCCGAGGAGAACGTGCTGGCCTCGCTCGAGCGACTCGGCGAGCCCGGCGAGGGCCCGGGCCGGCTCCTGCTCTCGATGGTGCGGCCGATCGCCGCCGAACTGGCAGCGGCGCTGCGCGAGCATGGGGCCGCGAACCGGGTCGAGGTGGCGGGTTCGGTCCGGCGCTGGGCCGAGACCTGCAAGGACATCGACCTGATCGCCACTGCCGAGGAGCCGACGGCGCTCTCCGAGCACCTCGCCTCGCACCCGCTTATCGCCGCCGCCGGCACCCCCAGCGCCAGCGGCGTGCGGGCGCAAACGCATAACGGCATCTCCGTCGACCTGCGGATCGTGGCGCCGGCCGCCTTCGGCAACCTGCTCCAGCACTTCACCGGCTCCCAGGCCCACAACATCCAGCTGCGCGAAGAGGCGGTCGGCCGCGGCCTCTCGGTCTCCGAGCACGGCATCACCGATACCGAGAGCGGTGATGTCACCCTCTGCGAGAGCGAGGAGGGCGTCTACGAGCGCCTTGGCTACGCCTACATCGAGCCGGAGCTGCGCGAGGGTCGCGGCGAGTTGAAAGCGGCGCGGGAGGGGACGCTGCCGGACCTGATCTCCCTCGACGACATCAAGGGCGACCTGCACTCCCACACCACCCTCTCCGACGGTCGCAACACGCTGGATGAGATGGCCGAGGCCGGCCGCGAGCGTGGCTACGCCTATATGGCGATCACCGACCACTCGGCCAGCCACGGCTTCGGCGACCACGTCACCCCCGAGCGGCTGTGGGAGCGGATCGAGGAGATCCGCGCCTGGAACAAAGGCCAGGACAAGGACAACAAGGGTTTCCGCCTGCTCGCCGGCTCGGAGATCAACATCGGCCTCGACGGCTCACTCGACTACCCCGACGATCTGGTCGAAGCGCTCGACTGGGTCCTCGCCAGCGTCCACACGTCCTTCTCGATCTCAGCCGAGGAGATGACTGAGCGGGTGCTGGCGGCGATCGAGAACCCCGAGATCAACTGCATCGGCCACCTCACCGGCCGGCTGATCGGGCGCCGCGAGCCCTACGGCATCGACGTCGAGGCCGTCGCCGAGGCGGCGGCGCGCACCGGCACGATGCTCGAGATCAACGGCAACCCCAACCGCCGCGACCTCTCTGACCGACACGCCCGGCTCGCGGTCGACGCCGGCGTCAAGCTCGTCCTCAACACGGACGCCCACGGCGTCGACACGCTCGACAACATGGCCTACGCGGTCGCCACCGCCCGCCGCGCCTGGCTGACCGCCGCCGACGTCGCCAACACCCGCGGCTGGCGCGAGTTCTCGAAGCTGCTCGATTAGGAGCGGCCGCGCCCCGTCAATGCGCGGCGCCGCGCGGAACGCTGCGCAGGCCGGGCGTGCGGACCAGTTCGATCGGGCGCAGGGCCGAGCCGGGGACGACGTAGAAACGGACCCCGTCGCGCTGCTCGACCGCGAGCACGGCGGCCTCGCGGGTGTGCCAGGCGAGCGAGACGATCAGCGCGTAGCCGGCGCCGACCAGGGCGACCCCGGGGAAGAAGACCCCGAGCACGCCGGCGACGATCGCGGTCAGGCCGATCGGCCAGAGGCGGCCGATCGCGATCCGGGCGGCCGTCTCGGAGGGCAGCGAGGTGGCGGTGCGGGCGCGGGACAGCGCGTTGCGCATGTCGTCGCTGGCGCGGCGCGGACGGCCGAGATAGAAGCCGATCGCCAGTGAGACCAGCCACCAGGCGACGGCGATCAGGATGATCGACTCTTCGCCGGTGCGGTTGGCGCCGACTGCGGTAATCGCCCCCAGGGCGGTCGCCTCGGCGCCGGTGATGAAGACGGTCAGTCGAAGCAGGTCGGTGTAGGACACCCGTTACTCCGCCAGCCATTCGAGGATCGCCAGCCAGCCATCGGGCCCATCGACGATCAGGTCGGAGTCCTCGGGCAGCTCCGGTGGCGCCTCCGGCGAGACGACGCCGACGCAGACGGCGCTCCTCAGCTCACCCGACTCATGCAGTTCGCGCAGGCGCCGGAAGGCGTCGAGGTCGGTGCGGTCGTCGCCGGCGTAGGTCGCATGCTCGATCCCCTCGCCGGAGAGGAGCGAGGCCACGGCGGCGTCCTTGCCACCGCCGCCAACCGGCCTCAGCTCCAGCACCTTGCGTCCCCAGCGTGGTTCCAGCCCGGCGTGGCCGGCTTCGACGGCGATCTCATGGGCGTGCCCCTCGGCGGTTGCCTCGTCCGCTGCTCCACGCCAATGCAGAGCCTGGATCGGACCCTTGTCCTCGAGCCGCAGTTCCGCGCCCCCCAGCACCTCTGGATCGAGACCGGCGATGAAGACGGACGCGTCGCGCTCGCGGCCGTCCAGGGAAGGATCGGGCCGAACCGCATCGTCCCCCGGCAGCAGCAGCTCGAGGCCGTGGTTGCCGGCGTAGGCGAGTGTGTCGAGCCCGACCAGCCGCCGCGCATCGAGGGCCCGCCGCCCCGAGATGCAGCCGACCAGGGCGAAGCGCTCGCTCAGCCGCGCCAGCACCGCGCGGGCCGCCGCTGGCACGGCCGCATCCTCGGCCCGCTCGACGATCGGGGCCAGGGTGCCGTCGACGTCGGTGAGGATCGCCGCTCGGGCGGGGTCGGCCCGCAGCGGCAGCAGCAGCTCGGCTCGGGCGCCTTCCCCCGTCTCGAATTCGCGAGGCACGGCATCTAGTATCGCCGCATGTCGCCCCCCGGGTCGATGCCCTCGGACTCGATCCTCAAGCTGGCGGCGATCGGCACCCTCGCCGGGGCCTTCAGCGGCCTTTTCGGGGTCGGGGGCGGGACCGTGATCGTGCCGCTGCTGATCTTCTGGTTCGGCTACGGCGAGCGCTTGGCGACCGGGACCAGCCTCGCCGCGATCGTCCTCATCGGCCTGCTCGGCGCGATCGCCCAGGGTGGTATCTACGGCAACGTCGACGTCTCGACCGGGGTGCTGCTGGCGATCCCGGCGGTCGTCGGCGTCGTAATCGGCACCGCGATCCAGCAGCGCATTCCCCAGCGCGCCGTCTCCTACCTCTTCGCGGTCCTGCTGGTCGCGATCGCGATCGAGCTGATCCTCTCGTGAACGAGCTGCTGGCAGTTCTGCTCGCCGTCGCCGGTGGCCTCGCTGGTGGCCTGGTCGGCGTCGGCGGCGGCGTCCTCTTCGTGCCGGCGTTGACGATCTTCCTCGGCTTCAGCCAGGTCGAGGGCGAGTCGACCTCGCTGCTGATGATCGTGATCGTCGCTCTGGTCGGCGCCTACCGTCAGAAGTCCTACGGCAACGTCCGCGTCCGCGAGGCGCTGATCATCGGCGCCCTGTCTCCACTCGGCGTCCTGATCGGCGTTGCTGTCGCCAACAACGTCTCCGAGCGGGTCCTGCAGCTCTCTTTCGCCGGCTTGGCCCTTCTCCTGGCAGCCCAGCTCGTCCGTCGCGCGCGCTCCATGCCTTAGTGCTGACATGACCTGAGAAAGGGCAGACTTCCCGGTCCCCTGAGCGTCATCGTCTACGCTCAGAGCGTGGATTCCCTCACCTGGGAAGGCGACCTCCCGCAGCTCCGGTCCCCGGTGCTGGTCTGTGCTTTTCGAGGCTGGAACGACGCGGCTGCTGCCGCCTCGACCGCGCTCGGAGCGATCGCTGCTTCGTTTGACTCGCAGCTGATCGCCCGGATCGACGCTGAGGACTATTTCGACTTCCAGGCGACCCGGCCGACGATCAGCCTGGACGAAGGTCAAACCCGGCGGGTCGAGTGGCCGACGAACAACCTGATCGGGGTTCCGGTCCCCGCCGCCGACCGCGATCTGATCCTGCTCGACGGGACTGAGCCGAATCTGCGCTGGCGGACCTTCTCGGAGACGATCGCCACTGCGGCCGACACCCTCGGGGTCGAGTTGGTGATCACCCTGGGGGCCCTGATCGCCGAGGTCTCGCACACGTTGCCGGTGCCGATCACCGGCCTCGCCTCGGACCGGGAGATGGTCGAAGAGCTGGAACTGGAGCGCTCCAACTACGAGGGCCCAACGGGCATCGTCGGCGTCGTCCACGATCTCTGCCGGCGCGGCGGCATCGACTCCGTCTCGCTCTGGGCTGCCGTCCCCCACTACGTCGCCGCGATTCCCAACCCGAAAGCGGCGCTGGCGTTGTTGCGCCGGCTAGAGGGGTTGACCGGAATCGCCGTCGAGGCCTCTGAATTGGAGGAGGAAACGAACGATTACGAGGACCAGATCGGCCGCGCGGTCGCCGCCAACCCAGAGATCGAGGACCTGGTTTCGCGGATCGAGGCCGAACAGGTCGACCTGCTGGCCAGCGAGGGAGACGAACTTCCGTCGGCCGACTCAATCGCCCGCGAGTTCCAGCGCTTCCTGCGCCAGCGCGGCGACCAGCGCTGACGGCGCTGCAAACCGGCGCATCTCGGAGTCCTCGGTCGGTCGGATCGGGTCACGCACGAAAAGTGCGCTCCCCTCTCCGCCCTTCCCTGCGTCCGCCGAGCTGCTTGGTTTTCGCGCCGTCCGGCTGCAGACAAAAAGCTTCTGTGCCAGAATCCGGGCAATGGACGAAAGCTGGAAAGACGAGCGGTTTCGCCGGGTCGACCAACGCTTCGATCGGCTGGAAGCTTCAAAAGCATGCCTCGACAGCGAGATTCGCAAGGAGATAAGCGAGCTCCGGATGGAATTTCGAGAGGCTGGCGCAGAACTCCGCGCAGAACTCCGAGCTTCCAAAGCAGAACTCCGCGCCGAAATCCGGGCAACGCGTCGCCGCTAAGACTCCGCCGCCGGGCAGATCAGGCGGTAGTCGCACCAGCTGCAGACCGACGGAGAGGGACGTGGCTCGAAGTCCTGGCCGAGGATTCCCTCGCCGACTTGAAGCACGGTTCGCTCGACCCGCTCGGCGTCGTCTGGCTTGGTCGGGGCGGCGACCTTGTCAGCGTCGAGCACGTAGTAGTAGCTGCCGGTGCTGGCCTCGACGTCCCAGGTTTCACGTGCGGCAAGGCGATAGAGCGCCAGCTGCAGGTCGTTCTCCAGCTCGGCTTCGGTCTTGCGTTCGCCGGTCTTGTAGTCGATCAGCTCGTAGTCGCCGTCCGGCAGCCGGTCGACTCGGTCGACCCGGCCGCGCACGTGGTGCTCGCCGACTTTGAAGTCGAACTTGCGCTCGAGCCAGACGGGTTCTCCCTCGGCCGCCCGCTCGCGCTCCCAGTAGAGGCGCAGCGCCTCGCGGGCGCGGTCGCGGAACTGCAGCTCATCGTCGGTGGAGCCGAAGCCGGTGCGGCGCCAGCCGGTCTCGAACAGGTAGTTGAGCTGTCCCAGCCCTTCCTCTTCGTTCTCGGGCGGCTCCTTGTGGAAGCGCTCGAGCACGTTGTGGATGAGGATCCCGAAGCGCTGGTTGATCGTCGGCTCCTGGGGGATGCCGAATACCCGCGCGAACTTGTACTTCAGCGGACAGGTCAGGTAGAGGCTGAGGTCGGAGGCCGAGAGGCTGAGCCGGCCGTCGCCGCGGCGGGGCAGGAACGCCTCCAGCGAGGGCTCCTCGCGGGCGGCGATCAACTCCAGCCGCCGGCCGCGCTCGTGCTCGGAGCCGAGCAGGTAGGAGTCGAGTGAGGAGGCGTCCAGCTCGGCCTGCTGCTCGGGGGTCGCGACCTGGCGCAGGAGGCCGTTTACCGCCGCGATTGCCTCCGCCGTCGGCTCGTCGCCAGGACGCTGTGCCAGGGCCGCCAGCTTCAGCAGCTCCAGGTAACGGGCAATCGCCCGGTTGACGTCGATCGCCGTGTCGAGGCGGGGCTCGGAAAGCTCGCGGCCGGCTCGCCAGGAGGCCTCGAGCACCTGCTCGCGCAGGTTGCGGTAGGTGGCGTGTAGGCCCTCGGCGGGGCCGAACAACTCCTCGCCGTGCTCTTCCTCCTCGCCTCCCATCGCCGCCAGACTCTCCTCGTAAAAGCGGGAGGGACGGGCCTCACCGCCCTCACCGCGCTCGAGCCGGGAGAGCACGAGGCCGGTGCGCGCCGGCCAGCCGATCTGCGTCCACTCGGCTTCACCCTCGAGCCCCAGCACGAAGACGTAGTCGAAGCCGATCCCCTTGACCGCGTCGATCGCCATTCCCTGCACCGAGGCGGGGGCAGGGGGCTCTTCGCCCCCGGCTGGTTCGACTCCGGCCTCGGCGACGGCGCTGAGGTAGGCGACGAAGCCGCGGGTCGAGCCGTGCGGCTCGCGCCGCGCCCAGGCGGTTGCCAGCTCGGCCAGGCGCGAGAGCCCGAGCAGGCGCTCGGCAACCTCTGGCTGGGCGGCGAAGAGGCGCTGGCGCCGCAGCCCGACGCGCTCGATCAGGCGGCGGACGAAGACGTCGGCGCGGCGCTCCTCCAGCGCCGCCGACGCCGCGTTGTAGAGCTTGAGGAAGGACTGGATGCGCTCTCGCGCCTCGGGCTGGAACTGGGGGCTGTCGAGAGCGGCCTCGCAGGCGGCGACCATGTCCTGCTTGCGCCGCCGCGCGATCGTCGTCAGCCGGGCGAGATCTCCAGAGCGCAGCTCGACCGGCGGCCGCGTCAGCGCCCGCGCCGCGGCCGGCGAGTCGTCGGGATCGGCGAGCACCCGCAGCCAGGCGATCGCGTCGCGCACCTCGGGACGCTGGAAGAGGGCGGTTGGCCCAGAGAGGTGGAAGGGGATGCCACGCTCCTCCATCGCCGCCGCCACCGCCCCGCCTTGGCGAGCCGGCTCGGCGACGAGGACGCAGATTTTCTCCGGGTCGGCGCCGCCGGCGAGCAGGTGCTCGACTTCGCGAGCGACCGCCTGGGATTGGGCGCGCTCGTTGCTGCATTTCCAGAACCCCACCGTCGGCTCGCGGAAGCGGTGCTCGAGGAGCACGACATCACCGCTGGGATGGACATCCCGGAACCAGGCGCCGCCCGAGCCCTCCGCCTCCTCCAGCGCATAGAGGTGGTTCGGGTTGTCGCTTGCGAGTGCCTCGAGGATGGCTTGCTGTGCTCGGGTCGTCTCCTCGAGCTCGTCGACCATCGCGAACTCGAAGCGAGCGGCGATCTCGCGACGAATGTCGGGCCGCTCGACCAGGAGGCAGTTGAGGGCGAGAAAGACGTCGCCGCGGTCGAGGCTGCCGGAGCTGGCGAGGATGCGGTCGTGGGCTGTGTAGAACTCGGCGAACTCGAGATCGCGCCGCGCCGCCTCGCGCTCCGCATCGTCCGCTGCTGCCTTCTCCCGGTCGCGGGCGCGGTCGCCGACCGTCGTCGGACCGGCGGCTTCGGCCTTCAGTGCGTCGATTCGTGCCAGCAGGCGGGCGAGCAGGCCGGCGGGGTTGCCACGGATCTCGTGCCGGCGCAGGGGAAGCTGGTCGAGCCGGTCGAGCAGCATCGCTAGGCGCTCGGCCGGGCCGAGGACATCAAAGAACGGATCGAGGCCCGCCGCCTCGGCGTGCTCGCGCAGCAGCCGCTCGCCGATCGTGTCCCAGCTGCCGATCCAGAGCTCCTCGAACGGCCCTGCGAGCAATGCCTCGGCCCGCTCGCGCAGCCGCCGCGCGGTCGCGCGGGTGGAGCCGAGGACGAGCACGCGATCGGCCGCGGTGCCGCTGGCGGCCAGCCGCGCCAGCCGCCGCGCCAGCAGCTCCGTCTTGCCGGTTCCGGCAGCCCCCAGGACCAGCAGGGCACCGTCACGGTGGGCGATCGCTCGCTCCCGCCCGTCGGCCTCTAGCGCCATGATCGGCTCGTCGCGCATCGCCCAACGCTAGCGCGCCGTAGCATCCGGCCGATGGACGTTTTCTCCGCAGACTGGCTGGGAATCTGCCGTCGCATCGTGGTGGCGCAGCGGGCTATCTTCGCCTCGACCCCGAGCAGCGAGGAGCGCAACGCCTACGAGGGCGTCGGCGAGGGCGGAGACCACACGCTTGTGATCGACCGCCGCTGCGAGGATGCGGTCTTCGCCGAGCTGGAGACGCTGGCCGCGGAAGGCGCGTCTTTCGTGGCGATCTCCGAGGAGCGCGGCGAAGTCTCCTTCGGCTCGGGCGGCACGGCGCGGGTGGTGATCGACCCGATCGACGGCTCGCTAAACGCGCGTCGCACGATCCCTGCGCACAGCCTCAGCCTTGCCGTCGCCTCTGGCTCCTCGATGGCCGATGTCGGGTTCGGCTTCGTCCACGACTTCGGCGCCGACGAGGAGTTCGCCGCGCGGCTGGGCGAGGGCGCGACGCTCGGTGGCCAGCCGATCCGAGTCGCGGCTGAGACTGGCAAGCTCGAGGTCGTCGGGGCGGAGTCGGCGGAGCCGGAGTGGGCGCTGCCGGCTCTCGAATCCCTGGCCGGGAAGGTCTACCGCCTGCGCGTCGTCGGCTCGATCGCGATTACCGCCTCCTACGTCGCCGCCGCCCGCTTCGACGCGATGCTGAGCCTGCGGCCGTGCCGCTCAGTTGACGCTGCCGCCGCGCAGCTGATCGTTCGCGAGGCCGGTGGCGCCGTGGCCTTCGGCGACCTCGATCTTGATCAGACGCCGCTCGATCTCGACGCGCGCTACTTGCTTGCGGCCGCTTCCGGAGCGGCTTCGCTGGAGATCGTCCGCGACGCCCAGCGCGCCGGCCAAGTGGCGTAACCACTTCCCGAAACGGGGTTAGAACGTGTGTTCGTAAAGAACATATGTTCGCTACACTCGCGAACTTCCCGAGGCAGGCAACCCCCAGACTCGAAGGGATCACCTTTCATGGCAGAAACTAAAAACGGCAGCAAGTCAAAAACCCAGGCCAAACGCGCGACTACCGAAGCTAAAAAGTCCGCCAGCGCCAGCGCAAAAGCGACCAGACGGGCCGCGACCAAGACGGCCGTCGCCGAGAAGAACCAGGTCCAGACTGTCGCCGAGACCGCGATCGACTTCCCCGTCGGCATCGTGCTCAGCGTCAGCGACCGCGTTTCCGACCTGGTCGAGCCGTGGACCGGCCGCGACAGCGCCGAGAAGCAGCTCAAGTCCTACCGCACCCAGCTGCGCAAAACGGTGAAGCGGACCGAGCGTCGCGGCACCAGCGCCCGCCGCAAGGCGACCACCGAGGCTCGCAGGACCCGCAACCGGGTCGAGCGCGAGGCGCGCAAGCGTCAGCGCACGGTCGAGACCACCCTGAAGCGCAACCGCAACGAGGTCGAGCAGCGCGTCCGCCGCGCGATCGACGATCAGACCTCGCGTGCCCAGGGTTTGGTCGACCAGGTAGCCGATCAGTTCGCGTCGCTGCGCTAGCTAGCGACCAGTAACCGTTACCGACTTGGAGGCGGCTGGCTCGTAGGGCCGGTCGCCTCCAGTTGCGTAAGCGCGGAACTGGAAGCGAACACCGCGGCTGTCGTCGTCGCTGAACGAATAGGCGTAGCGAAACCGGCCGCGAGCATCGGTCTGCACGGTGCGGAACTCTGACCAAGGTCGTCGCGGCAGCCGGAACTGAAGCTCGACCGCAGTGCCGGCGGCGGGCAGCTCGGCGCCAAGGTCGCCGACCCAGCCGCTGAAGATCACCGGCGCGCCGCCGACCCGCGCGCTGGACCTGGAGGCGCGGAGGCGCACGCCCGCAGCCACGGCCATTCGCGTCCGGCCGCTGCTGCTGCGGGCCAGGACCCGGCTGCCCGCGAACGTCACTTCGATTTCGCGGCTCGGCCCTGGCGGAAGCTCGGTTCTGAAGGTTCCGTCGGCAGTGGTCTCGACCACGGAGGTGCGCTGGGAGAAGTCGCTGCCAGCGTCGAAGAGCGCCGTGATCCTTACCGGCAGGCCACCCAGCGGCGCCCCTGAAGCCAAGGTCAGCCGGCCTCCGTAGCGAGCCCCACGCCCGTAGTCGATCGCCTTCGCCGTCCGTCGCCGGGCTTCGAATCCGGCCTGGATTCGGGTCGGCGCCTTCAGCGGGTTCGCCAGGATCATCCGGCTGCCGTTGGCGCGCCGGGTCGTGTCGTTCGCGTTGCCAGCGCTGTCGAAGCCCGTCGCCTTGAACTCGTAGCTCCCCGGCGCGTAGGAGTCCGAGTCCCAGATGCTGAGGAGCCGTCCCGCCGAGACCGCCGTCGGCAGCGGCCGCCAGCGTTGGTGGGAGCCGGCGGGTCGCACCGCGATCGATCCCCGCGTCGCGTCGGCGCCGGACATCGGGTCGCTGACAACGGCCTCGATCCGCTCAGGTTCGGCCGGGTCCTGTGCTCGCGCGAAAACGACGGCCGGTGGGCGTTCGTCGATTGCGACCGTCGCGGTCACCGGCACCTCGTCCCCGCTGTTGCCGGCGGCGTCGCGGGCGAAGGACGAGACTCGGTGGATTCCCTCGCCGCTGACCGTGAGGGCGGCCGAGGGACCCTGCTCGATCCTCGGCACGCCACCGTCGACCGAGATCGAGGTGATGGGCCCGTTGGGCCCGCTCGCCGCCATCCCCGAGAGCCCGTCGCGACCGCTGGCGATCAGCCGCACCGGGTCGCTGGCCCAGCCCGTGGGGACGCCGGCCAGCACCACCTCAGGATTGGTGGCGTCCACTCGAAGCGTCGTGCTGGCCGTCGTCGAGCTGACCCCAGAGCCCGAAACGGCGACGACGCGGACGACGCTCGACCCTTCGGGCAGGATCCCGAGCGAGGTGGTGTCGTCGTCGATGCCGCCGCCGAGGTCGGTCTCAGCGATGGTGCAGCGGCCGAGCACGGCGCAGGGCCGGCTGCCGGAGCCGCGGTCGACCGAGATCGCGTAGCCGCGGAGGCCCGAGATCGGAATCGGTCCTTTGGGATGTTCGATCCTGAGGATCGGCTGCGCGCCGGCGGCGATCCATCCTCCCGGGGCAACTGGGCGGGCTTCGCCAGGTCGCGAAGCGTCGAAGCGCAGCGATGCGCTGACCGCTGGGCCGCGCTCTCCACCTGAAGCCACCAGCCACACGTCCGCCGTATAGATGCCCGGGGTGGGCGGCACGTGGATGTGCTCGATCTGGGTCGCGTCCCAGGGCATTCGGGTCGCGGGAATGACCACGGCGCCATCGGCATCGAGCACGCGGAATTTGACGGCGGCGATCGAAGAGCTTTCTGCGTTGGGGGGTCGGTCCCAGTCGAGCCGGAAGTCGTTGTCGGCGTGCCAGTTGTCTTCGCCTCCCGAGACCCGCAGGTTGATCGGCAGCAGGCCGGGCGCGTCGCCCGCGCTCGCGGCGTCGCCGCCCAGCGCGACGGTGGCGATCGCCATCAGCAAGGCCAGTCTCGCGACTGCTCTCATGGCCCGAACTCTCCCGCTGGGTTGCCACCGGTGGTGGCGCCATTCGAACCCGATTCGGGCGCTGGTGCAGGCGCTGGTGGCGGCAGGGGTTCGGGTTCCGGCGGCGGCGTGTATTCGACCGCGGGGGCCACCTCCGCCGTTGGCGGCTCGGCGGCCGGCTCGGCAACGTCGCGGGTGGGATCCGGCGCCGGCTCGGGGGTGACTGGTGGGACAGGCTCCTCTTCGGCGGCGCCACTGGCGTCCCACTCCGCGCTGATCGCTGGGTCGATCCGGCGCTCCAGGGCCGGGGCCTTCGTTTGCCGATCGTCCATTTCGAGTGGCGTCGGCAGCACTCCAGTCGTCGCACATGCGGCCGCGCCGCCCGCGCAGATCACGGCGATCTTGGCCAGCGCCGCCGCGCCGATGCCGCCGCTCCCGCTCGCGGCGACCTGAGGCAGAGCGGTGTCGGTCACCGGTCCGCCGCCACCGAACCGGGCGGCGATCCCGGCGAGCGCGTCGTGGGCGCGCTCGAGCAGCGAGCGGGCGAGTGGGAGGGCCGGCACCAGCGCCGCCGCGGCCTGCGGCGCCGCGCGGTAGGCGCGCAGGGTCGCGCGGCAGCTGGCGCAGGCGCGGAGGTGCTCGCGCAGCGCAGTCGCCTCTTCGCTCCCCAGTTCACCATCGCAGAACGAGGAGAGGAGTGGCCCCATCTCTTCGCAACGCCCTCCTACTTCGCTGCGAGAGAGGAACTTGCGGAAGCGCTCACGACCCTCGGCCAAACAGCGGTTGATCTTCGTCTGGCTAAAGCCGGTGATCTCGCCGATCTCCAGATAGGAGTAGCCCTCGGCGAGGAGGCTGAGCGCGCGCAGCTCCTGTGGCTTCAGCGTTTGCAGGGCCTCGCGGCTGCGAGCAATCTCTTCGTGACGCTCGGCCCGCTCGGCTGGGCCGTCGCTGTCGGCTGGGATCAGCGCTACCCAATCCTCCCGTCCCGGCTCCGGCTTGACTGCGGCCGGGCCGCTGAGGATCCGCTCGCGGTCACGCCGCACCGCCAGCGCCTCGTGCTTGACGACCGTTTGCGTCCAGCGGATCAGTTCGCGCGGGTCGTCGGTTGGTGCCTTCGTAAGGAGGATCTCGAGCGCCCGCTGCAGAGCGTCGTCGGCGTCGTCGGCGCAAAGTGAGTAGCGGCTGGCGGTGCGTCTCAGGACCGCCTCATGACGCACAAATGTCTCTACCGCGGCACGTTTTCGCGCGCCCTCGTTGACCCGTGGCAGCACCGCCTCGTCGCCCTCGCCCCCGTTCGAGCTCACCACTCACTTCCCCCTGGCCGCTTCAATTCCCCGCACCGAACATGGCAGCCGAAGTCCGGCCAGAACTGAATCTCTCCCCCCGGTTGGACGTTTTTTCGGGCACGATTTTCGGAAAATGCAGGATTGACCCGCCGCGCGGCAAGGGGGTTGGCACCGATAGCATCGGTTCCGATGAGCACCTGCGTAGTCACCGGCGGCGCCGGCTTCCTCGGGTCACACCTCTGCGAGCACCTGCTCGGCAAAGGACACCGGGTGATCTGCCTCGACAACCTCGAGACCGGGTCGCTGGAGAACATCGCCCACATCCGTGACGAGGCGTTTGACTTCCGCAACATCGACATCACCGCCCACGTCGATATCCCGGAGGACGTCGACTTCGTCTACCACCTGGCTTCGCCGGCCAGCCCGATCGACTACCTGCGGCTGCCGCTGCACACGCTCAAGGTTGGCTCCCACGGCACCCATCACATGCTCGGCGTCGCCAAGTTCAAGCGCGCCCGTTTCCTCATCGCCTCGACCAGCGAGGTCTACGGCGACCCCCAGGTCCACCCGCAGAAGGAGGACTACTGGGGTCACGTCAACCCGATCGGTCCGCGTGGCGTCTACGACGAGGCGAAGCGCTACGCCGAGGCCCTGACCATGGCCTACCACCGCCAGCAGGGCCTCGACACGGCGATCGTCCGCATCTTCAACACCTACGGTCCCCGCATGCGTCCGCACGACGGCCGCGCGATCCCGACCTTCCTGCGCCAGGCGCTGCAGGACCGGCCGCTGACCGTCTTCGGCGACGGCAGCCAGACCCGCAGCTTCTGCTACGTCGACGACCTGATCCGCGGCATCGTCGCCCTGGCCGAGTCCGACGTCCACGCCCCGGTCAACATCGGCAACCCGAACGAGTTCACGCTGCTGGAGCTGGCGAAAGCGGTGGTCGAGGTGACCGAGTCGCGCTCGGAGATCGTCTACGAGGCGCTGCCCACCGACGATCCCCAGCAACGCCAGCCGGACATCGCCCGCGCCCGCGATCTGCTCGGCTGGGAGCCGACGATCGAGCTCAACGAGGGACTGCGGCAGACGATCGAGAAGACCGGCGTCGAGCGCCTCGTCGGCGCCAGCGACTGAGCGCCTCGCCGCTCAGCGCGACTGCATCGTCAGCGAGAAGGTCCCAAGCGGGTCTCCGGCTGCCAGGACCGGCGCTTTGCCTTTTGGCGTTGCGAACGTCTCGTTGATCAGGTTGGCGAAGGGCGCTTCCAGGGTCGCTCTTACGTTGGCGATCGAGAGGGTTCTCGTCAGCGGGTCGAGTTGGACCGTCGCGCCGGAGAAGTCGAGCGCGGCGATTGGCCCCGCCGGCGCCGGTGCAGGCTGTGCCGCCTCGTCGTGGACATGGACGTAACCGAGCAGCTTCTGCGTTTCGAGTGAGAGCCCGAGGTTGATCAAGGTGATCACGGGAAAGGTGATGATCGGCCCGGGCGTTTCCGGTGGTTCGGGGGGTGCCGGCCTGGCGAGCCTGATCCCGCCTTCCAGGAAGCCCCAGCTGCGGCTCTCCGCCGGGTAGATCTCGCCCTGGATCAGGGGGGCGCTGTAGGCGGGCGGTTCCGCTCCAAGCGTGGCGGTTTCGAACGAGACCGGGTCGACTCCGAGGCTCTTCAGCTTCGCGACGGTGCCGGGGTCGAGGCTGAACTGCATCTCCCCGCCTGCCATCCGGATTGCCTGCGGCTGGACGTTGCTGGCGAGACTGGCGAAGGCGCGCTTGGGGCGGAACACGTTCGTCAGGCCGAGCTTGCGGTTGAGGAGGGCACTCGCCTGTTTGTTCAGCTTCAGGGCGGCGACGTCGATCTCGTCGCCGAAGCCGGCACGGGAGGACTGGAAGGGCATCAGGCTGGCGATCTGCAGCCGCTTCCCGTTCAGCAGCGCGTTCAGCTCCCCCTTCTGGGTGTCGAGAAGGAGCTCGTTCAGTCGCACCACCCTTTTACCGGTGCGGAACTTGAAGCCGCCCGCGAACGCAATCGAGCCGATTGCGGTGCCGACGTCGACCGAGCCGCCGCTCACGGGGAGGTCAACGGACCGACCACCGACCGTCCCCGTGCCGATCTTCTCCACTTTGACCCGATCGCGCTTCAGCTCCGAGAAGAGGGCGCGGTTGAGCTCGATCCGGGTGGTACCGCCGGCGAGCGCCTCGGCGCCGGCGCCAGCCGGAACCGCGGACACGACCAGAGTCACCGCGGCGAGCGCGGCCAATACCGCCACGGCCCTCCGGTATGTCCCCCCACGCGCAACCATCGAACGATCATATGGTTGGACGGTGGCCGCAACGATGCTGATCACCGGCGCCAACGGCTTTCTCGGTGGCCATCTCCTGTCCGCCGGCCGGGAGGCAGGCCTGCAGGTCATTCCGGGATCCCGGCGGGGGGCGGAGGCCGCGCCACCCTGCGACCTGCTGGACCCACCCGGCCTCACCGCCTGCATCGAGGCGGTGCAACCGGACCTCGTCGTCAACGCCGCCGGTGCCGCCTCGGTCGGACGCAGCTGGGAGCAGCCAGCCGAGACCTTCGCGACCAACGCAACCGGCGCCCTCAACCTGCTCGAGGCGGTGGCACGAAAAGCGCCGCAGGCGCACGTTCTCTGCATCTCCTCCGCTGACGTCTACGGCGTCCGGACGGACGACGAACTGCCCCTCCGTGAGGAGTTGCAGCCGCGACCGGTGACTCCCTATGGGGCGAGCAAGCTGGCGATGGAGGCCGTCTGCGGCCAGTACGCCCGGGCTCGCGGTCTCCGCGTCGCCGTCGCGCGCGCCTTCAACCTGATCGGCCCGGGCCAGTCGCCCCAGTTCGCCATACCGGGCTTCGCCCGTTGCATCGCCGCGGCGGAGCGCGACGAGGAGATGGTCGAGCTTCCGCTCGGCAACGCCGACGCGGTGCGTGACTTCATCGACGTTCGCGACGGGGCGCGGGCCCTGCTGGAGATGTCGCGGCAGGGACTCAGCGGCACCTACAACCTCTGCTCCGGCCAGGGAGCGACGATCGCCGAGCTGGCCGCGGAGCTCGCCGCGGGGGCGCGAGTCCCGGTGACCGTGCATCACGACCCCGGCCTTGAGCGGCCCGCCGATCCGCCGGCCTTGGTTGGGGACCCGACCCGGCTCCGCGAAGCAATCGGATTCGCGGCCGAGACCTCGCTCGCACAGAGCCTCACTGACCTGCTCGGGGAGTGGCGGGCGAGTACCGCCAGCGCCTGAGCGCCCGCCCTCAATATCCTCCCGGGAGATGTCGAGCAACAGCGGCAAGCCCGCGGCCGAGGAGGTCCACCGCACGATCGCCCCCGTGGTCGGTCCCGACGACGAGCGGATCTTCACCGATTCCGGGATCGAAATCGAACCCCTCTACACCGAGGACGACGTCGCTCCGGACCTGGAAGAGCGTCTCGGCGCTCCCGGCGAGCCGCCGTTCACCCGCGGCATCCACGAGGGGATGTACCGCGACCGGCTCTGGACCATGCGCCAGTACGCCGGTTTCGCCTCGCCCGAGGACACGAACGAGCGCTACCGCTACCTGATCGAGCACGGCTCGACCGGTCTCTCGATGGCCTTCGACCTGCCGACCCAGCTCGGCCGCGACTCCGACGACCCGCTCTGCAACGGCGAGGTCGGCCGCACCGGCGTCCCGATCGACACGATCGAGGACATGCGGATCTGCTTCGACCAGATCCCGCTTGACAGCGTCTCCACCTCGATGACGATCAACGCGCCGGCGGCGATCCTGCTGCTGCTCTACGAGCTGGTCGGCGAGGAACAGGGGGTCCCCTCCGAGAAGCTGCGCGGCACCGTCCAGAACGACGTGCTGAAGGAGTACATGGCGCGCGGCAACTACATCTACCCGGCCGAGCCGACGATGCGCCTGACCACCGACATCTTCGAGTACTGCCATCAGAACGTGCCGAAATGGAACACGATCTCGATCTCCGGCTACCACATCCGTGAGAAGGGCTGTTCCGCAGTGCAGGAGGTGGCGTTCACCCTCTCCAACGCGATCGCCTACGTCGAAGCGGCGCTGGAGCGGGGCCTGAAGATCGACGAGTTCGCCCCCCGCCTCGCCTTCTTCTTCAATGGCCACAACCAGGTCTTCCAGGAGATCGCCAAGTTCCGGGCCGTGCGGCGGATGTGGGCGAAGATCGTCAAAGAGCGGTTCGGGGCCGAGAACCCGAACTCGATGAAGATCCGCTTCCACACCCAGACCGGCGGCGTCACGCTGCAGGCGCAGCAGCCCGAGGTCAACATCATCCGCGTCGCCCTGCAGGGCTTCGCCGCCGTCTGCGGTGGCACCCAGTCGCTGCATACCAACGGCTTCGACGAGGCCTTGGCGTTGCCGACCGAGCGCTCGGCACGGATCGCCCTGCGCACCCAGCAGGTGCTTGCCTACGAGTCGGGCGCCGCCGACACCGTTGATCCCTTCGCCGGCTCCTACTTCGTCGAGTCGCTGACCGACGAGGTCGAACTGCGGGCCTGGGAGCTGATGGAGAAGGTCGAAGAGCTGGGCGGCTCGGTCGAGGCGCTGGAGTTCATGCAGCGCGAGATCGAGGAGTCGGCGCTGAGCTACCACGAGCGCTACAAGAGCGGCCAGGACGTGATCGTCGGCGTCAACAAATTCGTCACCGACCAGGTCGACGACGTCGACATCCTCAAGGTCGACCCCGAGGCCGAGCAGCGCCAGCTGGCCCGGCTCAAGGCTTTCAAGGAGGCTCGTGACCAGGCCGAGGTCATGGCCAAGCTGGAGACCATCCGCGACGTCGCCCGCGGCGAGGGCAACCTCCTGCACCCGATCCGCGCCGCGCTCGCCGCCGACGCCTCGATCGGCGAGGTCTGCGGCGCCATGCGCGACGTCTTCGGCGAATACAAGGGCGGCGCTTTCTTCTAGATGGGCAGCGCGTCTACACGCCTCCGACCATCTGGAGGATTTGACGTCGAGTAGGCGAAGCGGACTTCGATGATCGAGGTCTCGCGGACGCTGATGAAGTCGGAGCCGGAGCTGGCGGAGCTGATCGACGCCGTCGAAGGCGTCGAGGTGACGATGGCCGAGAAGGGCTTCGGCACCCGGGTTGAGGTCCGCGCCGCTGAGGAGACCGGCCTCGAACCGGCCGATCTCGAGGCCTTCCTCGATCGCTTGGCAGAGCCACAGAAGCGGCCTTTCAGCGCCGCATAGACAGAGGAGAAGAATGGATTTGAGGAAGCATCTATCGGTGGCGAACGTGCTGTCGTGCATGGCACTGTTCGTCGCCCTCAGCGGCGTCGCCTACGCGGCCGTGAAAATCCCCGCCAACGCGGTCAAAGCGCAGAACATCGCCAAAGAAGCGGTAACGGCGCCGAAACTGAAGAAAAACGCCGTGATCAGCGCCAAGCTGGCCACCAATTCGGTGATCAACGCGAAGATCGCCAACGGCGCCATCACCTCCGGCAAGCTCGCCAACGGCTCGGTCCGTTCCGGCCAGCTCGGCGGCGGCGTGGTCACCGAAGCGAAGCTGAAGAACGAGGCGATCGGCAACAGCAAGCTCGGTGCGGGCGCGGTGACCAGCAGCAAGGTCTCCCCGACCCTCCTCGCGCAGCTGTTGAAGAACGTCACCTACGTGACCGAAACCAGCGTCAACGACTCCGAGACCTCGAAGTCGGTCACTGCCACCTGCCCGACCAACAAGCAGGCGATCGGCGGCGGCGTCCGGATCAACTCTCCGGCGACGGTCAACGTGGTGCCGAGTGAATCCGCACCGGTTACCAGCGCCACCAACGTCCGAGTCGGCTGGATCGCCGGCGGTCGCGAGTTCGCGGCGGAGGCCGGCAACTGGCAGGTCGTTGCCTACGCCGTCTGCGCAGAACTGTAGTTACGCAGGGCTATCCGGTAGGGGTGGAGCCCCTGCCGGATAGGCCCCCGCGCGCCCCTCTCAAATAGACTGCCGCGCTCCAATGAGAGAGCGCAACCCGGTGACCCACGACGAGAAGCTCGCCTACCTGCGTGAGCTGCGCGACCAGGCGATCCACTCGGCCTCCGAGGCTGCGGTGGAGAAGCAGCACGCGAAGGGCAAGATGACCGCCCGTGAGCGGATCGAGAAGCTGCTCGATCCCGGCTCCTTCGAGGAGCTCGACACCTTCGTCCGTCACCGGACCTACGACTTCGAGATGCAGAAGAAACGGCCCTGGGGCGACGCCGTCGTCACCGGCCACGGCACGATCGACGGTCGCACCGTCTTCGTCTTTTCCCAGGACTTCACGGTGTTCGGGGGGAGTCTCGGCGAGGTGATGGCGGAGAAGATGTGCAAGGTGATGGACCTCGCGGCCCAGGTCGGGGCGCCGGTGATCGGCATCAACGACTCCGGCGGCGCCCGGATCCAGGAGGGCGTCGTCTCGCTTGGCGCCTACGGCGACGTCTTCGCCCGCAACGTCAAATGCTCCGGTGTGATCCCGCAGATCAGCCTGATCATGGGCCCCTGCGCCGGCGGCGCCGTCTACTCGCCGGCGATGACCGACTTCATCTTCATGGTCAAAGAGACCTCGCACATG
>DASSFS010000086.1:0-9191 GCA_035694165.1 Solirubrobacterales bacterium | reverse complement strand
GCTCTGCGGGCGCTCAGCACCTCCCCGCCGACGACCAGCCGGCGCTCGCCGTCGAAGCGGGCCTCGCCGCGGGAGAGGTCGATGCCCCGTTCTTCCAGCCAGGGCAGCTGCACCGAGTCGTCGAGGTCGTGGATGACCTCGTCGCGGCGATCGAGAACCGCCCGCGGGTCGAGCTTGGCCCCTGCCTCGACCGGGACTCCCGGCAACCGGGTTGCCTCGCCGATGACGTCGGCCGGTCGCAGTAGCGCCTTCGAAGGCATGCAGGCGTAGTAGGAGCATTCGCCCCCGATCAGGTGCCGCTCGACGATCGCGACCTTCAGGCCGCCGTCGGCGAGACGGCCGGCGCAGACCTCGCCCGCCGGTCCGGCGCCGAGCACGACTACGTCGTAGGACCGCTCGCTCACTGGGACACCATCCCCGACACCGTACCCCGAGCCCGTACAATCTAAAGCGCAGTGCACGGGGGCGACAGGCTTCGACGTGGTCGACTCGTGCGAACGGTTGCAGGTCGAGGTTGCCGGAGGCCTCGTTAAACACCGGCACAAACCAATACGTGCGGACCATGAGTTCGCCCTCGCCGCTTAGCTAGAAACTAAGCGCTGTGAGAGTCGGTCCTCCCTCGCCCGCAGGGAGGGGAGCCGGCTTCAGAATGCGGGCTTACCCAGGCGGATCGCCCCGTCTGCCAGGGGAAATTTCAGAGGGCTTTGTCTCCCGTAGTGCCCGCTGGCGCGGACCCCGGGAGACGAGAGCCAAGCGCCAGCTAAACCTGTAGACGCCTTCGCGCCGCGGCCGCGGATCCGAGTTCGAATCTCGGCGCCTCCATCGATTCGCTCACTCACCCCCTCAGCGGGGCGGGTGAGCGGCTAGCCAGGTTAGGACCTCGGCGGCATCGCGATCGGGAGGAAAGACGGGATAGAAGACTTTGACGACGGTCGCGGCTGCGGCGACCAGGGTCAGTCGTCGGTAGAGGGTCATCCCGGCGGCCTCGAAGGTCGGCAGGCCAAGGCGATCGGCGAGGACCAAGCCGGAGTCGCTGAGCAGCGGGAAGGGGATGTGCTCGCGCTCGGCGAACTCGCGCTGTTCGCTCGGCTGCTGGGCGCTGATGCCGACGACGGAGACGCCGAGGCGCTCGAACTCGGCGAGGCTGTCGCGGTAGGAGCAGCTCTGGGGCGTACAGCCGCGGGCGCCAGGGATGTCGTCCCACCCGGCCGGCGTCGGCTCTCCAGGCGTCCCCGTGCGCGGATAGACGTAGGCGACGAGGCGATCCCGAGCGAGCTCGGCCAGGTCGGCGGTCCTCCCATGGGTGGACGGAAGCGGCAGAGATGGCAGCGATGAGCCGGGCAGATGATCGGCCGCGCCATCGTCCTCCGGGACCGGCAGATCGGGTGGGAGCGAGCTGTAGTCGGTGCTCACGGCGCGATCTTGCCAGGCGCCGACGTAGGCTGCGGCCCATGGAACGCTATGTCGCCTTCCTGCGCGGGATGAACCTCGGCAACCGCCGGATCAAGAACGCGGAGTTGACCGCGGAGTTCGAGACGCTCGGCTTTGTCGACGTCGCCACCTTCCGCGCCAGTGGCAACGTGATCTTCGGCACCGAGGGCAAGCGCAGCGAGGCGACGCTGACAAAAGAGATCGAAAGCGGCCTCGGCGACGCGCTCGGCTATGAAGTCCCGGTCTTCCTGCGCAGCTGCGTCGAGGCACGGGCGATCGCCGCCCGCGAGCCGTTCGACGCGAAGCTGGTTGCGGCCTCGAAGGGGAAGCTGCAGGTGACGATGCTGCCGAAGAAGCCAGCTGCCGCTGCGGCCAAGAAGGCACTGGGGCTGGCCAGCGACGAGGACCGCCTGGCGATTGAAGGCAAAGAGCTCTTCTGGCTGCCCAGCGGCGGCATCAGCGAATCCAAACTCGACCTCAAGGCCGTCTACGACGCCCTCGGCGACGGAACCATCCGCACGATGGGCACCGTCGAGCAGATCGCCGCCAAGTACTGCGGCGACTAGCTCGGCAGCGAGTCCGAGCGGGGCAGGGCGGCGATCTCGATGTCGCGGCTGACGGCGCCGATCTCGTCGGGAAGCTCGGCTAGCTGGACGTTGGCGACGAACTCGAGGTCCTGGCCGAGCGGGCGGAAGAAATTGTCGTAGTGGGTGGGGACGACGGCGCGGGGGTTGAGGCGGGGGAGGATCCGCTGCCAGTAGTCATCGGTGAAGCTGCGGCCGGCGACGCCGGCGAGGAAGACGTCGACGTCGCGGTCGCGGATTGCATCGTCGAGGAGGTTGGCGCTGCCCTGGTGGTAGAAGCGCAACCCGGCGACCGCGATCGAGATCCCCCAGACCTGGCCGCAGCGGTAGGCGCCGGGGGAGAGCGAGTCGAGGTGCTCGCAGCTGAGTTCGCCGTCGTAGGGGACGGCGAGACCGAGCAGCAGCTTCGAGTGGACGCTCGGAGTGAAGGAGACCTCGAACGGGCCCAGCTCGTAGGTGCTGTAGGGCTCGACCTCGACCGTTCGCTCGGCGAGGCCGTGCAGAGCCATCAGATTGAGCAGAGAGCGTGAGCCGTAGGCCTTGCAGTCGAGGCGCCTGGCGAGCGCCGGCGCGTCGAGCGCGTGGTCGAAGTGGGTGTGGCCGACGAGGACGCCGACGGTCTCTCCCGGCGCCTTGACGAAGCGATCCAGCGCCGCCGGGTCCGGCAGCGCTTGTCGCCTCAGCACCAGGTCGCGGAAGGGGACCCGGGAGAGGTAGGGATCGACGAACAGCGTCTGGCCCTCGTAGGTGAGCCGGTAGCCGGAGACGCCGAGCCACTCGACCTCGAGGCCGGCCGGCAGCTCCAGTGGCCGCGCCTCCAACTCGCTCAGCGCCTGGTTGTCCGCCTGCTCGGAGGAGCGTCGCGTCGCCCGCGCCTTCGCCAGTTCACCGAGGTGCCGCAACGGGCCTCCCATCGGGGAGAGGTTACGCCGGATCGGCGGTCATCTAAGTTGGACCGCGATGGCGATCGCGACCGCAACCTCACTCGACGTTCACGTCGGCGGCAAGCTGCTCTTTGCCGACGTCTCCTTCAAGCTGGAGCCGCGCGAGCGGATGACCCTCTCCGGGCGCAACGGCGCTGGCAAGTCGACGCTGCTGCGGGTGCTCGCCGGCGAGCTCGCGCCCGACTCGGGCTCGCTGTCGCTGCAGCGCGGAGCGCGGGTCGCCCTGCACGACCAGCGCCCGCCGCGCGAATCGAGCGCGACACTCGGCGAGTACGTCTACGCCGGGCGCACCGACATGCTCGAAGCCGAGGCGGAGCTGGAGCGGCTGGAGGAGCAGATGTCGCACGACGCCGGCGAGGAGACGATGGCGGCCTACGCCGCCGTCCAGGCGCGGCTCGAAGCCGGCGGCGGCTACCGCTGGCGCGACCAGGTGCTGGAAGTGCTGCGCGGGCTCGGCTTCGACGCCGAGCAGACCGAGCGCTCGCTATCGACCTTCTCCGGCGGCGAGCTGACCCGCGCCTCGCTGGCGCGGGCGCTGGCGACCAAGCCGGACCTGCTGCTGCTCGACGAGCCCACCAACCATCTCGACATTCCCTCGCTGGAGTGGCTCGAGTCCTACCTCGTCGACCTTGACGCGGCCGTCGTCCTGGTCGCCCACGACCGCTGGTTCCTGGAGGCGGTCGGGACCTCGGTGCTGGAGCTGGAGGCGCAGCGCGCCCGCTTCTTCGCCGGGCCCTGGCACGCCTGGCGCCAGGAGCAGGCGGCGCGCCAGATCGCTCTCGGCAAGGCGATCGAGCGCCAGCAGGCGGAGATCGAGCGGATGGAGCGCTTCGTCGAGCGCTTCCGCTACAAGGCGACGAAGGCCAAACAGGCGCAGTCGCGGATCAAACAGATCGACAAGAAGAAGAAGGGCGGCCCACGGGCCGAACGCCGCGACACCCGCAAACTGCGCTTCTCCTTCAAGCCGCCGGAGCGGCCCGGGCGCGTCGTGCTGAAGCTCGTCAACGGCAGGATCGAGGTTCCGGGCCGGACGCTTCTCTCCGACGCCCAGCTGGAAGTCGAACGCGGCGAGCACGTCGTCTTGGTCGGGGCGAACGGCAGCGGCAAGACGACCTTGATCGAGACCCTGGCGGGCCGCCGTGAGCCGGCCTCGGGCAGCGTCCGCACCGGCCACAACGTGATGCTCGGCTACCTCTCCCAGCACGCCGACACGGCGGCCGGAGAGGGCACCGTGCTCGACGCCGCCCAGCGCGAGACCGGGTTGACGGGACCGAAGGCGCGGGCTCTGCTCGGTGGCTTCCTCTTCTCCGGTGCCGACGCCGAGAAGCAGCTCTCGGATATCTCCGGCGGCGAGCAGCGCCGGCTCTCGCTGGCGATCTTGGTCGCCTCCGGCGCCAACGTCCTGGTCCTCGACGAGCCCACCAACCACCTCGACATCGAGAGCCGCGAGGCGCTCGAGGACGCGCTGACCGAGTACGAGGGGGCGGTCGTCCTGATCTCCCACGATCGCGCCCTGCTGGAGGCGGTCGGCAGCCGCACGATCGTCTGCGAGGAGGGCGGGTTGACCAGCCACGACAGCGGCTGGGCCGAGTACCAGCGGCGGCGGGACGAGCAGGAGTCGGCGGCCAGCGCTGCGGCAAAGAGCGCGGCGGCGTCGGGCGGCGGCAAGTACAGCGCCACCAAGCCGGCGCAGAAGGCGGCGAAGAAGGCGGCCAGGCTGGAGCAGAAGATTGAGCGCGCCGAAGCCGCGCTGAAGGCTGTCGAGGAGGAGCTGGCGGACCCGGCCGCCTGGGCCAGCCCGAGCAGCAGCGAGCGGGCCGAAGCGCGCCACGCCGACGCGAAGCAGGCAGTCGAGGATCTGCTCGGGCAGTGGGAGAAAGCCCAGGAGACAGCCGAGTCGGCCGCGGCCAGCTAGGCGATCGGCTGCTTCAGGACGACGCGGGCGCCCTTGGCTGGGACCAGGGTGATATTCCGGATCTTGACTTGCTCCGGCTTGGGATCGGCGGCCCTCAGGTCGGCGCGCTCGACGAACTCGCGCAGGATCGTCCGCATCTCGTATTCGGCGAAGGCGGCGCCGATACAGCGACGGACGCCACCGCCGAAGGGGATCCAGGCGTAGTTGTCGGCCTTGGCCTCGAGAAAGCGCTCCGGCCGGAACTCCTCCGGCTCGGGGAAGGTGTCCTCGCGGTAGTGGAGAGCCGCAATCGCCGCCAGCACGAACGACCCGGCCGGCAGCTCGTAGCCGCCGAGCGTCACCGGCGCGGTCAGCTTGCGACCGACATCGACGATCACCGGGCGCGCACGGAGCGTCTCTTTGACCGTCGCCCCCAGGTAGTCCTCCTCGCCGGCAGCGAGCGAGTCGCGAAGCTTGGCGAGCACGGCGGGGTTGTGGGTAAGGCGCTCGACCGCCCAGGCGAGCCCGGTGGCGGTCGTCTCGTGACCAGCGCCCAGCACGGTGACCATCTCGTCGCGCAGTTCGCGGTCGTTCATTGGCTGGCCGTCCTCGTCGCGGGCGCCGAGCAGCAGCGAGAGCACGTCGTCGCGATCCCGGTGGTCCGGCTCGGCCCGGCGCAGGGCGATCTCCTCGTAGATGAAGGCGTCGAGGGCCTGGCGCGAACGTATGAACCTGCCCCACGGGCTGAGCGGGCCGAGGTTGCGCCGCAGCGGAGGGAAGGTTGAGATCAGGCCTACGCGGCGGGCGAAGTCGTCGATCAGCCCCTCGAAGCGCCGCAGCCTGTCCTCGTCGTGGACGCCGAAGACAGCGCGCATGATCACCGCCAGGGTGATCCGCTGGGTGTGGGGACGCATCGCGAACGGCTCGCCCACCGGCCAGCTCTTCATCTCCTGGCGGGTCACCTCGGTGATCAGGTCGCCGTAGCGCTGCACGCGCTCGCCGTGGAAGGGCGGCAGCAGCAGTTTGCGCTGGCGCATGTGCGGGGCATCGTCGAGGGTCAGCACCGAGTTCGGCCCGAGCGCCGGCTCGAGCACCGTCGCGTTGGCCTCGCCGGCGTGGAAGCGGGAGGGGTCGCCCGTGAACAGTGCTTTTACGAGGTCGGGCTGGGCGACGTAGACGATCCGCTTGAAGTAGGGGAAGCGGACGCTGAAGATGTCCCCGTAGCGGCGCTGGTGCTCGGAAAGGAAGCCGAGCGGATCGCGCCCGTAGTTGAGCAGCTGGACGACCGCCGGCGTGCGCGGTCCCGGCGGAAGCGTCGCGTCGCTGCCGAGCGGCGGATGAGGGAGGGTCGCCTGCTCCATGAATCGCACCTTACGGCATTGACTGGCTGGACAGCCAGTTTCTGTCGAACGCAGTTGCGGACTAGAAGACGACCGTGCGCTCACCGTCGAGCAGGACGCGGTCGTCGAGATGGGCGGCAACGGCACGGGCCAGGACCAGCCGCTCGATGTCGCGGCCGATCCGGACCAGGTCGTCGACCTCGTCGCGGTGGCTGACCCTGGTCACGTCCTGGTCGATGATCGGGCCGGCGTCGAGCTCGGCGGTGACGTAGTGGGCGGTGGCGCCGATCAGCTTGACTCCGCGCTCGTGCGCCTTGCGGTAGGGCTCGGCGCCGACGAAGGCGGGCAGAAAGCTGTGGTGGATGTTGATCGCCGACGCGCTCAGGCTTTCGAGGAAGCCGGGGGAGAGGATCTGCATGTAGCGGGCGAGGACAAGCAGGTCGAGGTCCTCGCCAAGCAGCTCGAGGATCCGCCGCTCCGCCTCGCCCTTGTTGCCCGACTCGACCGGGACGTGGTGGAAGGGGAGCCCGACGGCGGCCACCTGCTCGGCGTGGTCGGGATGGTTGGAGATGACCGCCGTCAGCTCGCACTCGAGCTCGCCACTGCGCCAGCGCCAGAGCAGGTCGGAAAGGCAGTGGTCTTCGCGCGACACCATGATCACGACCCGCTTTCGCAGCTCCGACTCGGCGAAGCGGTGCTCCATCTCATAGGGCTCGGCCAGCTCCTCGCGGAAGCGGGTCTGCAGCGTCTCTCGCTCCTCGACAGGCACCGGGTCGAAGACCATTCGCATGAAAAAGCGACCGTCGGCGGTCGAGTGCTGATCGGCGTCGACGATGTTGAGTCCGGCGTCGGCGAGGAAGCCGCTGACCCGCGCGATCAGCCCCGGACGGTCCGGGCAGGCGAGCAGCAAACGCGTTGTCGAGTGCTCCGCGATCCGCGGATCATGGCGCAAGACCCCCTGCACCGAGCAAACCCGCCAGCGACGATTCGTGCCTGAGCTAGTGCTGATCCGCTCTTTTATCGCCCTTTGTGTGACCGCGGTCACCCATGGAGGCAGGAAATACCGCCACGGTCCCGCGCTTGCTCACAAAACGCACACATATCTTTCCTGCCCTATTCCTCACCCTCGCCTTCCCGGCCGCGGCGCTCGCTGCGAACGGCTCCGGTGACGGTGGCGCCGAGGCCGTCGCCGATGCAGAGGTCGCCCGCATCGCTCCGTTGCAACGTCCGATCGACCGTTTCCACCGGGTCATCGACGTCGTCACCGAGCGGATCCGGGCCGAACAGCGCGCGTCCCAGCGCCAGCAGCGCCGTGAAATGTTCGCCAGCCTTCCCGGCGGTGTCACGATCGAGACCCTCGAAGGGATCGCCTCCTGCGAGTCTGGCGGCGACCCGACGATCGTCTCCGCCGACGGCTCCTACCGCGGCAAGTATCAGTTCGACTTCGGCACTTGGGAATCGGTTGGTGGCTCGGGCGATCCAGCGGCCGCCCCGGAGGCCGAGCAGGACTACCGGGCGGCGCTGCTCTACGCCCAGTCCGGCTCTAGTCCCTGGCCCATCTGCGGCTAGGCCGTTGTAGGGAGGGCCACCCGACTCCTTCCCTACGATGGCCGCCAATGGCGGAGCCAGTTCCAACTCCCGATCCAGGCGGTCCCACGCGTAAGCCGCCCAAAGAGGCGATCGCGGAGGCGCAGGTACGCGCTCCGACCCGTGGCAATCGCAAGCTCGAGAGTTTCCTTGAGGCGGTCAACGGCGACGAGCAGGTGCGAGCCTGGTGGTACATGGCCCAGGTCCAGTCGGAGCGTCTGGGGATGTCGGACCACTCCTGGGTCCACATGCAGATCGTCCTCAACATCGCCCTGCGGCTGCTGCGTCTGCTGGTCAAGGCGGGGGTCGAGCCGGCGATGGTCAGCGATCACGCGATGCGGGACCGCGACGCCGAGGTGGTGGTGGCCGGCGGCGCGCTTCTGCACGACGTTGGCATGTCGATCCACCGCGCCGATCACGAGGCCTACTCGCTGTTCCTCGCCAACGGCGCTCTCGATCGACTGTTGGCCGACTCCTACCGCCAGCCCGAGCGCACCATCGTCGCCGCCGAGATCCTCCACGCGATCATCGGCCACCGCCGTCGCGGCGAGCCCTACACGCTCGAGGCCGGCGTCGTCCGCGTCGCCGACGCGCTCGACATGGCCCAGGGCCGCAGCCGCATCCCGCTCGAGGCCGGCCAGGAGGGAATCCACTCGATCTCCGCCGCCGCGATCGACGAGGTGCGGATCGAGGCCGGGGAGGAGCGGGCGGTACGGATCGAGATCGAGCTCAACAACTCGGCGGGCATCTTCCAGGTCGACGACCTGCTGGCGACGAAGATCCGCGGCACGCCGCTGGAGGGCCGGGTCGAAGTCGTGGCGAAGATCGAGGGCGAGACCGAGAAACGTCTCTTGAGCGGCTTCCGGCTCAGTTGAAGCGCTGCAGGTCGGTGCGGCGGCGTTCCTTGCGCTTCTCCAGCTTGGCCTGGATCAGCGACATCACGATCGGCAGGATCGCGAAGAAGGCGATCACTCCGAAGCAGAAGAAGGTGACCGTCTTGTCGGTCGTAGGCCCGGCCAGGCCGACGCCGTTCTCGGCCATCGCGGCCGGGGCCGGCAGCAGCATCATGGCCAGGATCGAGACAAGCATGGCGGCGGTCCGCTTCACGGGCGGAAATCTAGCGCACGGCGGCGGCGCCGAGCCTGCGGCAAGGGTTCTCTCATCTCCGCTTAAGGCACGGCCATAGGATGCGCCGCCAATGAGCACGCTCGAAGCAATCGTCCTCGGCCTCGTCCAAGGGCTGACCGAGTTCCTGCCGATCTCCTCCAGCGGCCACCTGCGCATCGTCCCGGCGCTGCTGGGCTGGGACGATCCCGGTGCCGGCTTCACCGCGGTGATCCAGCTTGGGACGATGGCGGCGGTGCTGATCTACTTCCGCGCCGATCTGCTCAACATCGCCCGCGCCTGGCTG
>DASSFS010000085.1:0-49703 GCA_035694165.1 Solirubrobacterales bacterium | reverse complement strand
CCGGCCGATGGGCCGAAATGTCGAGCCTGAGACGACAAATCGGCCCGTCGGCGGCGGGGTGCGGGTGAGGACGGGGCTGCCGGGGCACTTCAACGTGGCCAACGCGCTGGCGGCGCTGGCGGCGACGACGGCGCTCGGGGTCGAGCCGGAGACCGCTGCGGCCGGGCTGGCGCGGGCGGGGCGGGTGCCGGGGCGCTTCGAGCCGATCGACGAGGGGCAGGGGTTCGCGGTCCTGGTCGATTACGCGCACACTCCCGACTCGCTGGAGAACGTTCTGCAGGCGGCGCGGCGGCTGACCGAGGGCCGGCTGATCGCCGTCTTCGGCGCCGGTGGCGACCGCGACCGCGACAAGCGGCCGAAGATGGGGCGAGCTGGGGCGGAGCTCTCCGACCTGGCGATCGTGACCTCCGATAACCCGCGCTCCGAGGACCCGGCGGCGATCGTCGCCGAAGTCGTCTCCGGATCCGGAGACGGTGCTCCCGTCGAGGTCGAGGTCGACCGTCGCGCCGCGATCGCGCTGGCGCTGGAGCGCGCCCGGCCAGGGGACACCGTCGTCATCGCCGGCAAGGGGCACGAGCAGGGCCAGGAGTTCGAGGGCGGGCGCAAGGTCCCCTTCGACGATCGCGAGGTGGCCCGCGAGGAGCTGCGGAAGCTGGGCAGCCCGGCGTGAACCTTTCCCCCCGGGAGATCGCGACGGCGCTGGGCGCCAGGGTCCTCGCCGAGGGCGATCCGGCGCCGCCGATCCGCGCCACGATCGATTCCACCGCGACTGGCGCCGGCGATCTCTTCTTCGGCCTGCGCGGCGCCAACCGCGACGGCGGCGAGTTCGCCGCTGCCGCGATCACGGCCGGTGCTTGGGGTGTCGTCGTCTCCCCGGCCTTCCGGTCGTCGTTTATCGGCAATAGCCCGAGAAGCGACGACCGGAGAGGCTGGGTGCTGGAGGTCGACGATCCCTTGGCGGCGATGCAGGCGCTGGCTCGCGCCTGGCGCCAGGACCTCGGCGCGCGGGTCCTCGGGGTCACCGGCTCGGTCGGCAAGACCTCGGTCAAGGACATCTCGCGGGCGCTGCTGCCCGGTCGCGTCCACGCCAACCGCGAGAACCTCAACACCGAGATCGGCCTGCCGCTGACCGTGCTGGAGGCGCCCGACGACACCGACCTGCTGGTCCTGGAGATGGCGATGCGGGGCCCCGGTCAGATCGCAGAGCTGGCGGCGATCGCCGAACCCGAGGTGGCGGTGATCACCAACGTCGGCCCGGTCCATGTCGAGTTGCTGGGCTCGGTTGAGGCGATCGCCGCGGCCAAGGCCGAGGTGTTGAACGCGCTGCCCCCCGGCGGGTTCGCGGTCGCCCCGGTCGAGGCGGGCGAGCTGGAGCCGCACCTGAGGCGGGCGCCGCGCCTGCTCCGATTCGGTCCCGGCGGCGACGTCGAGGCGATCGAGGTGAAGCTGGCCGAGGGGGTGACCGAGGCGCTGGTCTCGACTCCGGCCGGGAGCCAGCGCTTCCACTTCCCCTTTGCCGAGGCGCACAATCTCAGCAACGCTTTGGCGGCGATCGCCGCTGGCGTGGCGCTCGGGGCGCCCCTGGTGGAGATGGCCGACCGCGCCGCGGACATAGGATTCTCCCGCTTCCGTGGCGAGCGCATCGAGCTCGGCGACGGGATCGTCCTCGTGAACGACTGCTACAACGCCAACCCGGTGTCGATGCGAGCGGCTCTCGACCACCTCGCGACCCTCGGCGCGACGCGCACCGTCGCCGTGCTCGGAGAGATGGGGGAGCTCGGCCCTGGCGCACCGGACTTCCACCGCGAAGTCGGCGAGCACGCTCGCGCCTCCGGCATCGACCTGCTGTTCGGCGTCGGCCTGCCGGCCCGCGACTACGACCCCGACGAGCTGGTCGCCGACCCCGCCGAGGCGGCGGAGCTGCTGGCGGCGCGGCTGCAGCCAGGCGACGCCGTCTTGGTCAAGGGCTCGCGCGCGGCCGGCCTCGAGGCCGTCGCCGACGAGCTGGCGGGGCTGATCTGATGGGCGAAGTCCTGATCGCGGGCATGGCGGCGATGCTGATCTGCATCTTCCTCGGGCCCAAATTCATCGAATACCTGCGGGTGCGCGAGTTCGGTCAGCACATCCGCGAGGACGGGCCCCAGGAGCACCACGCCAAGGCCGGCACGCCGACGATGGGCGGGCTGATCATCTTCGCGGCGATCTGCGTCCCCTTCCTCGTCCTCTCGGACCGCGACGCCCAGAGCCTCGCCGTCTTCGGGGTCGCGATGGGCTGCGCGGCGCTGGGCTTCGCCGACGACTACATCAAGATCATCAAACGCCGCTCGCTCGGCCTCTCCGGCCGCTACAAGCTGCTCGGGCAGCTGGTCCTCGCCCTCGGACTCTGGTGGGTCGCCCGCCACGAGGTCGGGCTCGAGCCGATCCTCTACTTCCGCATCGGCGACGCCAGCATCGACCTCGGGCCGGTCCTCTACTTCGTCCTCGTCTTCCTGGTCATCGCCGGCACCTCCAACGGGGTCAACCTGACCGACGGCCTCGACGGCCTCGCCGCCGGTTCCTGCGCGATCGTCCTGCTCGCCTACACGGCGATCGCCTTCGTTGCCAACGAGCAGCAGAACCTGGCCCTGCTCTCGGCCTGTCTGGTCGGCGCCTGCATCGGTTTCCTCTGGTACAACGCCTTCCCGGCCTCGATCTTCATGGGCGACACCGGCTCGCTCGGGTTAGGCGGGGCCATCGGGGCCCTTGCCGTGATGACCCAGACCGAGGTGCTGTTGATCATCATCGGCGGCATCTTCGTGATCGAGGCCCTCTCCGTCCTGCTCCAGGTCTTCTCCTTCAAGACCTTCCGCCGCCGCATCCTGCTGATGGCGCCGCTGCACCATCACTTCGAGATGATGGCCTGGTCGGAGACCAAGATCATGCTGCGCTTCTGGATCATCGCCGCCGTCTGCTCTGGGATCGGCTTCACGCTGTACCAGCAGAGCATCGGGCGCTGAGCGCTCTGCCGATGGGCACTGTCCCCGAGCTGAGCACGCCGCGGCTGAAGCTGCGGGGCTGGCTGCCGGAGGACGGGGAGCCCTTCGCCGCCCTCAACGCCGATCCGACGGTGATGGAGTTCTTCGTCGCTCCGCTCAGCAGGGCGGAGAGCGACGACCTGATCGGGCGGATCGAAGTGGGCTTCGCGCAGCGGGGCTTCGGCCTCTGGGCAATGGAGCTGCGCTCGAGCGGCGAGTTCATCGGCTTCACCGGCCTGGCGACGCCGCCATTCGAAGCCCACTTCACGCCCGCGGTGGAGATCGGCTGGCGCCTGGCGCGCTCGGCCTGGGGCCACGGCTATGCGACCGAGGCGGCGCGAGCCTCGCTCGCCTTCGGCTTCGAGCGGGCGGGCCTGGGCGAGATCGTCTCCTTCGCCGTGGTCGGGAACCGGCGCTCGCGGGCGGTGATGGAGCGGCTGGGGATGACCCACGACCCGGCTGAGGACTTCGATCATCCTCACCTCCCGGCCGGCGATCCCCTGCGCCGGCATGCCCTCTACCGGATCGCCCAACCGAACAGGTCCACCGCGCTCTAGCTTGAAGATAGGTGGATGCGCGCGCCACCGCCAAAGGAGATCCGGCCGCCGCTGCCGCGCGGGCCGTTTCTGGTTGTCGGACTGGCCCGCTCCGGCTGCGCCGCGGCACGCCTGCTGGCGAAGTCTGGGGAGGACGTGATCGGGGTCGATTCGGGAAATCCGGATGCGGCGGCAGGACTTCGGGGGGCCGGCGTCGAAGTGTTTTTGGATTCAGATGGATTGGCGCTGCTCGACGGTGTACGGACGGTCGTGAAGAGCCCCGGGGTACCGCGGGAGGCGCCGGTGATCGCCGCGGCCCTCGAGCGCGGGATCGAGGTCGTCGGGGAGCTGGAGCTGGCCTGGCGGGCGCTGCCGAACCGCTTCCTTGCCGTCACCGGGACGAACGGAAAGACGACGACGGTCGAGCTGCTGGGGCATGTCTACCGCAGCGCCGGCGAACTGGTCGCGGTTGCTGGCAACGTCGGCACCCCGCTCTCGGATCTGGTCGGCAGCGTCGAGCCCGACGCGACTGTCGTCTGTGAGTGCTCCAGCTTCCAGCTCGAGGACACGAGCTACTTCGCGCCGGAGTGCGCCGTCTTCCTCAACCTCGCTCCCGACCACCTCGACCGCCACCACGATCTTGAGTCCTACCTGGCGGCGAAGCTGCGGATCTTCGCCAACCAGGGCAACGACGACCTCGCCGTCTACAACGCCGACGAGCCGGAGCTGGCCGGGGTCGACCTCGGCGGCTGCGCCCGCCGCATCGCCTTCTGCATCGGCGCCAGCCCCGACTGCGAGGTGGCGCTGGCCGAAGGGACGATTTTCTACGACGGGGAGCCGCTGTTGGCGGTCGAGGAGCTGGGCCTGTTCGGCGAACACAACGTCGCCAACGCGATGGCCGCCGCCGCCGCGGCGCTCTCGATGGGGCTCGATCGCGAGACGGTGCGCGAAGGACTGCGCAGCTTCGCGGGCGTGCCGCATCGCCTGGAGCAGGTGGCCGAGATCGACGGCGTTCGCTTCGTCAACGATTCCAAGGCGACCAACGTCGCCTCCGCCACGGTCGGGCTGCGGGCCTTCGCCGGCGGGGTGCATGCAATCCTCGGCGGCAGCGAGAAGGACGAGCCGTTCGCGCCCCTGCTCGATCCGATCCGCGAGAGCTGCGTCGCCTGCTACCTGATCGGGGCGACGAGCGAGCGGATGGCGCGGGAGCTGGCACCTGCGGTCACGGCTGGCGTCGAGCTGCACCGCTGCTCCGACCTCGAAGACGCGGTCCACCGCGCCGCCGCCGCTGCCCAACCGGGCGAGGTCGTCCTGCTCTCGCCCGCCTGCGCCAGCTTCGACGCCTTCGAGAACTTCGAACGGCGCGGCGAGCGCTTCCGCGCGATTGTGGAGGAGCTGCAATGAGCGCCTTCCCGATCGCCCTCGGGCGCTTCGCCAAACCCGCCAAGGGCAAGGCGAAGACGAAGAAGGTGGCGAAGCGGCGCGCGCGCGGCAAAGCCGTCTCGGCCGAGTACAACATGCTGCTGACGGCGACCCTGTGCCTGCTGGCGCTGGGCGCGGTGATGGTCTTCTCCGCCAGCTCGACGACCAAAGTCCTCAGCGACGGCGGTCTCTCCGACAGCGCCTTCTACCTGAAGCGGACGCTGATGTTCGGCCTCGTCGGCCTCCTGATCATGCACCTGACCGCCCGCCACGGGCTCCAGCTCGTCCGCAACCTCACCCCGGCGATTCTCGGCGTCTGCTTCTTCCTCCTGCTGGTCGTGCTGGTCGCCGGCACCACCGTGAACGGCGCCAGTCGCTGGATCGGCTCCGGTTTCCTGCAGATCCAGCCCTCGGAGATCGCCAAGGTGGCGCTGATCCTCTACGGCGCCGATCTGCTCGCCCGCAAACCGAAACGGGCGCGCTCGATCGAGGGCTTCATGCCGTTCCTTGTCGTGGTCGGCTCCGCCGCCATTCTGATCATGCTGGAGCCGGACATGGGGACGACGATGGTCCTCACCTTCGCCGTCGGCGCCACCCTGATCGCCGCTGGCGCCCGGCCGCGCGACCTCGGCCTGATCGCGCTCGCAATCGGTGCCCTGGCGCTGCTGATGACGGTGATCGAGCCCTACCGGATGGCGCGCCTGACCGGCTTCCTCAATCCCGGCGCCGACGCCGCCGGCGCCGGCTTCCAGGCGGCCCAGGCGAAGATCGCGCTCGGCTCCGGCGGTCTCTTTGGGGTCGGCATCGGCAACGGGGTCCAGAAGGCTTTCTACCTGCCCGAGGCCCACACCGACATGATCTCCGCCGTGATCGGCGAGGAGCTGGGGCTGATCGGGATCGTCGGCGTCGTCGGCCTCTTCGCGATGTTCGGCTACGCCGGGCTCAAAGTCGCCCAGAAGGCGAAGGACACCTACGGCCGGCTGCTGGTCGCGGGCCTGACCTCGCTGATCCTCGTGCAGGCGACTATCAACCTCTTCGCGGTGATGGGACTGGCGCCGCTGACCGGCGTGCCGCTGCCCTTCGTCTCCTACGGCAACAGCAGCCTGATGACGAGCCTGTTTGCCGTCGGGCTGATCCTCAACGTCGCCCGCGGCGGCACCGCCAAGGCGGCGGGGGCGGGATCGACGCAGCGCTCCGGGACGCGGGCCACCGGCCGATCCTCCCGCGCTGGCAAACTGCGCGTCGTCGAAGGTGGGCGTGCGCCCGCGCGAGGAAGGAGCCGAGCAAGCAGTGCCAGGAAAGCCAAAGGTCGTGGTGGCAGCGGGGGGAACCGCGGGTCACGTAGTTCCCGCCATGGCGGTCGCCGCCGAGCTTCGGGCTAGCGGCGCCGAGGTCAGCTTCCTGGGGACGCGGGAGCGGATCGAGGCCGAGCTGGTGCCCGCCGCCGGCTATGAGATCGACTTCGTCAAGGTGCGCGGCATCGATCGGCGCCGGCCGCTGCGCGCCGCCGTCGCCGGCTTCGAGGCACTCGGCGCGGTGGGCGCGGCCCGGGCCGCGTTGCGTCGCCGCGGCGCCGATGTCGTCATGGGCGGCGGTGGGTTCGTCGCCGGGCCAGCGGGGCTGGCGGCGACCCTGACTCGGATCCCGCTGGTGCTGACCGAGGCCGACAGCCATATGGGCCTCGCCAACCGCCTGCTCGCCGGCCGCGCTCGCCGGGTCTGCCTTGCGTTCCCGATCGAGGGGCGAGAAGGTGGTCATTACATGGTCACCGGCCGGCCGGTCCCAGCTGCGGTTCTGCAAGCCGATCGTGACGCCGCTCGCGCGCGCTTCGGGGTCTCCGCCAGCGCCCGCTGCCTGCTCGTCGTCGGCGGCAGCCAGGGCGCCCGCTCGCTCAACTTCGCCGCGCTCGAGGCTTTCGCCGAGCGCGGCGGGCGCGACTTCCACGTCCTCCATCTCGCCGGCCAGCGCGATTTCGGCGAGCTCGAGTCGCGCCTCGCCGCCGCGCCCCACGCCGAGCGCTACACCCTGCTCGCCTACGAGCCCGACCTCGGAGACGTCCTCGCCGCCTCCGATCTCGTCCTCGGCCGCTCGGGCGGCTCGATCTTCGAGGTGACCGCCGCCGGGCGGCCGGCGATCCTGGTTCCCTACCCGCACGCGACGGCCGACCACCAGAGCGCCAATGCCGCCTGGATGCAGGACGCCGGCGCCGCGACGATCCTCCGCGACGAGGAGCTGAGCGCCGAGCGGGTCGTGACCGAGGTCTCGGAGATCTTGGCGGAGCAGGGTCGACTGGAGCGGATGGCCGCGGCCTCGCGCGCCCTGGCGCGCCCCGACGCGGCCCGGCGGATCGCCGACGAGGTTCTGGCGGCGGCGCGATGACGGCCCCGGTCGCCCAGAAGCGCGACTGGTCCTCCCGCCGGCTTCACTTCATCGGCATCGGCGGCGCCGGGATGAGCGGCCTGGCCCTGGTCTGCGCCCGGCTCGGCGCCACGGTCAGCGGCAGCGATCGCAGCGACTCCTCTTATATGGAGCGCTTGCGCCGGGCGGGCCTCGAGCCAGCCATCGGACACGACGCGGTCAACTTGCCGGAGGGCGCCGAGGTGGTCGTCTCCACCGCGATCGGCGCCGACAATCCTGAGCTCGCGTTGGCCCGCGAGCGCGGGGGGGAGCCGATCCACCGCGGCGCCCTGCTGGCCGAGCTCTGCGCCGAGAAGCGGCTGATCGCGATCGCCGGGACTCACGGGAAGACGACGACGACCGCGATGGCGGTCTGGGCACTGAGGGCGCTCGGGGCCGATCCCGCCTTCTTCATCGGTGGCGAGGTGCCCGGGCTGGGCGAGGAGGGTGCCGCCGCCAACGCCGGCTGGGGCGAGGGCGAGTGGGTCGTCGCCGAGGCCGACGAGAGCGACGCCAGCTTCCTTGAGCTACGGCCCGAGATCGCCGTCGTTACCAATGTCGAGATGGACCACCACACCCGCTGGGGCTCGCTGGCCGAGCTGCACGGAGCATTCCGCCAGTTCCTCTCGACGGCGACGGGGGTCGCGCTCCCGGCTGACGGCAGCCTCGACGACCTGACCACGGTCCGCTGCAGGATCGGCTTCGACGCCGAGCTCCCAGGCCTTCCGGATCTGCATCTGCAGGTTCCCGGCCGCCACAACCGGGTCAACGCCCGCGCCGCGCTGGCCGCGATCGAGCTGGCCGGACTCGACGTCGGTGCCGCGGCGACCGCGTTGGTGGACTTCCCCGGCGTTCGGCGCCGGCTCGAGCTGAAGGGCAAGCGCGGCGACGTCCGTATATATGACGACTACGCCCACCACCCGACCGAGGTGCGGGCCGCGCTCTCGGCCCTGCGCGAGCTGCGGCCGGACCGGTTGATCGCCGTCTTCCAGCCGCATCTCTATTCGCGCACCAAGATCCTCGGTGAGGAGTTCGGCGCCGCGCTGACCTTGGCGGATGAGGTCGCGGTGCTCGACGTCTACCCGGCCCGTGAGCAGCCGGTCGGCGATCTGGTCGGGGTCAGCGGCCTGCAGGTCGCCCAGGCCGCCGCCGAGCGCATGGCGGGGAAACCGGTTTGGTGGCTGCCCGACGCTGGAACCGCTCGTCTGGCGATGGCCGACCGCCTGGATCGAGACGGCGAGGTTGGCGATGGCGGCACGGTGCTGGTCACGATTGGCGCCGGCGACGTCTTCAGGCTCGGCGAGGCGCTGGTGGAGGGGTGAGCGCGCCGCCCGCCGGCGTCAGCCCCAACCATCCCCTGGCAAGGCTGACCACCGTTCGCACCGGCGGCGCCGCCGAGTGGTTCGCCCGGCCCGCCCGGCAGCAGGAGCTGGTCGAGATGCTGCGCTGGGCCGACGGAGAGGGGCTGGCGGTAGGACTGATCGGATCCGGCTCGAACCTGTTGATAGCCGACGATGGATTCCATGGCCTCGCAATCAAGCTGGACGGTGAGCTCGCGACGATCGAGCGCGACGGCGAGGGCATCCTCTGCGGCGGTGGCGCCCGGCTGCCCTCCGCGGCGGCGAAGGCGGCGGGATGGGGCCTTGCCGGCCTCGAGTTCGGGATCAACATCCCTGGCACCGCCGGCGGGGCGGTGAGGATGAACGCCAACGCCTACGGCGGACAGCTGGCCAGGGTGCTCGACTGGGTCGAGGTCAGCACGCCTTCCGGCAGCGAGCGACGCACGCCCGACCAGCTCGGGTTCTCCTACCGGCGCTCGAACCTGCGCGCCGGGGAAGTCGTCTCCCGGGCCAGCTTCCGGCTGCGCCCCGGCGATCCGGCCGCGATCCGCGCCACGCTGGCGACGATGCGCGAACGCCGCCGCGACGCCCAGCCTTCCGGGATCAAGACCTTCGGCTCGACCTTCAAGAACCCCGAGGACGAGCGGGCCGAGGGGCGCTCGGCCGGCCAGCTGCTCGACGCCGCCGGTTGTCGTGGCCTGCGCCACGGCGGCGCCCGCTTCTCGGAGAAGCACGCCAACTTCGTCGAGAACACCGGCGAGGCGAGCACCGAGGACGTCCTCGAGCTGATGGCGACCGGGAGGCGGCGGGTCCACGAGCGCTTCGGCGTCGTGCTGGAGCCCGAGGTCCAGGTGCTCGGCGAGGTGCGCTGGCCCAGCGGCTGGGAGCTGTGAGGCGGCGAGCGCTGGCGATCGGCCTCCTGATCGTCGGCATCGCGGCGGTCTGGTTCTTTCTGATCCGCGACACGGCGCTCGCTCCCGACGTGATCGTGCCGGAAGCGACGGCGACGATCGGCAGCGGCGAAGAGGCGATCGCCGTTACGGCCGGCGGTGCGGTTGTCCCCTGGTTGCCGCTGCCGGAGGAACCGGAACTGCCCGAGCTGCCGTTGTCCGAGTCGCCAAAAGGCGGTCGCCTGGCGGGTCCGATGCTGCAGCAGGCGCGAGTCCTCGGCGCCGCTCCGGCGGCCCTGCGCCCCTACCTCGCGCGCAGCTATTACGGCGAAAGCAGTGTCGACGTCGAAATCACCTCCGGGATCGAACTGCGCTTTGGCGACGCTTCGCAGGCCGAGCGGAAGTGGAGGGCGGCAGCGGCTGTGCTCGCCGATCCGTCGATCGAAGCGCTCGATTATGTAGACCTGGGCGCTCCGCGGCACCCTGCGATCGGTGGCTCTGGGCATACGCTTCCACCGCCTCCCTGAACCCTCAACCACAGGGTGAGGGTGGGTGAAGTCTCAAGTTAGCATCGAGAGTTTCACCCTGCACGATGCCTGTCGGCCGTTTGACAGAGCCGCCAAAATGCCCTACGTTCAGCGCAAATTCCGCTCCTTGGGCGGTGGCTCGAACCCTTGAGCCTCGCTAAAGGCTCGGACGGAATTAAGGCTCAACTCAACCAACAGCTGTCTCGCCTGTCCTTCAAGGTCGGCGAAGGAGAAATCGGGAGATGGAATCCACTTACCTCGCGGTCATAAAGGTCGTCGGAGCGGGCGGCGGCGGTACCAATGCGGTCAGCCGCATGATCGACGCCGGCATTCGCGGCGTCGAGTTCGTCGCGGTCAACACTGACGCCCAGGCGCTGCAGGCCTGCGACGCGGACATCAAGCTTTCGATCGGGCAGGAGCTGACTCGCGGCCTCGGCGCCGGCGGCAATCCCGAGGTCGGGGCGGGCGCGGCGGCGGAGAGTCGCGATGAGATCAAGGAGGCGCTGAAGGGCGCCGACATGGTCTTCGTCACTGCGGGCGAGGGCGGCGGTACCGGTACCGGCTCGGCGCCGGTGATCGCCGAGATCGCCAAGGAAGAGATCGGCGCGCTCACGGTCGGCGCCGTCACCAAGCCGTTCGAGTTCGAGGGCAAACGACGCATGCAGCAGGCGCTCGAGGGCATCGAGAAACTGCGCAACAACGTCGACACCCTGATCATCGTCCCGAACGAGAAGCTGCTGCAGGCGGTCGAGCGGCGCACCAGCGTGCTGGAGGCGTTCCGCCAGGCCGACGACATCCTCCGCCAGGGCGTTCAGGGCATCACCGACCTGATCACGATCCCCGGCCTGATCAACCTCGACTTCGCCGACGTGCGCACGATCATGCGCGACGCCGGCTCGGCCCTGATGGGCGTTGGCTCTGCTTCCGGTGAGGCCCGCGCGCTCGACGCCGCCAAGGCGGCGATCACCTCGCCGCTGATCGAGGAGTCGATCAAAGGCGCGACCGGGATGCTGCTGAACATCACCGGCCCCGAGGACCTCGGCCTCTTCGAGGTCAACGAGGCCGCGCAACTGGTCCAGGCCGAGGCCGACGACAACGCCAACATCATCTTCGGCTCCGTCGTCGACCAGTCGATGAAAGACGAGGTCCGGGTCACCGTGATCGCGACCGGCTTCGAGGGCTTCGAGCTGCTGGCCCGCTCGCCGCAGCGGGTGCGGCGCCGCTACGAGTCGAAACCGCGGGTGGCGGCCGACGACACCGACATCCGCAAACTGCGGGTCTCGGATGACGACATCGACGTGCCTGGGTTCCTCAAAGACTGAGGTGCAGGGAGGTCAGGTGCCCCTCCCCCGGAGGCCGTTGCGCAGCAGGTTGCTGGCCTGGTTTCGGTAGGTCTGTCCGTGAGCCTCCGTGGGAGGGGCACCTGACCTCCCTCGATGCTCGGTCGTCAATAGCCTGCGGCTAGTGACCGACCTCCGTCGTACTCCTCTCTACGAGCAGCACCAGGCCCTTGGGGCGAAGATCGTCCCCTTCGCCGGCTGGGAGATGCCGGTTACCTATGAGGGGATCCGCGAGGAGCACTCGGCGGTGCGCACGCACGCCGGCATGTTCGACGTCTCCCACATGGGCGAGGTCGAGGTTGAGGGCCCGGGCGCGCTTGCCTTTCTGCAGCGGGTTCTAACCAATGACGTCGGGGAGCTCGAGATCGGCGGCGCCCAGTACTCCTGTCTCTGCAACGAGGAGGGCGGCGTTCTCGACGACCTCTTCGCCTACCGGCTCGGTGGCGACCGCTACCTGATCGTCACCAACGCCGCCAACCACGGGGCCGACCTGGCCTGGCTGGGGCGCTGGAGCCGCGACTTCGACGTGATCGTCCGCGACGTCGCCGACCGCTACGCGATGCTCGCCGTGCAGGGCCCGCACGCCCGCGCGGTCCTCGCCCGCACGCTCGGGATCGAGCTGCCGCCCCGGATGCGTGTCTCCCACGTCCGAGTCGGCAGGCGGCCGGCGCTGGTCTGCGGCACCGGCTACACCGGCGAGGACGGGGTCGAGCTGCTGCTCGATCCGGAGGCGGCGCCGCCGGTCTGGGCGGAGCTGCTCGACGCCGGCATCGTCCCCTGCGGGCTCGGCGCCCGCGACACCCTGCGGCTGGAGGTCTGCTTCCCGCTGCACGGCAACGAGTTGACCCCGGAGCGCAACCCGATCGAGGCCGGCCTCGGCTGGTGCTGCGCCGAGGCAACCGGCTTCCTCGGCTCCGAGGCCGTGGCCCGGGCTCGGGCCGAGGGCACGCCGGAGCGCCTGGCGCCGTTCCTGATCGAGGGCGCCGGCATCCCCCGTGAAGGCAATCCGGTCCTGCTCGGCGAGGAGCCGGTCGGGACCGTCACCAGCGGCACCTACTCGCCCTCGCTGGAGGTCGGCGCCGGCATGGCCTACGTCCGCACCGACCTGGCCGAGCCGGGGACCGAGCTGGAGATCGACGTGCGTGGCAAGCGCCGCGCCGCCCGGGTAGGTTCCAAACCTCTCTACCGAAGGAGCTGAGCCGTGTCCGAAGCCAACTACCCCGATGACCTTCGCTACCACGACGAGCACGATTGGGCGCGGCTCGAGGGCGATGAGCACGCTGTCTTCGGCATCACTTGGTACGCCCAGGACGCGCTCGGCGAGGTCGTCTTCTTCGAGCCACCGGAGGTCGGGGCGACGATCGACAAAGACGCCTCCTACGCGGAGGTCGAGTCGGTAAAGGCGGTCTCCGACGTGATCGCGCCGATGTCGGGCGAGGTGGTCGAGGTCAACGATTCCCTCCAGGACTCGCCGGAGAAGATCAACGCCGATCCCTACGGCGAGGGCTGGCTGGTCAAAGTCCGCCTGACCGCGCCGCAGGAGGCCGAGGGGCTGCTCGGCGCCGCCGAATACCGCAAGCTGCTGGAAAGTTAAGCGCCGGGCCCCGCCCGTCGCTTCCGTAGCCTTACCGGCGTGAGCCGCTACACCTCAGCAACGCCCGCGGACCGGGCCGAGATGCTCGGCGCGATCGGCGTCGACACGACCGACGAGCTGTTCGAGCAGATTCCGCAGCCGCTGCGTCTGGACCGTCCTCTCGCCCTGCCGGACGGCCTCAGCGAGGCCGAGGTCTTCGAGCGGCTGGCCGGCCTGGCGGGGCGCAACGCCGACGCCGAGCAGCAGGTCTGCTTCGTCGGCGCCGGGATGTACGACCACTACGTGCCGGCGATTGTCGACGCGATCACCTCCCGCTCGGAGTTCCTCACCCCCTACACGCCCTACCAGCCGGAGATCTCCCAGGGTGGGCTGCAGGTGATGTTCGAGTTCCAGACCGCGATGTCGGAGCTGACCGGGCTGCCGGTCTCCAACGCCGGTCTCTACGAGGGACCGTCCTCGGTCGCCTCCGCCGGCTACCTGGCGATGGGCGCGACCAAGCGACGCCGCTTCGTCGTCTCCCGCGGGCTGCACCCGCACAGCCGCGAGACGCTCGCCACCTACTCGGTCGGCTACGGAGCCGAGGTCGTCGAGGTCGGGCTCGAGGGTGGGATGACCGACGCCGGGGCCCTGGCCGAGGCAGTCGACGGGGAGACCGCCGCCGTCTTCCTCCAGAGCCCCAACTTCCTCGGCGCCGTCGAGGACGTCGAGGCGCTCGGCGCGGCGGCGAAGGAGCACGGGGCGCTGCTGGTCGTCGCGTGTGACCCGATGACGCTCGGCATCCTCAAGCCGCCGGGAGAGTGCGGCGCCGACATCGCCCTCGGCGAGGGCCAGCCGCTCGGCAACCGACTCGACTTCGGCGGCCCCTCGTTTGGCTTTTTCTGTGCGACGCAGGAGCAGATCCGCCGCATGCCGGGGCGGATCGCCGGCGAGACCGAGGACGTCGACGGTCGCCGCGGCTTCGTCCTGGCCCTGCAGACGCGCGAGCAGCACATCCGCCGCGAGAAAGCGACCAACAACATCTGTACCGCCCAGGCGTTGAACGCGCTGGCGGCAATGGTCCACCTCGCCTGGCTCGGTCGCCACGGCTTCCGCGAGCTCGGCGAGCTGCTGGCGCAGCGGACCGCCTATGCCCGCGAGCGGCTCGCTGGGGTGGAGGGAGTCGAGCTCCTGCACGAGGCCCCGGTCGCGCGCGAGTTCGCCGTCCGTCTCCACGCTCCCGTCGCCGCCGTTCTCGACCGCTGCGCCGAGCGCGGCATCGCCGCCGGCTACCCGCTCGGTCGCGAGTACCCCGAGTACGGGGACGGCCTCCTGGTCGCGATCACCGAGCGCCGCAGTCGCGAGCAGATCGACGAGCTGGCTGACACCCTCGGCGCCGCGATCGCCGCCGAGCGTGGCGACTTATTGGCCTATGAGGCCAATAAGTCGTCGCAGGAGGGTGTGGCATGAGCCTGACCGAGACGCCGATGCAGCGCGAACGGGCGCAGACGATCTATGAGAAATCGAAGCCGGGCCGGCGCGCCGCCGTGTTCCCGGACGCGGGCGTGCCCGAGAAGCCGCTGCAGGAGTTGATCCCGTCCAACCTGCTGCGCGCCGAGCCGCCGCGGCTGCCGGAGATCGCCGAGCCGGAGATCGTCCGCCACTACAACCGGCTCTCGCGTCGCAACTTCGACCTCGACAGCGGCTTCTACCCGCTCGGCTCCTGCACGATGAAGCACAACCCGCGGCTGAACGAGCGGGTCGCAGCGCTGCCCGGCCACGCCCGCCTGCACCCGGCCCAGGACCCGCGCCGCGCCCAAGGGGCGCTGGAGCTGATGTGGCTGCTGCAGCAGTCGCTGGGGGAGATCTGCGGCCTGCCGCACGTCAGCCTGCAGCCCTCCGCCGGCTCCCACGGCGAGCTCGCCGGGCTGCTGCTGACCCGGGCCTACCACGCCGATCGCGGCGAAGAGCGGACCAAGGTTCTCGCCCCCGACACCTCCCACGGCACCAACCCGGCCTCGGTGACGATGGCCGGCTACGAGGTGGTCAAGGTCGCGACCAACGAACGCGGTGGGGTGGAGATGGACGACCTCCGGGCCAAGATCGATGAAGACCCGGGTGCGGTCGCCTGTCTGATGCTGACCAACCCGAACACGCTCGGGCTGTTCGACGAGAACATCGCCGAGATCGCCGCCCTGATCCACGCTGCGGGGGGGACGCTCTACTACGACGGCGCCAACCTCAACGCGGTGATGGGCCACTCGCGGCCCGGCGACATGGGCTTCGACATCGTCCACGTCAATCTCCACAAGTCGTTCAGCCAGCCCCACGGCGGCGGCGGTCCGGGGGCCGGCCCGATCGCCGTCTCCGACCGGATCGAGCCCTTTCTGCCGCGGCCGCAGGTGGTGCGACGCGAGAGCGACAACGGCGGCGGGCCGAGCTACGACCTCGACCACGAGCGGCCGCAGTCGATCGGGCGCCTGCGCGGCTTCCAGGGAAACTTCGGCGTCTTCGTCCGCTCTTACGCCTACATCCTCAGCCTCGGCGGCGACGGCCTCGCCGAGGCCTCGGAGACGGCGGTGCTGAACGCCAACTACCTGAAGGCGCGCCTAGCCGCGGGCCGCGCCGGCGAGCGACTCCCGGTCGCCTTCGATCGCCACTGCATGCACGAGTTCGTCCTCTCCGGCAAGCCGATGAAGCAGGAGCTTGGCCTCGCCACCCTCGACCTCGCCAAGCGGCTGCTCGACTTCGGCTTCCACCCGCCGACCGTCTACTTCCCGCTGCTGGTTGAGGAGGCGCTGATGGTGGAGCCGACCGAGACCGAGACCAAGGAGAGCCTCGACGCCTTCGCCGACGCCGTCGAGCAGATCCTCGCCGAGGCCGAGTCCGACCCCGAGATCGCCAAACAGGCCCCCTACACGACCCCGGTCCGCCGCCTCGACGAGGTCAAGGCGACCCGCCGCCCGGTCGTGAGACAAGCGCTCGAGTAGGCCGATGCCGGCGACTCCGCGAGTAGCCCTCTCGCCGGAGAACCGCAAACTCGCGATCGGGCTCGGCGGCGTCCTCGTCCTCGCCCTGGCCTTCGTCGGCTCCAACGTCGCCGCTAACCACAAGCCCGAGCCGCACAACCTGCCGATCGGGGCAGTCGGCTCGGCGCGGACGGCCGAGCGCCTGGCGACGGAGCTTGAGGCGCTAGAGCCCGGCGGTTTCGACGTCACCGCCTACGACTCGGCTGCGGCAGCGCGCGAGGCGATCCGGGAGCGCCGGATCTACGGCGCCTTCGAACCGGGCGCGCCACCGACGCTGCTGGTCGCGAGCGCCGCCAGCGCCGTCGCCGAAGAAGTGCTGCTCGAAACCTTCCGGCCACTGACGGTGGGGCGCGGCGAGACGCTCGCGGTCGACGACGTGGTGCGGCTGCCGCCCTCGGACGACACCGGCGCCACCGCGTTCTCGGCCGTGCTCAGCCTCACCATCGCCGCGATCCTCGGCTCTTCGATCATCTACATCACCGCCGGCAAACGGCGCCTGGCGGTGCGCCTCGGGGCGGTGCTGGCGCTCGGCGTCGGCGCCGGGTTGATGGGCGCGATCGCCACCAACGTCCTCGTCGGGGCCTTCCCCGGCCGCTTCGCGGCGGTCTGGCTGGTGGCGACGATGTTCGTGCTGGCGATCGCCTTCCCGGTCGCGGCCTTCCAGACGCTGATCGGCCTGCCCGGCACCGGCCTCGGCCTGATCGCCTTCGTCGTCGTCGGCACGCCCTCCTCTGGCGGCGCGACGGCACCGGAGCTGCTGCCCGGCTTCTGGCGCGCCGTCAGCCAGCTGCTGCCGCCCGGCGCGGGGACGACGGGGATGCGCGACCTCGTCTACTTCCACGGCCACGGTGCCACCAGGGCCCTGATCGTGCTGGCGCTCTACGCGATCCTCGGCGCGGCGCTGACGACCGTCGCCTACCGCGCTAAACAAAGGCCCCAGCAGGCGCCCTAGCTAGAGGTCCGGCAGTTCCTGTTCGAGATCCAGCACCGGCGCGAAGAGATCACCTTTCTTCTCGAGCCGCTCGAGCACGTCGCCGGCCTCGAAGACGAGCGAGTCGGCGTCTTCGCTTTCGGCCGCGTGGGTGACCTCGTCCCAGGTCAGCGGGGTCGAGGCGGTGGGCCGTTCGCGGGCGCGCAGGGAGTAGACGGCGATCGTCGTTTTGCTGCGGTGGTTCTGGGACCAGTCGACGAAGACCTTGCCCTCGCGTTCGACCTTTTTCATTTTCGAGATGACCTCATCCGGGGTCTGCTTTTCCAGCAGTTGGGCGATCGCTTTGGCGAACGGTTTGGTCGTCTCGTAATTGACCTTTTTGGAGTTGAGCGGGACGTAGACCTGCATCCCCTTCGAGCCCGAGGTCTTGGGGAAGCTCTCGACGCCGAAGTGGCCGAACATGTCGCGCAGGCGCAGCGCCACCCGGCAGCAGTCGATGACGTTGGCGGGGGCCCCGGGGTCGAGGTCGAAGGCGAGCACGGTCGGCCTGGTCGGCGCCCGGCCAAGCGAGAGGGAGGGGTGCAGCTCGATCGCCGCCAGCTGCGCCATCCAGATCAGAGTGGGGCGGCTGTCGCAGACGCAGAAGTCGATCTTGCCCGCGTCCGGCCCGGCGGTGACGCTCGTCGTCTTCACCCATTTCGGCCGGTGTTTGGGACAGCGCTTCTCGAAGAAGGCCGCGTCGAGGTCGTCGACACCTTCTGGGAAGCGCCGCAAGGTGACCGCCCGGCCATGCAGATGCGGCACCATCGCCTCGGCGACTTTGGCGTAGTAGTCGACCACCTCGCCCTTGCTGAAGCCGGTCTTCGGGTAGAGGACCTTGTCGAGGTTGGTGAGCTTCAGCTCACGCCCGTCGACCTCGACCTGGCGACTCGAGGGCACGGGCTACTTGCCCGATTTGGCTTTCGCCCGCGAGCTTTTTTTGGCTCGCGACGAGGAGCTTTTTTTCGCTTTGGCCGCTTTTTTGGGTTTCGAGGCGGCAGCTGCTTTCTCGCCGCCGTCGCTCTTGCCCTTGACCGCAGCGATGCTCTCCTCCAGCGCTGCCATCAGGTCCGGTGCCTTGGTCGCTTGCGGGGCCTCGGCGGTGGAGGCGACGATCTCTTTGCCTTCCGCCTTCTGTTCGATCAGCGACATCAGCTGCTCGCGGTACTCGTCGCGGTAGGCGCTCGGGTCGAAGTTGGTGCTGAGCGAGTCGATTAGCTGCTCGGCCATCTCCTGCTCGCGTTTGGCGACTTTCGGCGCCTTCTCCGGCACCAGATCCTCGAGCTCGCCAGCCGGAACCACCTCATCGGCGAAGCGCATCGTGGTCAGGGTCAGCACTCCGTTGGTGGAGCGGATCGCGGCCAGGTGCTCCTTGTTGCGGAAGACGAAGCGGGCGACCGCCACCTTGCCGGACGCTTCCATCGCCCTCGCCAGCAGCGAGTAGGCCTTCTCGGCGCCCTCGGCGGCACCGAGGTAGTAGGGGCTGTCGAAGTAGATCGGGTCGATCTCCTCGAGGTCGACGAAGTCCTGGACGTCGATCGCGCGGGTCTTCTCCGGCGCCAGTGCCGACATCTCGTCTTTGCTGATCGGCACGTACTGGCCGGGCGTGATCTCGAAGGCTTTGATGATGTTGTCGTAGGGGACCTCCTCGTCGGTCCCCTCGGCGACTCGGCGGTGTTTGATCCGGGCGCTGTCGGAGTCGCGGATCTCGCGCAGGGCGATGTTGCGCCGCGCGACCGCGCTGTAGAGCTTCACGGGCACGTTGAGGAGCCCAAAGCTGATCGAACCGCTCCAGATTGCTCTCGCCATCAGCAGATCACCTACCCGGATTGTTCCAGCCAACCCAAAGCGAGGACACCCGCATGGTCGGGCCGGGAGCCATCTTGCGCGCCGAGGAGGCGCCCAGCTGCGAGCCTGCATAGGCTGAGGCGATGGCCGCTCCGATCATCTTCTCCGGCATCCAGCCGACCGGTCGCAAGCACCTCGGCAACTTCATCGGCGCGATCCAGCACTACGTCGAGGGCCAGGATCGCGGCGACCCGGCGATCTTCTGCATCGTCGACCTGCACGCGATTTCGGTCGCCTACGACCCGGCCGAGCTGCGCGAGCGGCTCTACGACACCACCGCGATCCTGCTCGCCGCCGGCCTCGACCCGGCCCGCTGCATCCTCTTCCGCCAGTCCGACGTGCGCGAGCACACCGAGCTGACCTGGCTGCTCTCCGCCGTGACCGCCCACGGCGACCTCAACCGCATGCATCAGTTCAAGGACAAGTCGGCGCGCCAGCGTGAGCTCGTCTCCGCCGCGCTCTTCTTCTACCCGGTGCTGATGGCCGCCGACGTGCTCGCCTACCGCGCCACCGAGGTCCCGGTCGGCGACGACCAACGCCAGCACGTGGAGCTGATGCGGGAGATCGCCCGCCGCTTCAACGAGCGCTTCGGCGAGGCCCTGGTCGTGCCCGAGTTCCGCATCCCCGAGGTCGGCGCCCGGATCATGGACCTGCAGGAGCCGGAACGGAAGATGTCGACCACCGGCGGCACCGAGGCCGGCACCGTCCTCGTCCTCGACGAGCCGGACGCGATCCGCAAGAAGCTCGGCAGCGCCGTCACCGACTCCGGGCGCGAGGTGCGCCGCGGCGAGGACAAGGCCGGGATCACGAACCTGATCGACATCCTCGCCGTTGCCCGCGGCAGCGGTCCCGAGGAGGTCGAGCGCGAGTTCGAGGGGGCCGGGTACGGGGACTTCAAGAAGGCGGTGGCGGAGGGAGTCATCGAGCTGCTCGACCCGGTCCGCGAGCGCTACGCCGAGCTGCGCCCCGACGAGGCGGCGCTCGAGGCGACCCTGGCCGAGGGGGCCGAGAAGGCCCGCACGATCGCCGCCGCCACCCTTGCCGACGTCCGCGCTCGGATGGGCTTCGGCCCGGCCTAGCCCCGTCGCATCCCCACCAGTTCGTTGCGCTCGTCGCCGCCCTTGACGGTCTGCTCGAGGACAGTGCCGATTCCCCGCACGTAGAGCTTGTGGTCGACGACCCGAGGCTCCAGGGGAGTCCACTCCCTCGTCAGCAGTGCCCGCTTCGAGGAGACGGCCGGCGTCTGAACGTCGGCCGAGAGGCTCAGCACCCGGAAATGGTCCTCGGCGTGACCGGCGTAGAGCTCCTGGACGCCGGTCTGTCCGGGCCGCGGATGGGCGGGCATGTAGATCCCGGCACGGGCGCCGTCGACGCCGCTCTGCCAGCTCCCCTCGGTGCTCTTGACGCTGCCGTCGGGGTTCAGCTCCGCCGTCGCCTCGCCGAAGTACCAGACGTTGCCAGCCTTGTCCTGGGCGTACCAGTCCCGCGTCCTCTCGCCGAGGTGCCCGCCCAGGTAGAGGAGGTCACTGATGACCGTGCAGCGAACTCCCTCGATCACCTTCGTCCTTGAGGTCACCGTGAACAGCTCGCGGGACGGCTGCCCATCCTTAACGCCGCGGTAGCGCAGCGTCGTGCCGGGCCGCAGCGGGAACCAGGGGTTGTCGACCCGCGCGACGAACCCGCTCGCGTCCGGGGCGGTGGGAGCCGGCGTCGAGCCGGCGGAGGCGCCGGTCGCACCCAACGTCAGCGCGATGGCGATCAGCGGTGGTATGAGCTTCGCCTTCATCTCAACCTCCTTCTTCGGGAGACCACTGTAGAAACGCCGCATGAAGCGGGGATGAAAGCTCGGCAATCGGCGCTCCGGGGCTGCCTCGTCCCGTCCACTACTTACGCTGTGGGCGCCGATGCCTGCCCCCGATCTCGATCTCGATCTCGACATCTTCGCCGGGCCGTTCGACCTGCTGATGGCGGTCGTGCTGCGCGAGGAGGTCAGCCTCCTCGACCTACAGCTGGGCGAGGTTGTCGTCGCCTACATCGAGCACCTCGAGCGCGAAGGCGAGCTGGAGCTGGAGGTGGCGACCGAATTCCTCGTCCTGATCGCGGCGCTCTTGGAGCTGAAGTCGCGGCTGATGCTGCCTGGGCCCGAGGACGAGCTCGACGACCTCAGCCCCGAAGAAGCGATCGAGGAGCTGCTGGCGCGGATGCTCGAGTACCGGCGCTACCGCGACGCCTCGAAGGTCCTCTCCGATCGCTTTGAGAGCCAGCGCGGCTACCTCTACCGCTCGGCGCCGCTGCCGGCCGAGCTGCGCCGGATCGCGGTCGAGGCGGCGACCGCGGTCTACGACCCCGACCAGCTCGGCGCCGCCCTCGGCGACTTGCTGACCGAGCCGCCCGACGTCGACATCAGCCACATCCGCCCGACCGTCTCGCTGGAGCGCCGGCTGCGCGCCCTGCGGGACGTGCTCCGCCGCCGCACCAGCTTCGACTTCGACGAGGAGTTCGGCGGCGAGGACCGGCTGACCCAGGCGGTCACCGTCTTCGGCCTGCTGGAGCTGTACCGCAAGGGCGAGATCACCTGGGAGCAGAAGGAACCGCTCGGGCCGATCCAGGTCCGTAAAGTGACCCCCTCGTGAGCGACCTGACCCGCACCGTCGAGGCGTTGCTCTTCCTCTCCGCCCAGCCGGTTACCCCTGCCGACCTGGCGATGGCGACGGAAGCGACCGAGGGCCAGATCGCCGAGGCGATCGAGCTGCTGCGCGAGGATCTCGCCGAGGGCAAGCGCGGCGTCGTCCTGCGCGAGGTCTCCGGCGGCTTCGCCCTGGCCAGCGACCCCGCCAGCGAGAACGCGGCCCGGCGCCTGCTGGCAAAGCCGCGGACGCCGCCGCTGACCCAGGCTCAGGCGGAGACGCTGGCGATCGTCGCCTACCTGCAGCCGGTGACCCGGCCCGAGGTCGCCCGCATTCGCGGCGTCACCTCGGAGTCGGCGGTGCAGACCCTGGCCGAGCGCGGGCTGATCGAGGAGTCGGGGCGCTCGCAGTTCGGTGCTGCGATCTTCAAGACCTCAGAGCTGTTCGAGCGCCTCTTCGGCCTCACCGGGCTCGACCAGCTGCCCGACCCCTCGCGCTTCGACCCCAGCCCCGAGGACGCGCGGGAGCTGCGGGAGCGGCTCTTGAAGGCCGGGGAACAGCGGGCAGAGCCTTGAGGCGGGGGAGGGGCGGGCACCTGTCTCGGTTCAGCAACAGCGGGGAGGCTGCCCCGAGACAGGTGCCCGCCCCTCTTCCACGATGAGGCTGGCGAAGTTCCTCGCGCACGGGGGAGTCGCTTCCCGGCGGCGCGCGGAGATGATCATTTCCAAGGGCCGCGTCACGGTCGGCGGCGAGGTCGTCACCGATCCCGCTCGCGATGTTGGAGATGAGGACGACGTGCGGGTCGATGGCAGCCCAGTTGGGGCCGAGGCGCATGAGGTCTGGGCGGTGAACAAGCCGGCCGGGGTTGTCTCGACCGCGCGCGAGCCGGGGGAGAGGCCAGCAGTGGTCGAGCTCGTTGACTCTCCCGCCCGTCTCTACCCCGTCGGTCGCCTCGACGCCGACTCGACCGGCCTGCTGCTGCTGACCAACGACGGTGAGCTGGCGAACCGGCTCACCCATCCCCGCTACGGGGTCGCCAAGGCCTACCGGGCCCAGTTGCGCTGGCCGCCCTCGGACCGGGACCTGGAACGGCTGCGGCATGGGGTGGAGCTGGAGGACGGGAGGACCGCGCCGGCCGAGGTGACCCGGGTCAGCGAGCGGGTGATCGAGATCGTCCTGCGCGAGGGGCGCAATCGCCAGGTGCGCCGCATGGTCGAGGTTCTGGGCAACCGCGTCCAGGCGCTGCGCCGCGTCCGCTTCGGCTCGCTGGCGCTGGGCAACCTCTCCGAGGGCGTTGCCCGCCGCCTCTCCGATCAGGAGGTCGAGAGCCTGCGGCGAACGGCGTCGGCGACCTCCTCCGCTTCTCGTTCGGCCTGACGCCGGGTCACCCGCAGAGTCGAGAAGCCGACGCGCATTAGTTCGCGGTCACGCCAGCGGTCGCGCTCGAAGGCAAAGTCGGTGGCATGGAAGTCACGGCTGTCGGCCTCGACGACGACCCGCTGCTCGGGCCAGAGGAATCGACCTCGATTCGCCCGGTCGCAAGCTCGACCGGCGCGTTGCAGAGCGGCGCTGGCAGTCCCTGTCGCGCCAGCAGCGGCAGCACCTTCGCCTCGAGCGGGCTCTTCAGCCGTTCCGTCGCTGCGATCGTGGCGGCCGGTCGCCATTCGTCGAGAAGCGCCCGCAGGTGCGGCATTCCGCGCCTCGGCTCGGACCCCATAGTCAGTTCGATCGCCCCAATGTCGAGCAGCTTGCGAGCGGCCGCTCGCTCGAAGCAGCTGCGCAGGGTCCGCGTCCCGACTTCGCCCGCCACGTCGACAAGTGTCCGCGACGGACTAGTGCACGGAACCCCGTCGAAGGTGCCCAGCTCCCATGGCCGAGGAGGCCTGACGCCGTGCCAGCGGATGCCTTCGATGCAGCGGCCTCCTTGACCGCGGGCGATCACGTCGACCGACGCCGGCGCCCGGTCGAGCAGGCCCATCAGGGCCGCCGCGGAGCGGTGCGAAACGACCGCGCCCTCGCCGCAGGCGAGCGTTGCGGCGAACAAGCGCCCCCGCTCGCCGATGTTCGAGCGGCCAAGCGCGTAGACGCCGCGTAGAACCGGGAACAGCCGATCCGTCGCGATCGCGTGCTTGATCGCGCTGTCGCTCATCCCACACTCCCGGAGCTGGGCGCGCGAGAGCACCCCGAACTGTTGATCCGCCAGTTTCGCGAGTCGGCGCCGCACCGCGCTGTGACTTTTGGTCGCCACAACGCCCATAAGTCACAGCGATCCGAGATTCGCCCCCGGGCGGACGTGCGTTTCCCGGCGATTTCCGGTGCGGCGGGGTCTCTCGGAGGGCGCTCTGGGAAGATGGAGGGGTGAGCATCGAAGGGAACGGGGCGCGGCCCCCGCAGCGGCTCTTTGCCGTCCGGGGCGCCACACAGGTCGAGGCCAACGAGGCCGAGGCGATCCTGATCGCGACCGAGGGCTTGATGCGGGAGCTGATCGAGCGCAACGGCCTCACCCCCGAGGCGATGGTCAGCTGCATCTTCACCACCACCGACGATCTCGACGCCGAGTTCCCGGCGGTGGCAGCGCGCAACCTCGGCCTCGACCAAGTGCCGCTGCTCTGCTCGCGCGAGATCCCGGTCCCGGGCTCGATGCCGCGGGTGATCCGGGTGATGGCTCACTACTACGCGTCTCCCGACCACACTCCGAAGCACGCCTATCTCGGCGGCGCCAGCAAGCTCCGCGCCGACCTCGAGGCGGCCCAGTAGTAACCGCTTCCACCGGCCGTCCGTCACAATCGGCGCCATGACCGTGACCTTTGCCGAACGGCTGGCCCGGATGCCGGGATACCAAGCTGGCGTGCCGACCGGGCAGGCGCCGGAGGCGATCGCCTCCGGGGGGATTGCCCAGCTCGCCTCCAACGAGTCGCCGTTCCCGCCTCACCCGAAGGTGATCGAGGCGATCCAGTCGGCGGCCGGGGCGATGCACCGCTACCCCGACCCTGACGCGACGCTGCTGCGCCGGCGCCTGGCCGAGCGTTTCGAGACCGATCCCAGCCGGGTCGCCGTCGGCAACGGCTCCTGCGAGATCCTGCTCGCCGCCGCCGAGGCGCTCTGCGAGCCCGGGGCGGAGATCCTCTTCGCCTGGCCGGCCTTCTCGATGTACCCATACCTGCCGGCGCTGACCGGTGCCCGCGAGATCCGCGTGCCGCTGACCGACGATGACGTCCACGACCTCGACGCGATGGCGACCGAGGTCACCGCGGCGACTCAGCTGCTGCTCGTCTGCAATCCCAACAACCCGACGGGCACGCACATCCCGGCCGCCGAGATCGCCGCTTTCTGCGAGCGGATCCCGCCCCACGTGACGGTCGTTCTCGACGAGGCCTATGTCGAGTTCCAGACCGACGACGATCCCGACGCCACGCTCGACCTGCTCGCCGACTTCCCCAACCTGGTCGTCCTTCGCACCTTCAGCAAGTGCTACGGCCTGGCCGGGCTGCGGGTCGGCTATGCGATCGGCTCGCCGAGCTTCCGCGCCGCGGTCGACGCCGTGCGCCAGCCGTTCAGCGTCAACGCCCTCGCCCAGGCGGCTGGGGCGGAGGCGATCCTGCACCAGGACGACGTCCTGCGCCGGGTCGAGAGCACCGTGGCCGAGCGGCTGCGGGTCGAGGAGGCGCTGCGCGGAATCGGCCTGCGGACGGCCGACACGCAGGCCAACTTCTCCTGGATCGACCTTGGTGACGCTGACGAGGGCGAGGTCGTCGCCGGCCTCGCCGAGCGCGAGGTTGCGGTGCGCCCCGGCACCCCCCTCGGCGACCCCGGCCACATCCGCGTCAGCTACGGCACAGCGGCCGAGAACGACCGCTTCCTACGCGGCCTGTCGGAAATCCTCGACTAATCGCGCTTTGCGTGGTACAAACGTTTCCAACGTGAGGTCGACGGCCACATCCGCGCGCGGCATCGATGCCCCCGGGGCCGTCTTCGCCTTCGGCTGCTTCTCCTATTACTGGCGATTTAGCTAGGCGTCCGGCCCGGCGGCTCGTTCCGCTCGCAGATTGCACTCGGCCGGGCGCCGACCCTCGTTTGCGTAGGCCGCTGCCCATTCCCGCACGGCAGCGAGCGACCAGTAAGTACGATTTCAGCGGCATGGAGAAAGGCGACGGCAAAATGATCATTGGGATGCAGGAGGGCGCCAAGCGAGATGGGGTGAGGGACCAGCGGATCGCGAAAGTGGTTGAGCTGGCGCCGCCAGAGAAGTTGTTGGAGGAGTTGCCGCTCGGAAAAGAGCAGGCGAAAGCGGTTGTGAAGGCACGCGAAGAAGTGGTCGACGTGCTGCATGGAAAGGACTCGCGGCTGCTGGTCGTGGTCGGCCCCTGCAGCGTCCACGACCCCAAAGCGGCGCTGGAGTACGGGCGCCGGCTGGCCAATGTTGCGAAAGAGCTGAACGACAGGGTGCTGGTTGTGATGCGGGTCTACTTCGAGAAGCCGCGGACGACGACCGGCTGGAAGGGCTTGATCAACGATCCGCACCTGGACGGCTCCGGCGACGTCAACGCCGGCCTACGGATGGCGCGCAAGCTGCTGCTCGAGGTCGTCGACCTGGGGCTGCCGGTGGGCTGCGAGTTCCTTGACCCGATCACGCCCCAATACATCTCCGACACGGTCGCCTGGGGGGCGATCGGGGCGCGCACCTCGGAGAGCCAGACGCACCGCCAGCTCGGCTCCGGGCTGTCGATGCCGATCGGCTTCAAGAACCGCACCGACGGCAATATTCAGGTGGCGGTGGATGCGGTGCGGGCGGCGGCGGTTCCGCACGCCTTCGCCGGCATCGACGACGCCGGCATGCCGGCGATCCTGCACACGACCGGCAACCCCGACTGCCACATCATTCTCCGCGGCGGCCACGGGATGCCGAATTACCACGTGCCGGACGTCGAGGACGCGCTGGTCACGCTGGGGATTTCCGGGCTGCCGGAGCGGCTGGTGATCGACGCCTCGCACGACAACAGCGCCAAGGACCCGGAAAAGCAGTTCTTCGCCGCCGGTGAAATCGCCGACCAGATCGCCGACGGCAACAAGGCGATCGTCGGTGTGATGCTGGAGTCGTTCCTGGTCGAGGGTCGCCAGGATCTGGTTCCGGGCGAGGACCTCATCTATGGACAGTCGGTCACCGACCCGTGCATCGACTGGGAGGACACCGTCAACGTCCTCGAACGCTTCGCCTCGGCAATCGAGGCCCGTCGCAGTTGACGAACGGCGGGGCGCCTCGGGTCGCCGTTCTCGGGGTGGGTCTGATCGGAGGCTCGATCGGGCTCGCCGCGCGGCGGCGGCTCGACGCCGAGGTGGTCGGCCACAGCCGCAACCCGGCGACGGTCGAGCGGGCGGTCGCGCAGGGCGCGCTCGATCGCGGCGCCGGCTCCATTGCCGAGGCCTGCGAGGGAGCGGAGGTCGTCTTCTGCGCCGGGCCGGTCGCGGCGCTGCCGGCCCAGGCCCGTGAAGCGCTGGATGCCTGCGGGCCCGACACCGTCGTTACCGCCGTCGGCTCGACCAAGGGCGAGCTGGTCGCCGCCCTCGGAGGCGACGAACGCTTCATCGGCGGCCATCCGCTGGCCGGCGCCGAGACCGCCGGCGTCGACAACGCCCGCGCCGACCTCTTCGAGGGCGCCCGCTGGTACCTGACCCCGACAGACCGCTCCAGCGGCCTCCTCTACGACCGCCTGCAGCGGACCGTCGCCGGCCTCGGCGCTCGTCCCCAGGCGATCGACCCGGCCGCCCACGACCGCCTGCTGGCGACGATCAGCCACCTGCCCCACGTGGTCGCAAACGCGCTCGCCGCCGAGGCGGCCGCCGAGCTCAGCCGCGACTCCGAGCGGATGCCCGAGGTCGGGCCGAGCTTTCGCGACACCACCCGCGTCGCCGGCTCCAACCCGGCGATCTGGGCCGACATCTTCGCCAGCAACCGCACGGCGGTCGCCGACTCGGTCGAGGCCGTCGCGCGCCGCCTCGAGCAGGCCGCGGCGCTGATCCGCCGCGGCGACCGCGAGGCGGTCACCGCCTGGCACGCGGCAGCGGGCGAGGACCGCCGCCGGCTGCTGGAGCCGACGCTGGAGGCGGGGCCGCTGCGCGAGCTGCGGATCGTCGTCGCCAACAAGCCGGGGACGATCGCCGAGCTGGCCCTGGCGCTCGGCGAGGCCGGGGTCAACATCGAGGACATGGCCCTGCACCCGACGCCGGACATGACCTCCGGCGCGGTCACGCTCTGGGTCGCCGGCGAAGAGCAGGCCGAGCGCGCGGCAACGCTGGTCCGGGACCTCGGCCACACGGTCACGGTCCTCGGCAGCGATGACCTGTAGATGATCTAGGGTCGCGCCGATGACCCGCTTCGCTCCGTCCGGACCCCTGCGTGGCTCCCTGCGCCCGCCTTCGGACAAGTCGATCTCCCACCGCGCGGCGCTGATCGCAGCGATGGGGGAGGGCGGGACGTCCGTCGAGGGGTATCTCGATGCGGCCGACACGCTCTCGACGCTCCACGCCGCCGAGGCGGTCGGCGCCGGGCTCTCCGGGGTCAGCGAACGCGGAGTCCTGCCGACGATCCAGATCGAGGGCGTCGGCCTGCGCGGCGCTCAGAGCGGGCGGGTGCCACTGGTCGACGTCGGCAACGCCGGCACGCTGATGCGGCTGCTGCCGGGGTGGCTTGCCGGGCAGCCCTCGGGCCGGTGGACGCTCGATGGCGACGACTCGATCCGCCAGCGCCCGGTCGACCGCGTCGCGGTGCCGTTGCGCGAAATGGGCGCCGACCTCAGCGCCCGCGAGGACCGCCTGCCGCCCATGGAGATCCGCGGCGCCGCCCTTCACGGCATCTCATACGAGCTTCCAGTCGCCAGCGCTCAGGTCAAGTCCTGCCTTCTGTTCGCCGGACTGCTCGCCGACGGTCCGACCACGATCGTCGAGCCGCTGCCGACCCGCGACCACAGCGAGCGGATGCTCGCCGCCGCCGGGGCCACGATCGAACGCGGCGAGGGCAAGGTCACCGTCCATCCCGCGGAGCGGCTTGAACCGGGACCGATCTCCGTCCCCGCCGACATCTCCTCCGCCGCCTTCTTCATCATCGCGGGGCTGCTGGTCGACGGCAGCGAGGTGATCCTCGACGATGTCGGGATCAACCCCACCCGGACTGGTCTGCTGCAGATCCTGAAGCGGATGGGCGCGGCGATCGAGGTCGAGCCGCTGGGCGAGCGCGGAGGAGAGCCGACCGCCCGTCTGCTGGTCCGCTCGGTGCCCTTGCGAGGGACCGAGGTCGGCGGTGCTGAGATCCCGCTGGCGATCGACGAGCTGCCACTTGTCGCCCTCGCCGCCTGCTTCGCCGAGGGCACGACGACGATTCGCGACGCGGCCGAGCTGCGGCGCAAGGAGTCCGACCGGATCGCCACCGTGACCGCGGCGCTGACCGCGCTCGGCGGTCGGGTTGAGGCCCTGGATGACGGCATGGTCATCGAGGGGACGGGCGGCCTGCGCGGCGGCACGATCGCCTCCCACGGCGACCACCGGATCGCCATGCTCGGGGCCGTCGCCGGCCTCGCCTCGCGCGAGGGCGTCGAGGTCGAAGGGATGGACGCGGCCGCGGTCAGCTACCCCGGCTTCGAGGTCGATCTGGCCTCCCTGCTCGGCGCCGGCGCCTGACCGTCGCCGGCGGCCGCTGCCCATCGGCGACGCCGCGCCTCTACGCTGCCGCGCGATGGTTATCGCGATCGACGGTCCCGCCGGGGCCGGCAAGTCCTCCGTTGCGCGTGCCGTGGCGGAGGAGCTCGGCTTCACCTACCTCGACTCCGGGGCGATGTACCGCTGCCTGGCGCTGGCGGCGATCGAGCGCGGGGCCAGCCTCGACGATGGCGAGGCGCTCGGTTCCCTGGCGGCCGAGCTCGAGATCGGACTCGAAGGAGGCCGCGTCTCGCTTGGCGAGCGCGACGTCAGCGACGCGATCCGCGCTCCCGGCGTGACCGCCGCCGCCTCTCGGGTATCCGTTCACCCGCAGGTCCGGGAGGCGATGGTCGAGCGCCAGCGGCAACTGATCGCGGCCGGCCGCTACGTCGCCGAGGGTCGCGACATCGGCACCGTTGTCAGCCCCGATTCGCCGCTGAAGATCTTCCTCACCGCATCCGATGAGGAGCGCGCGCACCGGCGAGCCGCCCAGACCGGCGAGGACTTCGAGTCCGTGCTCGACGCCCAGCGCCGCCGCGACGCCCGTGACAGCGAGCGCGAGCACGGCGCCCTGCGCGCCGCAGAGGACGCCGTCGAACTCGACACGACGGGTTTCGGCCTGGAAGAGGTCGTCGGTCGAGTCGTTGCCCTGGTCCGCGAGCGAGGCCTGGCGTGAACCGCCTGCCCACCGTCGCCGTCGTCGGCTTCCCCAACGTCGGCAAGAGCACTTTGGTCAACCGTCTGGTCGGCGGCTCCGAGGCCGTCACCTCGCCCGAGCCGGGTGTCACCCGCGACCGCAAGCGCCTGGCGACGGAATGGAACGGGGTCGCCTTCGAGCTGATCGACACCGGCGGCATCGATCTCGAGGACGAGGCCGAGCTGGCCCGCGATGTGCAGAGCCAGGCGCGACTGGCGATCGCCGAGGCCGACGCGGTGGTGATGGTGGTCGACGGCAGGGCGGGACTGCGCATCGGCGATGCCGAGCTGGCGAAGACGCTGCGCGGCGGCGACGTCCCGGTCCTCGTCGCCGTCAACAAAGCCGACCGTCCCGGCGACTTCGCCATTACCGCCGAGTTCCACAGCCTCGGGCTGGGCGAGCCGCTGGCGCTCTCGGCCACCCATGGCCTCGGCACCGGCGACCTGCTCGACGCGATCGTGACGATGCTCGGCGACCGTCCGCCGCGGCTCGAGGACGACGACGCCGTCCGCGTCGCCGTGATTGGCCGACCCAACGTCGGCAAGTCCTCGCTGGTCAATGCCTTCCTCGGCTCCGACCGGGTGATCGTCTCCGACCGCGCCGGCACCACCCGCGACGCGATCGACACCGAGCTGGAGGTCGAGGAGAGGCGGGTGATCCTGGTCGACACCGCCGGATTGCGGCGCCGCTCCAAGGTCGCGGGCACCGTCGACTACTACGCGCAGCTGCGCTCCGAACGCGCGGTCGAGCGCGCCGACGTGGCGATCGTCGTCTGCGACGCCTCCGAGGGCGTCACTTCCGAGGATCTGCGGGTGGCGGAGATGGCGATGAAGGCCGGCTGCGCCACGCTGCTGGTGCTGAACAAGTGGGACGTCACGACGACCGACATCGACGACGCCCGCGCCCGGGTCGCCCGCAAGTTGCGGCTGCGGCCAGCGGTCATCACCGGCTCGGCGACCCGCGGCCGCAACGTGCCGGCGCTGCTGCCGCGAGCGCTGCAGCTCGCCGACCGCGCCGGCGAGCGCATCCCCACCCCCGAGCTGAACCGCTTCGTCGCCGACGTCGTCGCCAAAAACCCGCCCCCTTCGCGGCGCGGACGGCGCCTGCGGCTCTACTACGCGGCGCAGGTGGGGGAGCGGCCACCGCGGATCGCGATCCAGGTCAACGACCGCAAGCTGATCACCCGCGATTGGGCCTACTACCTGGAGAACCGGATGCGCGAGGCCTACGAGCTCGAGGGCGTGCCCCTGGTGATCGACTTCGTGCCGCACAGCGGCCGCCGCGGCCGCCCGGAACAGTCCGGCTGACCCGCCACGGATTCCTCTAGGCTTTCCGGCCATGCCTACTTCCAAGCCGCTTGCCGAGAACGAGTACCTCTTCACCTCCGAGTCCGTAACGGAGGGCCATCCGGACAAGGTCAGCGACCAGATCTCCGACGGAGTCCTGGACGCGGTCATGACCGAGGACCCGCTGGGCAGGGTCGCCTGCGAGACCCTGGTCAACACCGGGATGGCGGTTGTCTCCGGCGAGATCTCGACCGACGTCCACCTCGACATCCCCGAGATCGTCCGCGAGACGATCCGCGATATCGGCTACGACCACGGCGACTACGGCTACAACTGCGATCACATCTCCGTCCTCGTCTCGCTCGACAAGCAGTCGCCCGACATCGCCCAGGGCGTCGACGTCGCCTACGAGACCCGGGTCGGCGGCGAGGACGACGAGCTGCTGATCGCCGGCGCGGGCGACCAGGGAATGATGTTCGGCTACGCCAGCGACGAGACCGAGGCATTGATGCCGATGCCGATCCACATCGCCCACCGCCTGGCTGAGCGCCTCGCCGCGGTGCGCAAGGACGAGACGCTCGCCTACCTCGGCCCCGACGGCAAGACCCAGGTCAGCGTCCGCTACCGGGAAGGCCGCCCGGTCGGGATCGAGAAGGTTCTGATCTCCACCCAGCACGCCGAGGGCATCGACTCGCAGGCGACGATCAAACCCGATCTTTGGCAGCACGTGGTGCTGCCGGTGCTGCAGGCCGAGGTCCCCGGGATGTACGACGAAGGCGAACTGAGCGACGGCTTTTTGGTCAACCCGACCGGCAAGTTCGTGATCGGCGGCCCGGTCGGCGACGCCGGTCTCACCGGCCGCAAGATCATCGTCGACACCTACGGCGGCATGGCCCGCCACGGCGGTGGCGCCTTCTCCGGCAAGGACCCGTCCAAGGTCGACCGCTCGGCCGCCTACGCGGCCCGCTACGTGGCCAAGAACGTGGTCGCCGCCGGCCTCGCCGAGCGCTGCGAGGTCCAGGTCGCCTACGCGATCGGCGTCGCCCAGCCGGTTTCGCTGATGGTCGAAACCTTTGGCACCGGGGTGCTGCCCGATTCCCGCATCTCCCAGCTGGTCGAAGCGGAGTTCGACATGCGCCCTGGCGCCTTCCGCCAGTACCTCGACCTGCACCGCCCGATCTTCCAGAAGACCGCCGCCTACGGCCACTTCGGCCGCAAAGACCCGGACTTCACCTGGGAGCGCACCGACCGCGCCGACGTCCTCCGCGCCGCCGCCGGCCTAGAGACCGCCGCCGCGTAACTCCCGCGCTCCGCAGTTAAGCGGGGCGGGAGGGGAGAGAACCGAGCGTTCCCACACTTGGTGCCCCTATGGGGGCCTCAAATGTGGGATCGCGCAGCAAGCGCGCCTGGGAGTTGGCGCGTAGGCAGCATGGAGTGGTGACGCACCGAGATTTGCTCGGGCTGGGATTTAGTCCGAAGGCGATTCGGCACCGACTTGCAACCGGGCGCCTACACCTCTTGGGTCGCGGCGTCTACGCGGTCGGGTGGCCACAGGCGAGTCGCAAGCAGCGTTGGATGGCCGCGGCTTTGGTTTGCCGCCCGGAGGCCTATCTGAGCCATCGCAGCGCCGCTGCGTACTGGGGCATTGGAACGGAGCTGGGTGAACGCATCGACATCAGCATCCGCCGGCACAGCAACCTCCGTCGCCCCGACATTCGCATCAAAGAGCGGCCGGCGCTCTCAGACCGCAACGTCACCGAGCGTGGCGGAATCCCCGTCACTCAGCCGATCCAAACCCTGATCGACCTCGCGACCGAACTCCCAATCCGCCGCCTCGAGCGCGCCGTCAACGAGGCCGACAAGCGCGATCTCGTGGATCCGGAGACCCTCCGTCGCGCTCTCGACGACCGAGCCGGCGAGCCCGGCGTCCCGGCCCTCCGCAACCTCCTCGACCGCGACACCTTTGTCCTCTCCGATGACGAGCTCGAAGTTCTTTTTCGTCCGATCGCATTGAAGGCGGGTCTCCCTCTCCCAATAACCAAACAAATGGTCAACGGCTTCGAGGTCGACTTCTTCTGGCCCGACCTGGGCCTGGTGGTCGAGACCGACGGACTCCGCTACCACCGCACGCCCTCCGCTCAGTCTCGGGACGCCCGCCGGGACCAGATCCACACGGCTGCGGGCCTGACTCCGCTGCGCTTCTCTCACTTCCAGGTCAAGTACGACGCTAAGCACGTCCGCCGGATCCTCACCAGAACTGCCGCCAACCTTCAGCGCGGGTGATTTCCACCTCACCCTGCTGGGGTGGAAATCAGCTGCGCGGCGGTTCTGGCGCCCCAGGCGGCTGCGCCTCGCCCAAGCCGTGCGAGCCGGCCGCATGCGTCCCGGTCGCCTGGTCCACGGCGTGGACCACGTCGGCCGGGTCGGCGACGCCGACGAAGACGAAGTTGTAGTCGTCGGTGGCGGCGGTGTCGAAGTCGACGTCGCCGATCTGCATCAGGCGCTGGAAGACCGACTGCCGGTAGTTGACGTTCTGCACCCGCTCGAGCCGGGTCTCCTGGATCTCTCTGGAGATGATCCCGCGCTTGATGTTGAGGCGGCGGTTGGTGATCGTGTACGTGGTCGCGACGCGTTTGATGAACCCGGCCAGGACCGTGACTGCGAGCACGACGAGGATCACCAGGAAGGCCGTGCCGTTGCCGTCGATGAGCTTGGCGATGACGCCGAGGATGACTGCGACCACGATCCCTTTCAGGTAGAAGCCGAGGATCGCGCGCCAGGACGGGTGCCCCTCGAAGATCACCTGCTCCCCGGAGCTGAGATTGAGGCTCACGGCCGCCAGCATACGTGCTGGAGCGGGCGCCCGCCAGGGGCTGGAGACGGGCCGTCCCCCTGCGCCCATACCCTCGCCGGATGGCCATCCTCAGGGTCGAGCCGCTGACTACCGCCCGCGCTCTGCGGGGCCCGTTCGACTACCGCCAGCCGGCCTCGATGGAGGATCTGGAGGTCGGCAGCGTCGTCCGCGTTCCCTTCGGGCCGCGGCGCCTGCTCGGCGTTGTCGTCGAGCTGGCAGAGGCCTCCGAGCTGCCGCCGGAGCGGCTCGCCGAGCCGATTGAGGCGCTCGAGGCGGGCGCCCCGGCGGAGCTGGTTCGGCTCGGCCTCTGGGTCGCCCGCGAGTACTGCTCGACTCCCTCGCGCGGCCTGCAACTGGTGCTGCCGCCGGGGACTGGCACCGGGGGGCGCAGCGTCCGCTCCAAGGTCGAGTTGCGGGCCGAGATCCTGCCAGCGGGAGAGGAGGCGCTGAGCGGCGGCGGCCGGCTCGGGGTGAAGCAGCGCGCGGTCCTGGAGGCGCTGCGGACGGGGGAGATGTCGAGCGCCGAGTTGACTGCCGCGGTCGGCTCCGATCGCCAGACGCTGCGGCGCTTGGAGGAGCGCGGCCTGGTCGCGACCCGCAACTCGCGCCTGCGCCGCGCCCCAGCCGCCTCGGGTCTCTCGGCCCCGGCGAGCCGCCCCAAGCTCCTGCCCGAACAGCAGCGCGCCGTCGAGTCGATCGTCGCCGCCCTCGACGGCGAGCCGATCTCCGGCCGACGGGCCGATAAGTCGCCTATAGGTGGACATATCGGCCCATCGGCCGCTGGAACGGCCGCGAAGCTGCTCCTGCACGGGGTCACCGGCTCCGGCAAGACCGAGGTCTACCTGGCCGCGGTCGAGGCGGCGCTCGAGCGCGGGCGGGGGGCGATCGTGCTCGTCCCCGAGATCGGCCTCGCCCCGCAGGCGGTGGCGCGCTTCCGCGCCCGCCTCGGCGACCGCTTCGCCGTCCTCCACTCGGCCCTTTCCGCCGGCGAGCGCTACGACGAGTGGTCGCGGTTGCGGAGCGGCGAGGCGAGCGTCGCCGTCGGGCCCCGCTCGGCTGTGTTCGCCCCCGTCCGCGACCTCGGCCTGATCGTGATCGACGAGGAGCACGACCCGTCCTACAAGCAGGAGGGAGACCCCTGCTACGACGCTCGCACTGTGGCCCGGCGCCGCGCCGCGGACTGCGGTGCGGTGCTGGTCGCCGGCACGGCGACGCCGCGCCCGGAGTCGTGGTTGGAGCTGCCGCGGCTGGAGTTGCCGCGCCGGGTCGACGGGCTGCGGATGCCGCCGGTCGAGCTGGTCGACATGCGCGAGGCCGACCCTCGCTCCGGTCCGCTGCACCCGGACACCTGGGCCGCCTTGGAGGGGGTCCGCGCGGCTGGCGCCAAGGCGATCGTGATGATCAACCGCCGCGGCTTCGCCCCCTGGCTGACCTGCCGTTCCTGCGGGCACCACTGGGACTGTCCCAACTGCGACGTCTCGCTGATCGTCCACCGCCACAGCGGCCGCCTCGTCTGCCACCACTGCGCCCACGCCGAACCGCAGCCGCGGGCCTGTCCGGATTGCGCTTCGACGACGCTCTCGCAGGCGGGCGCCGGGACTGAGCGCATCGAGGGGCTGCTGGCCGAGCGGCTGGCGCCGATGCCGGTCTTCCGGCTCGATTCCGATACCGCCGCCGCGCGCGGCGCCCACGCCCGCATCCTCGCCCGCTTCGGCGAGGCCGACAGCGGCGTCCTCGTCGGCACCCAGATGGTCGCCAAGGGCCACGACTTCCCCGAGGTGACCCTGAGCGCGATTCTCGACGCCGACGCGACCCTACGCTTCCCGGACTTCCGCGCCGAGGAGCGGACCTTCGCGATGGTCGCCCAGCTGGCCGGGCGCAGCGGCCGCGGCGAGGCCGGGGGAGACGTGATCGTGCAGACCCTGGCCCCGGCCGCCTCCAGCATCGCCCACGCCGCCAAACACGACTCGGCGGGCTTTCTGGCCGGGGAGCTGAAGCGACGACAGCTGCTGTCCTACCCGCCCTACTCGCACCTGGTCCGGATCGGTTTCGCCAGCGAGCAGGAGCAGCGCCTGGAAGCCGCCGCCACCGCGGTTGGAACGGAGCTGCGCCAGAGCCTGCCCGAGGGCTCGGATCTGCTCGGCCCGGCGCCGATGTTCCGCGTCCGCAATCGGCACCGGCGCCGCATCCTGATCAAGGCCCGCGACCGCGAGGGCAGCGTCGCCGTAATCCGCGAGGTGGTCGAGCGCCGGGCCGCGGACCGCTCCCTGCGCGAGGTCGCGATTGGGGTCGACGTCGACCCCCAGTAGCGAGAGGCCGATCCATACAATCGGTCGGGTGAGCGAGGAACGGGCAACGGGCACGCCGGAGGAAGAGCGCGAGGAGCTCGAAGCAGAGCTGCTTGAACGCCGTGAGGCGGCGCTCGCGCACGTGGTCAAGTTCGGCGATCCGGTGCTGAAGAGCGTGGCCTCGCCGGTGGCCGAGTTCGGCCCCGAGCTGCGGGCCGAGGTCGAGCGGATGATCGCGATCATGCGCGATGGCATGGGCGTCGGACTCGCAGCGACCCAGCTCGGCGTGCTGCGGCGCCTGCTGGTCTTTCAAGCTGGCCAGGACGGCGAGCCGACGGCGTTGATCAATCCGCAGATCGAGTGGTCATCCAGGGACGAGTCGATCGCCGAGGAGGGCTGCCTCAGCCTGCCGCGGGTCTCGATGGACGTCGAGCGCCCTCTGCACGTGCGGGTCAGCGGCCGCGACGTCGACGGCGAGGCGATCGAGATCGAGGCCTCGGGGCTGGAGGCACGGGTCCTGCAGCACGAGATCGATCATCTCGACGGAGTCCTGATCCTCGATCGCACCAGCCGCGACCAGCGCAAGGGCGCCCTGCGAGCGCTGCGCGATGGCGGCAGCTACAGCCCTCCGAGCGACCACGAAGCCGAGGACGAGGGCGAGCTTCGCGAGCCGCGCACCGACGCGTGAGCACGGTCTACCTCGGCACCTCCGAGTTCGCCGCCACCGTGCTCAGGCGCCTGGCGGCCTCAGAGCACCGCCCCGCCCTCGTCGTCACCCCGCCCGACCGTCCCAAGGGTCGCGGCCGCAAGCTCTCGCCGTCGCCCACGGCCGAGGCAGCGAAGGAGCTGGGAATCGAGCTGCTGCAGGCGGAGAACGTCAACGACGAGGCGCCGCGCGAGCGAATCGCCGCCGCCAAGCCCGACGCGGTGGTCGTCTGTGCCTTCGGGCAGCTGATCCGCGAGCCGCTGCTCTCCGAACACCTGATGCTGAACGTCCATCCCTCGCTGCTGCCGCGCTGGCGCGGCGCGGCGCCGATCGAGCGGACGATCATGGCCTGCGACAGGCGCACCGGCGTCTGCGTGATGAAGCTGACGGCGGGGCTGGACTCGGGGCCGGTCGCCCTCAGCGCCGAGGTGCCGGTCGGGGCCGATACGGACTTCGAGGCCCTTTCCTCGACCCTGGCCGGGATCGGCGGCGAGCTGCTCGTTCAGGCGCTCAACCTGGAGGCCGATGGGCGACTCGAGTTCACCGAGCAGGACGAGGCCGAGGTCACCTACGCGGAGAAGATCGACGCGGCCGAGCGCCGACTGGACCCGAAGCGGGCCGCGGTCGAGCTGGCCGCGGTGGTCCGCGCCCTGACCCCTCACGTCGGTGCCTACCTGGAAACCACAGACGGCGAGCGGCTTGGCGTCCGCCGCGCCCGCGCCGTCGACGTCAGCGTCAAGACCGGCGCCGTCAAGTCGGAGTGGGGAGCGCTCCTCGTCGGCTGCGGCCGCGGCGCTCTGCGGCTGGAGGTGGTGCAGCCGGCGGGCGGCAAGCCGATGCCGGTTGACGCCTACCTGCGGGGGCACACACTGCCCCGGTTGCCGTGATCGCGCCGGCGCGATCTCTCGCCTTCGCGACGATCCGCGAGACCTTCGAGCAGGAAGCCTTCACCGAGCGTGCCTTCCGCGCCGGCGCCGAGCGGCTCGGGCTCGAGGGCCGGGAGCGGGCCCAGGCGCAGCGGCTCGCCTACGGCGCTGTGCAGCGCCGCGGCACCAGCGACGCGGCGATCGAACGCCTCGCCGGGCGCTCGACGCGGCTGCTCGACCCGCCGGTCCTGGCCGCCCTCAGGCTCGGCCTCTACGAGCTGCTCTTCGCCGACGGAACCCCCGACCACGCCGCCGTCGACCAGGCTGTCGAGCTGGTCAAGGGCGCCGGCGCCGCCCATGCTTCCGGCCTCGTCAACGCGGTTCTGCGCCGCGCCGCTCGCGAGCGCGCCGAGCTGACGGCGGCCCTGCTGGAGGATGACTCGACTCCGGAGGCAGCCGCCGTCGCCCACTCGGCGCCGGTCTGGCTGGCACGGATGTGGTGGGAGCAGTTGGGCGCCGAGTCCACCTGCTCGCTGCTCGCGTCTTGCAACCGGCCTGCCGAGGTGGGGATGCGGGTGAACGCCCTGCGCGGCGACCGCGATGCCGTTCTGGCGAGGCTGCACGAGGCCGGGGTGGAGGCCTCCCCGGCGCAGGGAGGCTGGCCGCTCGAGAGCGCCGAGGAGATCGCGATCGCAGGGCGGACTGGCGACGTCGTCCCGGCGATGGTCGAGTCCGGAGATCTGACTCCTCAGAGCCGCGGCTCCGCTGCCGTGGTCGAGGTGCTCGACCCGCGTCCGGGCGAGCAGGTCCTCGACCTCTGCGCCGGGCCCGGGATCAAGACCGGGCAGATCGCCGCCCGGATCGAGGACCGCGGCGAGCTGATCTCGATCGAGCTCGACCCCGACCGAGCCGGCGAAGTGGCGGATCAGGCGAGGCGCCTCGGTCTGCGCAGCGTCAGCGTGATCGAGGCCGACGCCACCGGCGAGGGAATGGCACCTGGCTTCGACCGGATTCTCCTCGACGCCCCCTGCTCCGACCTCGGCGCGCTCGCCTCGCGTCCCGATGCGCGCTGGCGCAAATCACCGAAGGCGATCGAGCGGATGGTCGAGGTGCAGGAGAAGGCGCTGCTCAGCGCCGCCAGGATGCTGCGGCCCGGCGGCGTTCTCGTCTACTCGACCTGCACGATCTCCCGCCGCGAGAACGAGGATCAGGTCGCGGCGCTGCTCGCCGCCTCGGCTGCGGGAGAGGTGCCACCGATTGAGCTGGAGGATCTCGGCAGCCGGGCCCCGGAGCTCGCCTCCGCGGTCGAACCCCGCTGTCTGCAACTGCGCCCCGACCGCGACCGCACGACCGGTTTCTTCATTGCCCGCCTGCGCAGCCCAGCCGCCTGAGTCGGCATGATTAGCGGATGAACGAGCCCGAGAAAGTGGGAGGCAGTGGCAGCACGCTCGGTCGCGCCCCTTGCCCGAACTGCGGCGAGCCCTGGCTGCGCCCGACCCAGCTGCCTGGGCGACTGCGCTGCGTCAACTGCCTCAGCCGCTTCGAACTCGTCTCCCAGTGCCCCAACTGCGGCGAACACCAGACGATCGCCCGGATGAGCAACACCGAGGACATGCAGTGCCAGAATTGCGGCGCCTCAATGTTGCGGGCAGCCTGAGCGCGTCCGGATGCGCTCAGTAGGGTGGCGCCCATGAGCGAGCGGATGCGCGAGTTGATCGAGTCGCCCCGAGTTGCCCCGTCGATCCTCTCGGCCGATTTCTCGAAGCTCGGCCAGCAGGTCGAGCGGGTGCTGGCGGCCGGCGCGCGGGTGATCCACGTCGACGTTATGGACGGCCACTTCGTCCCCCCGATCACGATCGGGCCGCAGGTAACCCACTCGATCGCAGGCTTGGTGCACGCGGTGGGCGGTGCCCTCGACGTGCACCTGATGATCGAGGCGCCAGAGCGCCAGATCGAGGAGTTCGCCAAAGCCGGCGCCGACTCGATCACTTTCCACGCCGAGGCGACCCCACATGCCCACCGCACCCTGCAGGCGATCCGCGAGCTCGGCTGTCTGGCGGGCGTCGCGATCAACCCCGGCACGCCGGTCGAGGCGGTCAGCGAGTTGCGCGGCTACGCCGACATCGTCCTCTGCATGAGCGTCAATCCCGGCTGGGGAGGACAGGCCTTCATCAAATCCTCGCCCGACAAGATCTCCCGCCTGCGCCCGCTCGTCGGCGACGCCCGCATCGAGGTCGACGGCGGCATCGACACCACCACCGTTGGGTCGGTGGCCGCCGCCGGGGCTTCTCTATTCGTTGCGGGCTCTGCTGTCTTCGGCTCCGACGACCCGGCCGCCGCTTATTCAGAAATTGCTGAAGCAAGCAAGCGTCGTTGAGAGCAAGCAGATCAAGGACGCAGGGAGCGTGGCGTGCTCTGCACGCGAGCGACCGAGGACGCCGAGATGCGCCGCTATCAGCGACGCCGCCCGCGGGCAATCAGCGCCCCAGTGACCTCCTGCCACCAGGCTCTCTCGGCTTGGTCCACGCCCTCGCGCGCCGCCCTGCGCTCACACCAGCCGGCCAGCGCCCGCCTTCCACCGACCGCGATCAGGTCCTCGCTGGTAACCGCGTAGCGGCCGTCGGCCAACGCCGCCATCGCGCCGACGCCATCGCGGCGGCTGCGCAGGACCGACAGGACCGGGATCCCGTCGACTTCGGTCAGGGCCATCGGATCGTCGCCCTCCCGCGCCGGGCGCACCGAGAAGATCTGCGATGAGGCGCGATGGGGGAGCGCGGGAGGAGGCGGTCGCCCGACCGGCCCCTTGGTCCAGGTCTTCGTCTGCGCCTCGACCTCCTCGCGCAACTCGCCGCGGACGAGGATGTGCAGCTCGTCGCCCTCTTGCAGTTCGGTCGATCCTCGCGGCGGGATCGCGTGCCCGTCGCGGACAATCACGTTGACCAGCGCCTCCCGCGGTAGCTCCAGCTCCCGCACCCGGTGCCCGGCTGCCGCGGCGCCCTCGGGCAACCGGTAGGCGACCACGTCGCCGCCGAGCCGGCGGATCCGGCCCGACTCGAACAAGCGCCGGGGCAGGGACGGTTCGTCGGTGGTCAGGCCGAGCCGCTTCGCCAGTGGCTCGAAGGAAGCGCCCTGGACCAGGGTCGAGGTAAGGACGACGAAGAAGACGATCGCGAACTCTTGCTCGCCGCCGGCCAGGCCGGCGACGACCGGAAAGGTGGCAAGCCAGATCGGCGTCGCCCCGCGCAGCCCGGCCCAACCGAGCATCAGCCGCTCGCGCGCGTTCAGCGGTGCCAGTGCGGTGGCGACGAAGGTAGCTATCGGGCGGGCGATCAGGATCAGCACCGCCGACAGCGCCAAGCCCTTCAGCGCCACGTTGTCGAGCTGGTCCGGGAAGACCAGCAGGCCGAGCAGGATGAAGAGGGCGATCTGGGCGACCCAGCCCAGGCCCTCGTGGAAGGCGACGACCGTGCGCTGGGCAGGAATGCGTCCCGAGCCCAGCGCCAGTGCGGTCAGGTAGGTGGCCAGCAGGCCGGAGCCATGGGCGACCTCGGCGAGGCCGTAGGAGAGGGCGGCGATCGCGATCGTCGCCACCGGGTAGATCCCGTCGGTCGGCAGCCGCACCCGGCTCAGGCCGGCGACCGCGAGCCGGCCGATCACCATCCCGACGACGATTCCGATCGCCAGTTTCATCGCCAGCAGCCCGGCCATGTCGGCGAGGCCGAAACCAGGCTCCTGGATCCATTCGATGAAGCCGATCACCAGCAGCAGGGCGACCGGGTCGTTCATCCCGGACTCGCCCTCGAGTGAGCGGGCGAGCCGCTTCTCGAGGGTGGAGCGGCGCAGCACGGCGAAGATCGCCGCCGAGTCCGTGGCGGCGATCGCCGAGCCGATCAGCAGCCCTTCCAGGGTGCTGAGGTCGAAGATCATCTTCGCTGCGAGGCCGGCGATCACCGCCGTCACCGCGGTCCCGATCGTCGCCAGCGAGGCGGCGGTGCCGAGCACCGGGCGGATCTCCGACCAGCCCGCGGTCAGCCCGCCCTCGAAGAGGATCAGGATCAGGGCGATCGTGCCCAGCGTGCGGGCCAGCTCGGCGTCGTCGAACTCGATCCCGCCGATTCCCTGCGAACCGGCCAGCATGCCGAGGCCGAGGAAGAGCAGCAATCCGGGCACCCGGACCCGGTCGGCCAGCAGTGCCCCGACGATTCCGGCGGCCAGGAGGCCGCCGGCGATCAGGATCAGCTCGGCGTCATGGGCTCCCATCGACGGACCCTAGATGATCAAATCGGCACCGCGGGTCCTCTGAGAGGACGTCACGAGGCCCCTAGACGTTCTCGTCGATCGAAGCCAGGCGCGCCTCCAGCTCCTCCGGCGAACCGGCTCCGGGCACGTCCTCGGCCCGTTCGTGCGGGCGGCGGTAGACGAGGTAGAGCAGCCCAAAGAGGATGCCGGCGGTCAGCGCGAAGCCGATCTCGACTCGGCGGAACTCGTTCTCGACCAGCGGCAGGAAGTTCCAGAGGATGAAGAAGCCGGCGCAGCCGAGCCAGCGGGCGGCGGCACGGCGCACCTGCCCCTGGGCCAGGCAGGCCTGGTTGAGGGTGACCGCGGCGAGGTAGAGGCCCATTCCGAGGGTCGCCAGCAACAACCCCGGGCGGTCGTAGGTGAACTTGTCGCTGAAGGCGAGCTGCATCAGCTGCGGCCCGGCGATCAGGACGACGACCGCGGTGAAGGCAGCGAAGGCGGAGACGCCGAGCAGCACGCCGCGGACCGAGCGGTGGAATTCGCGCTCGCTATCGGGGTCGGTCGAGGTGTGGAGGCTGGTCAGGTGGGGGAGGATGCTGGTCGAGACTGCCTGGAACAGCTGCAGCGGCGCTCGCGCGAGCATCAACACGTTGAAGATGAACCCGGCTGCGGCGGCGCCGTCCAGCCCCCGCATGATCAGCGGCCCGGCGTTGAGAAAGGCCTGTTCGCTGAACATGATCACCATCACCGCCGCTGCGAAGCCACTGCCCCTTTTAAGGGAGAAATCCTCATCCGACTCCGAAGGAGTCAGATTGCGATCGGAGTCGGATGAGGATTTCTCCTCCGACATGTCCTCCGCTTCGCGTCCGGGCATGTCGGGCGTGCTTCGACTCTTCTTTTTCGCGCGGCGCAGGAACGCCAGCGGCACCACCAGCAGCGAGAGGCTGGGCGCGGCGACGATCCCGATCGCGACCGCCGACTGACCGCTGAGCAGGCCGACCGCGACCAGCACCGCGAAGGAGGTGCGGAAGACCGACTCGGAGAGGATCAGCGCCGTGAAGGTGCCGAAGGTGCGCTGCCCGGCGAGGAAGCCGCGGGCGAAGTAGCTGGCCGCGTAGAAGAGGACGGCGCCGAAGAAGACCCAGTAGAGCGTTTCGTTGCCTTCCAGCAGACCGTCTTCGATCGGCCCACGCAGGACCAGGGCGACGACGGCGAAGATCAGTGCGAGCCCGAGCTGGATCGTCGAGGCGACCCGCATCTCTTGGCTGATCGGCTCGTTCTTCTCCAGCCGTTCGGAGATGTGGCGCGAGAGCAGCTGTTCGACCGGCCGGTAGAGGGTCGAGATGGTGATGAAGACAGCCGACCAGAGGACCGTGATCTGGCCGTAGTCGGGCTTCGAGAGCGTGTGCGAGGCGATCAGGAAGTAGGCGTAGGTGATCAGGCCGGTGAGGCCGACGCCGATCGCGAGGAAGCTCGCGGTTTTGCCGTACTCGGCCGAGGCCGACCGTCCTTTTCCGGCCTCCATCAGTCGCGCGGTTCGCCGGGCTCGTAGTGGGAGGGCTTGACGCCGAGCGCCAGCTCGACCCGCCGCACCCGCTCGAAGACCCGCTGCGTCATCACCCGCTGCCCGGCCAGCAGGTCGCCGATCACCCCCAGCGCGAACAGCTGCACGGCGGCGATGAAGAGGACGGCGCCGAGGATCAGCGACTGGATGTGTCCGCTGCTGTCGCCGTTGAAGATCCAGTCGATCAAGAACGGCATCCAGGCGGCCAGGGCGAGCAGAAGGACGATCAGCCCGGCAGTGGCGAAGACCCGCAGCGGCTCGTAGCGGGCGTAGATCCGCAGGATCGCCGGGCCGTTGCGGCGGACGTAGGCGCCGGTCGAGTCAAACAGCCGCGACTCGCGGGTCTGTGGGTTCGTCCCGATCTCCACCTGGTCGACCGCGACCAGCATCTTGCCCGCCTGGATCAGGCTCTCCAGGGTGTAGGTGAAGTTGTCGACGACCGAGAGCTGCAGGGCGGCCTCGCGGTTGTAGGCGCGGAAGCCGGAGGTGGTGTCGGTGATCTCCGTCCCCGAGAGCCGTCGCACGACCCAGCTGCCGAGTCGCTGCAGCCCCTTTTTCGAGCCCGAGAAATGGTCGATCTGCGCGACCTGACGATCGCCGACGACCATGTCGGCCTCGCCGGCGAGGATCGGCGCCACCAGCTTCGCGACGTCGGCGCCGCGGTACTGGTTGTCGGCATCGGTATTGACGACGACGTCGGCGCCGAGCTTGAGGCAGGCGTCGAGCCCGGCCTGGAATCCCGCCGCCAGCCCCTTGTTGTTCGTCAGGCGGACGATGTGCTCGACCCCGTTCTCGCGCGCCACCTCGACCGTCCGATCGCTCGACCCGTCGTCGATGACCAGGAACTCGATCTCGTCGACGCCGTCGATCTGGCGCGGCAGGTCAGCAATCGTCGCGGGGAGCGTCGATTCCTCGTTTAAGCAGGGGATCTGGATGATGAGCTTCATAGGCGCGTGGACAGGGTATTCGGGCTGTAGGCGCGCGGGTCCTGTCGTCGCGGCATCCCCCACGGTGCTCGGGGCTGACGCCCCTCTGCGCCGCGGGGGACCCCCGCCGCGACGCCACCCGCGCGAGAATCGCATTGCATGCCCAGCAGAGCCGGAAGGTAAGCTTGGTTGACTGACCAGTCAATCAGTGGATGAATTCCCAGCTGACAAGCACGGATCAAGGGCATCTGCGCCGGGCGCTGGAGCTGGCTGAGCGTGGGCGGGGGAAGGTGAGCCCGAATCCGCTCGTGGGTGCGGTCCTCGTGCGGGACGGCGACGTTATCGGTGAAGGCTTCCACGCTGAACTCGGTGGGTTGCACGCGGAGCGGGTGGCGTTGGCGGATTGTGAGGCCAGGGGCGAGGACCCGGCCGGGGCGACGATGTACGTGACGCTTGAGCCCTGTGCGCACCAGGGGCGGCAGCCGCCATGCGTCGAGGCGATCCTCGAGGCGGGGATCGGGCGGGTCGTGATCGCCTCCGAGGATCCCAGCGAGAAGGCGGCCGGGCGCGGCCCCGGAGTCCTCCGCGACGGCGGCGTCGAGGTCGCCTTCGCCGCCGGCGCCGAGGCGGCCGTCGCGCGCCTGCTCAACCAGCCCTTCCGCAAGCACGCCCGCACTGGCCTGCCGCTCGTCACCCTGAAGCTGGCGATGTCCCTCGATGGCCGCACTTCCACGGCCCCGGGCGACTCCCCGTGGATCTCCGGGGAGCTCAGCCGCAACCTCGTCCACCGCTGGCGCGCCGAATCTGACGCGATCGCCGCCGGCATCGGCACCGTCCTCGCCGACGACCCGCTGCTCACCGCCCGCATCCCCGACGTCCGGCAGCCGCTCCGCGTCATCTTCGACTCCCAGGCTCGCCTGCCGCTCGACTCCCAGCTGCTCGCGACCCTCGACCAGTCGCCGGTGCTCGTCGTAATCGCCCCCGACGCCGACCCCGATCGCGCCGCCGCCCTGCGCGAGGCCGGCGCCGAGATCCTCGTCGCCGCCGATATCGAGAGCGCCCTACGCGAACTCGGCCGCCGCGAAATCACCTCTCTCTTCCTGGAGGGCGGCCGCACCCTCGCATCGGCGTTTCTTGCAGCCGACCAGCTAGACGAATCGAGAACCTTCATCGCCCCCGTCTTGCTGGGTGGATCCGACGGCGATCCTCGGGCGGGTGGCGCGGTGGCGGGGGTCCCCCGCGGCGCGGAGGATGCGGAGCATCCGAGCACCGTGGGGGATGCCGCCGCGACAGGACCCGCCCGCCACCACGCCCTTACGTCTTCCACCGAACAGGTCGGCGAGGACACGCTGATCACCGCCCGGTACAAGGAGTGGTGACATGTTCACCGGATTGATCCAGGATGTCGGCCGCGTCGAGGCCGTCGATAGCGGCGGCGAGGGTGCCCGCCTGCGGATCGCGACGTCGCTGGCGCCGGAGATCGGTCTCGGTGACTCGGTCGCGGTCGACGGCGTCTGTCTGACGGCCAGCGCTGTCGAGGACGGCGGCTTCGAGACCGAGGCGATGAACCAGACCTTGGAGGTGACCGCGCTCGGTGGGATCCAAGCTGGCGCCGCCGTCAACCTGGAGCTGGCGATGCAGGCGTCCGATCGCCTCGGCGGCCACATCGTTCAGGGGCACGTTGACGGGGTCGGCGAGGTGCACTCGATCGTGGAGGACGGCTTCGCCCGTCGGCTCCGTGTCTCTCTCACCCCCGAGCTCCTCCGCTACACCGTCGACAAGGGCTCGATCACGCTCAGCGGCGTCAGCCTGACGATCGCGGCGCTGGGCGAGGATTGGGTGGAGGTCTCGCTGATCCCCGAGACTCTGGAGCGGACGAACCTCGGCGCGGTCGGGCCGGGAAGCAAGCTGAACGTCGAGTGCGACATCGTGGCGAAGTACGTGGAGCGGATGCTGGCACCATTCGCCGGAAAGGAGCAGGCGTGAGCCAAATGACGGAGACGGAGAAAAAAGGCGTGGTGACCGAGACGGGGGAGAGCCCGTTCTCGACAATCGAGGAAGCGATCGAGGAGATCCGCCGTGGTCGCATGGTCGTCGTCTGCGACGGCGAGGACCGCGAGAACGAGGGCGACTTGGTGATGGCGGCCCAGTTCGCCACCCCCGAGGCGGTCAACTTCATGGCCAAGGAGGCCCGCGGCCTGATCTGCATCGCGCTCACCGCCGAGCGCTGCGAACGGCTCGGCCTGAAACTGATGGCGGCCAAGAACGAGGCGCCGCTGCAGACCGCCTTTACGGTCACGATCGAGGCTGCCGCCGGCGTCAGCACCGGCATCTCCGCCCACGACCGGGCGCACACGATCCAGGTTGCGATCGACCCCGAGTCGGGCCCGCGCGACATCGTCGTCCCCGGCCACATGTTCCCGCTGCGGGCCAAAGACGGCGGCGTCCTGGAGCGCACCGGCCACACCGAGGCCAGCGTCGACCTCGCCCGTCTCGCCGGCCTCACCCCAGCCGGCGTGATCTGCGAGGTGATGAACGACGACGGCACCATGGCCCGCGTCCCGGACCTGATCCCGTACTGCCAGCAGCACGGCCTGAAGATGATCACGGTGGCCGAGCTGATCGCCTACCGGCGCCGCACCGAGAAGCTGGTCGAGCGCGTCGTCGACACGGCGCTGCCGACCTCCTTCGGCGACTTCACCGCGGTCGGCTACCGCTCACTGGTCGACGACAAACACCACGTGGCGATGGTCAAGGGCGAGGTCGACGGGAAGGAGGACGTGCTCGTCCGCGTCCACAGCGAGTGCCTCACCGGCGACGTCTTCCACAGCATGCGCTGCGACTGCGGCGAGCAGCTGGCCTCGGCCCTGGCGATGATCGAGGAGGAGGGCCAGGGCGTCCTTCTCTACCTCTCTCAGGAGGGGCGAGGGATCGGCCTGCTGAACAAGCTGCGCGCCTACAAACTGCAGGAGGAGGGCGCCGACACGGTCGAGGCCAACCTCAAACTGGGCCTGCCGGCGGACCTGCGCGACTACGGCATCGGTGCCCAGATCCTCGTCGACCTCGGCCTCAGCAGCATCCGCATCCTCACCAACAACCCGAAAAAGATCGTCGGCCTCGAGGGCTACGGGCTCTCGGTCAGCGAGCAGGTCCCGATCGAGGCCAACCCCAACACCCACAACGAGGCCTACCTGCGCGCCAAGCGCGACAAGATGGGCCACTCGCTGCACCACCAGGGGCTGGCGCTCGACGAGGAGATGATCCACGACGAGGAGGAACGGGACGCGAAGGCCGCCGATGAGTGAGGCGGGCGCGTTCCTGGAGGAGTTCAGCGACGAGGAGCGCGAGGCCCTGGCGCCGCTGCGCTTCGCCGTCTGCGTCGGACGCTTCTACGAGGACCTGGCGCAGCGGCTGATCGCCGGCGCCCATCAGGGCTTTGAGATCGCGGGGGTCGGGCCCGACCAGGTCACCGCCGTCTCGGTTCCCGGCGCCTACGAGCTGCCCTTCGCCGCGAAGCTGCACGCGACCAGCGGGCGCTTCGCCGGGGTCGCCTGCCTCGGGGTCGTGATCCGCGGCGAGACCGACCACTACGACTTCGTCTGCGCCGAGGCCGCACGCGGGATCCAGGACGTCCAGCTCGACACCGGCGTTCCCTGCGCCTTCGGCGTGATCACCTGCGACAACATGGAGCAGGCCCTGGCCCGGGCCGGCGGCGACAAGCGCGACCAGGGCCGAAACGCCGCCCTAACCGTCGCCCGCATGGCGCTGCTCAAACGGGAGACCAACCCATACCGCTGGGAGGTTGGCGCCTCCAGCACTTTTTAGAGCGCTTAGGCAGCGGGGAGGACCGCAACCGGATATTTCCGGATGGTGCGGTCAGAGGTGATCAGCGTCATGCTTTCGAGCTGTGCCTGGGCGATCAGCATCCGGTCGAACGGATCCCGATGATGGCGGGGCAGCGATTCGACCGCGAGGACATGGTCGAGGGTCACGGGGATCGTCGCGAAGCGCTGCTTCTCGAGTGCCTCCCCGACTGGGGTTGGCATCGGCAGCTTCCCCTTCGCTCGCTTTATCTCGATCTCCCAGGCGCTGAGCACGCTGACGAACACCTGGTTCGACTCGTCCTTGATCGCATCGATCGAGGTCGAGGAGAAGCGGGATTGATCCAGAAGGGTCCAGATCAGCGTGTGGGTGTCGAGCAGCAGCTTCATTCGCCCTTCCAGAGATCCTCGTCGGGGGGGAAGATCTCGCTTTCATCGACGAGGCGCTCGATTTCCGCGTCGATCGCGTCGAAGTCCTCGACGGTCACGCCCCGGCCTTCCCAGATCCCGAGCGTGCGTCGTCCCTTCCTTTTCGGCTCCACCGGCACCAGCATCGCCGCCGGCTTGCCGGCACGGTCGATCACGATCTCCTCGCCGGCTTCGACGCGCCCGACCAGCTTCGAGAGATGGGTCTTGGCGTAATGCATGTTCACGTGCTCCAAGTCCTCGGCGGCCAAGATCTCTTCCCCTTCGATTCGACGACTCCGAATTATCCAGCCTTACTTAGTCTACTTAGCTAATCAGCCGACAGGGTACTATCCACGACCCGATGGCAAAGGTATGTCACAGCTGCGGCAAGGGGCCTGGCTTCGGCCAGTCCCGAAGCCACTCGATGGTCGCCACCAAGCGCCGCTTCGATCCGAACCTGCAGAAGGTGCGGATCCAGGAGAACGGCCGCCCGTTGCGGACTTACGTCTGCACTCGGTGCCTGAAGTCCAACAAGGTCACGAAGGCGGCCTAGCTCGGATTGCGGTGCGGCTGGAGGGTCTGATCACCCTCCGGTCGAATTTGTCGCGCGCCCTAAAGGGCGCAGCTCCCTGAGACAGAGCCCGCCTATGGCGGGCAGAAGACAGATTGCATATCGCGCGCTTCGCGGACATTCGACCGGAGGGCGATCAGACCCTCCCTCCACACGCAGTACCGGGACGGCTCAGGGTGCGGAAGCTCTCAGCAAAAAAGCTGCCGAATCCGCGGGACTTATGCGTAAGGCTGCCGCGGGCTGAGCGTCTGCTGGAGCTCGTTTCGTGAGAGGGATGT
>DASSFS010000084.1:0-56413 GCA_035694165.1 Solirubrobacterales bacterium | reverse complement strand
GTTGTTGAGCACCGCTGTCGCGTAGTCGACGACCGTGATCAGCAGCCCCTCGCCCCGCTCGGCCGCGTCCACCGCCGAATCCTCGAACAGCCTCTCGGCATCCTCGCCGCGGCCGCGCCAGGCCGCGAGCAGCAGCGAGGCGTGCGGCAGAGGCGCGATCCCGCTCGACGCCGCGATCGCGTCCGCCTCCTCGATCCGCGCCGCCGCGGCCCCGAGCTCACCCTGCATGATCAGCGCCGCGGCCTGGAACGTCAGCGCAAACGGGAGCACCGAGAGCGCGCCTTCGTCGCGCGCTCGCTGTACCTGTCGCCTGGCGAGCGCTTCGCAGACCTCACCGTCCCAGAGAAAGTCCCCGCCACCGCAGGCCAGCATTAGGAAGCGCGCGGCTCCCGCCGGACCGGCGCCGCTCTCGCCGTCGAAGGCGCTGAGAGCGCGCCTCAGTTCCGGCGTCCCGGCCGCGTGGCCTTCGGTGATCCGCGCCGCCAGACCCTCCAGCAGCGAGTCGACCGCGCACCCCCCCGCCGTGCCTGACACCCCGTTACGCGCCTCCTCAGCCGCCGCGGCGAGGCCGTCGACCTCGCGGAGGCGACCCGCGTATGCCGCCGCCCCGAGCGCCGCGAGATACGTGGCCCGGGAAAGCCGGGGGTCGAGCGGCGCCAGCCTTCTCGCAGCTCGATGCAGCAGCGGGAAGGCATCGGCGCCGCGGCGCCGATCGAACACGATCAGTCCCCTCAGCCGCTCCAGCCTCGCCCGCTGAAGCTCGTCGAGCGAGCGCATCTCAGCCGCAGCGAGGAGCTCCAGCGCCGGTCCATGAGCACCAGTGGCGTGCATCGCCTCAGCCGCTGCCAGCGCCCGCCGCGCTCGCAGCTGCGGGTCTCGGGTCAGCGTCGCCGCCCGCTCGAGGAAAGCGGCGGCTGCGCCCAGGCCGCCGCGGTCCCGCGCCCGACCGGCGGAGAGCACGAGGTCGTCGGCGACGTCCTCGTCGGGCGGGGAGGCAGCCTGGGCTCGGTGCCAGGCGTGACGGTCCGGATCGATCTGCGGATCGGTGACTTCCGCGAGCGCTTGGTGCACGCCGTGACGTTCCCCCGGCGAAGCATCGTTGTAGACCGCCGAGCGGACCAGGGGCGTCCGAAACCTGACCCGCTGCTCGAGCTCGACCAGCCCAGCCGCTTCGGCCGAGGCGGCGGCCTCCTCCCCAATCCCCAGCAACTTGGCGGCGCGCCACAGCAGCACCGGGTCGCCGAGCGGCTCTGCCGCAGCCACCAGCAACAGCCGCCGAGTCTCGGCCGGCAGGGCTTCGATCCGGTGCCGATCGCTCTCCGGGGTCCGCCCCGACAGCGGCATCCTGCCCGTCAGCCCGAGGCCGCCGGCCAGCTCCACCGGGGACAGCTCGTGAGGCAGCTCGATCAGAGCCATCGGGTTGCCGCGCGACTCGGCGACTAGGCGGTCGCGCACCCCTTCGTCGAGCGGCACCCGCACGACCGAGGCGAGCAGCTGACGCGCATCGGCCTCGCCGAGGCGATCGACGTTGACCTCATCCAAACCCGAGAATTCGTTCATCTCGGTCGACTCGCCGGCGGCCAGCAGGAGCGCGACCGGGTTCCCGTTCAAGCGGCGGGCGACGAACCCCAGCACCCGCGCCGAGGCGCGGTCGAGCCAGTGTGCATCGTCGATCACGCACAGCAGCGGTTGCTCGTCGGCGACCTCGGCGAGCAGGCCGAGAACGGCTAAGCCGACGAGAAGCGGGTTGGCCTCACCGCCGTCGCCAAAGCCGAAGACGACGCGCAGCGCGTCGCGTTGAGGGCCGGGCAGCTGCTCGGCCCGGTCCAGCATCGGCGCACAGAGCCTGTGTAGGCCGGCGAACGGGATCTCGGCCTCCGAGGCGACCCCGGCGGCGCGTTCGATCCGCGCATCCGAGCCGATCTCGATCGCGTACTCGAGGAGCGCCGTCTTGCCGATACCGGGCTCCCCCCGCAGGACGAGGACGCGACTCTCACCTCTCCGAATCGCCTCGACGAGCTCCGTCAGCGTTTCGCAAATCTCGCCACGACCGCGCAAAACCGGCGCGCCGAGCGAGGTATCTCCAGACATCCAATCCTCTCTCCCCAGCCAGACAATCGTAGGGCCGTGGACCGAGTGACGCAAATAGACAAGTTCCCTTTTTTGCCGCGATCAGTCCTCCTGGCCGCGCGGGGGTGCGACTAGGGACTCCCAGATGCGATCGGGACGCTCCCGGCAGAACATGGTCAGTCTGCTGGGTTATCTACAGAGAGGTCCGATGAGTCGTTTCTGCCTGCCGCTTGCAGTACTCGTCGCCGTGCTGGCGACGCCCGCCGTTGCTTTCGGTGGCAGCGACGAAAAGATGCCGGGGCCACCGCCGACCAGCCCGCCCGGCCCCTGGGACGCCCCCTCCCAAACCGACGTTCCCTACCAGCCCTCCGGCACCAAGCACTGCGGCATGAAAGGGATGAAGCGGGTGGGCCCGGGGAGGCTGCTCGGGGTCTTCGCGAACCGGATCGGCTGCTACGACGGCCGGCGGCTCGTGCACGCCTACCAGAGCTGTCTCGAGCAGCGCAGCGACCGCGCCTGCTTCGGCCGCATCGACCGCCGCTGCGTCCAGCCCGAATTCCTCGGGCGCTGCCGGACCTACGACACCTTCTACCGCCGCAAGCTCGGCGGCTTCCGCTGTATCGAGCGCCGGCTGTACGAGATCGGCAACCGCTACAACGGCGACGTCTCCTGCACCAACGGCCGGCGCCGGCTCGCCCACAGCTACACGCTGTTCATGGGCCCCTCGGTTTCGGTCGGCATCGAGAAGCACCTGCGGGCGGCCTGGGGGAACCCGCTGCTGAGCGAAATCCTGGTGACCAACGACATCGTCCTCAAGGCCTGCCGGATCGGCGACCCGATCCGCGAGTCGGCGACCCCGATCCTGCTCGACGGCGGCGGCCACACGCTGCGCCAGGGCTGTTTCGAGAAACGGCTGCTGCGCCAGGACGGCACCGGGTTCGTCGAAATCCGCAACGTGACCCTGACCCGGGGGGGCAGCGACGGCCCCGGGGCGGCGCTGACCTCACGCGGCGAGATCGCCGTGGTCGACTCGAAAGTGCAGCAGAACCTCTCCGAGGAGCCGGGCGGCGGGGTGATGTCGCAGCGGCGGGTGACGGTGATCCGCTCGGTGATCACCGGCAACCTCGCCAACGACGACGGCGGCGGCGTCTACGCGCGGCGCGGCGGCATCCAGGTCTATGACTCGATCATCAACAGCAACCTCGTCGACGGCTCCGGCGGCGCCCTCGGCTCGACCGGCGACATCCTCGTCGTCCGCTCCCACGTCGACGGCAACACGACCGACGGCGACGGCGGTGCGATCTACACCGACGAGGACGGCGACATCACGGTGATCGACTCGACCGTCAACGGCAGCACCGCCGACGGCCCCGGCGGGGCGATCTTCACCCTCGACGGCGACGTCACCATCGTCGGCTCGATCCTCAACGGCAACCGCGCCGACGATCGCGGCGGCGCGATCTCCGGCGAGGCGACGGTGACGATCGTCAACTCGACGATCGCCCGCAACGCCGCGGTCGCCCACGTCGGCGGCGGGGTCTGGGCGCGCGGCAACCTCTACATCGCCAACTCGACGATCAGCGGCAACTACGCCGAGGCGCAGGGCGGCGGCATCCTCGGCGCCAGCATCGTCGGTCTGGTCAACACGACCGTCACCGACAACATCGCCCCGGTGGCAGCGAACGTCGGCGCCGGCGAGCGACTCGACATCTTCGGCTCGGTAGTCGGCCCGCCGACCCCGAAAGCGGCGGCGACGGGCGGGCAGGTGCAGCCAGTCGGAAAAAGCTGCCACATGCCGAGCACCAGGTCCTTCGGCTACAACGTCGCCACCGACAGCACCTGCGGCCTCAACGGCCCCGGCGACCTGATCGTCCCGACCGAACCGACTGTGCCGCCCGGGCCGACCGCCCCTACGGGGCCTACGGGGCCGGTCGGACCCACGGGGCCAACGGGACCGACTGGGCCTACCGGGCCGACCGAACCGACCGAACCGGCGGGACCTAGCGCGCCGAGCGCACCGATCCCGCCGCCACCGTTCCTGGCGCCGCTCGCCCAGAACGGCGGCCTCGGCGAGACTCACCTGCCCGAAGCCGGCAGCCCCATCCGTGACCTGATCCCCGCCGCTCTCTGCGGGTTCCTCCCGTTCGGGCAGGTGCTCGAGGGCGAGCAGCATCTGGCCGGCCTCGTCGACTACCCGGCGGTCGCGATCGGCCGTGACCAGCGCGGCGTCCCCCGCCCGCAGGGCGGCGGCTGCGACGCCGGCGCCGTGGAGGCCGGCTGATGCGCCGGCGGCGACAGTTGGCGGCCGCGCTTGCGGCCGCGCTTGCGGCGCTGCTGGTCCTTGCCTCTCTCTCCTTCTCCGCCCCCGTCTTCGACGACGAGGACTCGCCCTGGCCAGATACTGAGGCGGTCAAGCCGAACCTGTCAGCGGTCCAGGAGGTCGTCGGCGAACTCGAGGAAAAAGTCGATCTGATGGAACTGTCGGCCTCTCACTACGCCGACTGGGAGGCCTGCCTGCACGGGGTCCCGATCAGCGAGTACGGCGACCCCGACGGCCTCGCCGGCTTTGGCTATGACGAGGTCGACGGGACCGGGTTCGGCTTCAAACCGGCGCTGGCCATCGACCGCAAGAGCCGACCGCGGCACGAGGACTACCTGTTCCTCGACTTCGAGCGCGGGGGCGACTGCCGCACCGCGGCGCCGAAGCCAGGCGGAACCGCCGAGTCAGCCTCGGTGCGGCCTTCGGGCCGCACCGGTCCGGCCTTCGTCCAGGGGCGCACGCTGCGGGCTCCGCCGGGTGCGCGCCACCGCGGACTGCCGGGGACGCTGAGCGAACTCGAGGCTCGCGTCGAATTCCTCAAAAGGGCGGCCAATCGCCTCGAGGACTCCTCGGAGCGCTTCGACGAGTGGGAGTCATGCGTCTCCTGGGTTCCGGTGACCGAGTACGGCGATCCGGAAGGAAAATTCGGCTACCTGTTCGGCGCGGCGCCGACCAGCGGGCTCGAATACCGCCCGGCGCTGGCGATCGACCGCAGCGACTGGGAAGACCCGGAGTACGAGTTCCTGGCGCTGGTCGGCGGCGACCGCCCCGGCCGCACTTGCCAGGACGAGCCCGGAGAGGCGGTCGACTGAGATGCGCGCGCTCACCCTCGCCCTGCTCTGCTTCTCCCTCCTCACCGGTGGCCTGTGGCTCGCGCAAGCGGGGACGGCCGAGGACCCGCCCTCGGCCGCGGACCGGGTCGAGGAGCTTCAGCAGGAGCTCGACTCGCTGACCGAGGACATCGAAGACCTCAAAGAGCCGGTCAACGAGTTCGACCTCTTCGACGAGTGCATGTACCTGATCGGCGTCAGCGAACTGGGCCGGCCAAAGGGCACCGGCTACTTCTTCGGCGCCAAACGCCGCCCAGCGCTGGCCCTCGACATCCGCGGCTTCGGCCAGCCCCAGTTCAACTTCCTCGCCTTCCCCGGCGAGGAGCCCCCGAGCATCGAGTGCAACGAGGACGCTGAACAAGAGTTCATCGACGAATAAGCTCGACGAACCGATGATCGAGTTCACGGTCGAGACCGATATCGAGCGCCCTGTCAGCGAGGTGTTTGCGTACGTCACCGATCCGGCCAAGCTGCCGAGCTGGCAGACCAATACCGTCTCGGCGGTGCCGGAGGAGGACGGTCCGCTGCGGCTCGGCTCGCGCCTGCGCGAGGTCCACCGTGCCCCGGGCGGCAAGGAGCTGAAATCGCTGGTCGAGGTCTCCGAGTTCGAGCAAGACAAGCGGTTCGGGCTGCGGATGATCGAGGGTGACCTGCCGATCCACGCCCGGATCGGCTTCGAGCACATCGACGCCGGCACGCGCATGTTCTTTACCGTCCACGGGCAGCCGAGCGGCGCCATGCGCCTTACCCAACCGTTCCTGCGCCACGCACTCAAGCGTCAGTTCAGGCAGCACTGCGCGACGCTGAAGCAGGTGCTGGAGAGTCGCAGCGGCTAGCTGGAGACGCGGTACCTGATGTGGGTCACGTCGCCGGTGCGCTCGACCCGGTCCTGCTCCAGTTTGAGGTCGGCGCCGACGTTCTCGAAGAGTCGCTCGCCGTCGCCAAGCAGCACCGGCGCGACGTTCAGCTGCATCTCGTCGACCAGGCCCGCGGCGAGGTACTGCTGCGCCGCTTCGGCGCCGCCGCTGAGCTTGACGTCCTGTCCGCGCGCGGCCTCCCGGGCCTCTGCCAGCGCCGCCTCGATGCCGTCGGTGACGAAGTAGAAGGTCGTCTCGCCCTCCATCGCCAGCGCCTCGCGCCGGTGGTGGGTGAGGACGAAGACCGGCACGTGGAAGGGTGGTTCCTCGCCCCACCATCCGGTCCAGGGCTCATCGCCCCAAGGCCCCGGCCCGCCGCCGAACATGTTGCGGCCCATGATCACGGCGCCGATGTTCTGCATCGATTCTTCGATGATCTCGTTGCTGACGTTGACGTCGCCGCCCTCCCGGCCGTGCGCCTTCCGCCAGGCCTCGAGCTTGATCACCCACTCGTGCAGATCCTCCCCGCCTTCGCCCAGCGGCTGCTCCACACTCTGGTTGGGACCGGCGACGTAGCCGTCGACCGAGATCGAGATTTCGAATTTCAGCTTCGACACTGGCAACGATGCTGGCGAAGGCCGGGCCTCGCGTCAAGGGATACTGCTCTGGTGATCGTCAAAAGCTCGGTCTACGAGCACGGTCGCCGCCGCAACGGCGACCTGCCGCTGGAGCGCGCCGGCGAGGCCGCTCACGAAGACGACACCTTCGTCTGGCTCGGAGTGCTCGAACCAAGTGCCGAGGAATTCGAGGGCATCGCCCGCGAGTTCGACCTGCACGAGCTCGCGGTCGAGGACGCGATCGAGGCGCATCAGCGCCCGAAGGTGGAGCTCTATGGCGACACCCTCCTCGTCGTCGTCAAGACCGCCTCCTACGTGGACCCGGAGGAGGTGATCGAGATCGGCGAGCTGCTGCTCTTCGTCAACCCCTCCTTCATCATCACCGTCCGCTACGGCAAGGGCGAACTGAGCCCTGTCCGGGACCGAGTCGAGGAGCGGGCCGACATGCTCGCGCAAGGGCCCGGCGTCGTCCTCTACGCGATCCTCGACCACATCGTCGACGGCTACGAGGAAGCGGCCGAAGGGATCGAGGTCGACATCCAAGAGGTCGAGCGCCAGGTCTTCTCCGACAGCCGCGGCAACCCGGCCGAGCGGATCTACAAGCTCGAGCGCGAGCTGCTCGACTTTCAGGGCGCGGTCGTACCGCTGGCCGGCTCGGTCGACGAGATCGCCAGCGGCCAGTTCGAGGTCGTCCCGGAAGCGCTGCAGGACTACTACCGCGACGTCCAGGACCACCTGCGCCGGGCCAGCGGCCGGATCGACGGCTTCCGCGAGCTGCTCGGCAACGCCCTGCAGGCCAACCTGACCCAGGTCTCGGTGCGCCAGAACGAGGACATGCGCAAAATCTCCGCCTGGGTCGCGATCCTCGCGGTGCCGACCTCGATCGCCGGCATCTACGGGATGAACTTCGAAGACATGCCGGAGCTGCACTGGCGCTTCGGCTACCCGGCGGTGCTGCTGGTCATCCTCCTGATCTGCCTCTTCCTCTACCGGCGCTTCAAACGCTCCGGCTGGCTGTAGCCCAGCCTCGCCTTTAGATGCCTTTAAGCGCCGCTGCTACCTTGGCGCCCCGCTTCCGACAGGGGAATTGATGGATTCCGCTCAGGCCGGCATCGCGCTGGCGCTCATCGCAGCCCTATTAACCAACCTCGCGGGGTTGCTCAAGCACCGCGGCTGCCAGCACGTTCCGATCCGGCTCCAACAGCCGCTGAAGAGTGCCCGCGGGCTCGCCCGCTCGCCCTGGTTCGCCGCCGGCTGGGGAGTCGCCGCCGGCGCCTGGCTGATCCACGTCGCTGCCCTTTCGATGGCGCCGATCTCACTCGTTCAGGCGGTCCTCGCAGGCGGCGCCGTCACCCTGGCCGTGATGTCGCAGCGACTCTTCGGCCATGCGGTCGAGCCGCGTCAGTGGCTGGCGCTACTGCTGGGGGGTGCCGGGCTGGCGCTGCTCGCGGTGACCCTGCCGCAGTTCAGCGGCAGCCACTCCGACTTCGCCGCGGGTCCATTGCTCGGCTTCGAGGGAGGCCTGCTCCTGCTGGCGATCGCGCTGGCGCTCGGACACCGCTCCGAGCGTTTCGCCAGCCGCCGCGGCATCCTTCTGGCCGGCCTCGCGGGGATCCTCTTCGCCCTCGCCGGGGTGGCGATCAAGGGGCTGACCGGAGCGACTGGGGTCGACACCTCGATCGTCATCCCCTGGGTCGCGATGGTCGTGGTCTGCGGCGCCCTCGCCCAGTACACGGCCGTCGCCGCCCGGCAGCGGGGCGGCGCCATCGAGACGCTCGGCTTGATGGGGCTGGTCGCCAACGTGATCCAGATCGCCGGCGGCGTGCTCGTCTTCGGCGACCCCCTCTCCGCCGATCCTGCCGGCATCGTCCTTCAGGTCAGCGCCTTCGCGATGGTCTGCCTCTCGGCGCTGCTGCTGCCGACGCAGCCGAGGCCTGCGGCGCGCGCCACGCCGCAGCTGGTTTAGGGAACCTTCAACCGTCCCGCCTAGGCTGGGACGCATGAACTGTCCTAAGTGCCAAGGCGAGATGCGCAGCTACGAGCGCAACAGCGTCACCGTCGACCAGTGCAATGACTGCCGCGGGATCTTCCTCGACCGCGGAGAGCTCGAGCGGCTGATCGACGCCGAGGGGTCCTACTACGAGCGCGAGCCCGACCGCCGCGGCGAGCAACGGCACGGCGGCGAGAGCCACGGCAAGCCGAAGAAGTCGAAGAAACGCAGCTTCCTCGAGAACATCCTCGAGATGGGCGAATAGGCCCAAGCGCCTGCGGTCGACCGGCTACAGATGCGTCTCGGCGTACTCCCGCGCGAGTCGCTTCGGCGCCCGCGCCAGCCAGGCTTCGACGATCACCTCTCTCAGCTCCTCGACGGAGATCTCTTCCAGCCGGATCAGCACCGCCGCGTAGCCGTCGAAATGCGGGGTGGTGAAGAAGACGTCGGGATCCGCGGCGAGCAGGGCCTCCTTGGCGCCAAGGTCCTCGACCCAAGCTCCGAGGATCGGCCCCTCGGGTGCGTCGTCGCCGAGAGCCCTGTGGTCGGCATCGCGAAGCGGCCGCTCCCAGACAAACCCCTTGTCCCGAACCCGCCAGCTCGGCTGCCCGCGCGAGAGCCGCTCGCTCGTCTCGGGCAGATCGAGGGCAATCCGGCGCACGTGGCTCCAGCTGGCCATGGCCTGACTCTAAGTCCCGACCCGAAGACAGTCCGATAAACGTGGCATTTCTGAGTACTCGATAGATTCCGCGACCGATCCAGCGGCGATCTCCGCCGACCCATCTCAAGTGCGCGAAAGGCAGGGAGAATGAGAAGACTGTTCCTGGGCTTTGTGCTCGCCACTGCCATTGCCCTCCTGGCCTCGGTCTCAGCGAGCGCCGCCGAATACGACACCTTCGTCGGCTGCGACGACCTCACGGAAAACCCAGTCCCCTCGCATGTGTGCCAGGTCGGGGATTTCCCCGGTGCCTACTTTGCATCGGATGTCGACACCGAATACGACGTCTGCGTCGAATTTCCGAGCGGAACGACTCTCTGCGCCGAAGAACAGTTCGCCGAAGCGGAAACCCTCTACGTCAACTCGATCACCAGCGAAGCGGAGGGAAATCATTTCGTCTCCTGGTACGTCGAGGATGTCGAAGTCGGGTCGTGGTCCTTTCGATTGGACCCACCGCCACTCCCACCCGCCGACCCCCCGCTGCCCGCCCCTCAGGTTCTGCCACCGCCACCGCCGCCGCCTCTACCCGCGGCACCCCTCAAGTCGCAGGGTTGTTTGAAGGCCGAGGGGCGGGTCGCTCAACTCAAGAATCGACTGCGGAATACGAGCGGGGGGAAACAGAAGGCCAAAATCCGTGGCAAGTTGAGAAACGCGAGGGTCGAGGCAAGGCGGGCCTGCTGACCCGACGGCTCGCCATACTGGCTAGCCAGCCAGTACTATCCCCAGTCCCGTGACGGAACCGTCCCAGAGCAGCCCGACCCGGAAGGACCTCGAGCAGGAGCGCGTGCTCGAGCGCGAGCACTGGATGGACGGCCCGCCGCACGAGCTGTTCAAGGAGATGCGGGGGAAATGTCCGGTTCACTGGACCTCGGAGATCACCGAAGTCCCGGCCGCCGCCGGCTTCTGGTCGGTGACCGCCGCCGACGACGTGCACACAGTCAGCCGCGACTGGGAGACCTACTCCTCCGAACTCGGCGGCGTCGTCGTGATCGACGAGGTCTTCCCGATCGAGCTGGCGCGGGCGATGTTCATCGGCATGGACCCGCCCAAGCACGACCGCCTTAAGGCCCTGTTCCAAGCCGGCTTCACGCCGAAGCGGATCGCCGCCCACGAAGACGAGATCAGGGAGATCGTTGTCAGCGTGCTCGACCGGCTCGAGGGCCGCGACAACTGCGACCTCGTCACCGAGGTCGCCCAGCCGGCGGTCTCCCGCGTGATCGGCAGCTTCATGGGCATCCCCGAGGAGGACGACGCGGCCTGGGCCGAGCTGATGAATACCGCCCTCGCGGCCAACGACTCCGACTACAGCCCGGAAGGGGTCGAGAACATCGAAGAGACGATCCAGCGGGCGATGACCCAGATCTTCGACCGTTGCAGCACGATGATCGCCGCCCGCCGCGAGAACCCGACCGACGACCTGACCAGCGTCCTCGTCAATGCCGAGGTCGAAGGCCAGAAACTCGAGGAGCACGAGATCGTGATGGGCTTCTTCCTCCTCGTCGCGGCCGGCAACGACAGCACCAAGGCGACCTACTCGAGCGGGATGAGGGCGTTGCTCGAAGATCGCGAGCAGCTGGCGATGGTCCGCGACGATCCCTCGCTCGTTCCGGGAACGGTCGAGGAGGCGCTGCGGATGTTCCCCGCCTTCGCCCACTTCCGCCGCACCGCCACCAAGGACACCGTCCTCGGCGGACAGGAGATCAAAAAGGGCGAGAAGGTGGTCATGTGGTACGCCTCGTCCAACCGCGACGAGACCCGCTATGAGGACCCGGACCGCTTCGACGTCCACCGCAACCCCGAGCACCAGGCCTTCGGCGCCGGCGGCCGCCACTTCTGCCTCGGCACCGCCCTCGCCCGCCTCGAGCTGAAGATCCTCTTCGAGGAGACCCTCGCCCGCTACCCCGACATCTCCCTCGCGGGCAGGCCGACCTTCGTCGAGTCGGGCTTCCTCAATCAGCTGAAAAGCCTGCCGGTCAAGCTGACCGCGTAGCGGCGCGGCGCCTTGGTCAGCCAGCGCCGGGCGGGGCCTCAGCGACCGCCGCGGACCGCGTCAAGCGCCTTGCTAAGCGCCCGCGGATCGCCATTCAGCTTCAGCGGACACGGCAAGGAAGTGCGCAGCGGACGCGAAACCCGCCCTGTCTCGATCAGCGGCTCTAAGCCTCTTGCAACGTCGGCTCCCTTGCTCATCCGCGTCAAAGTAACACCTGGTCCCCAGCCGATGCCAGCCGAGCGGCGGCCCTCAGATCGCCGAGGATTTCCTCCCTGACTGCGACCACCAACGCGGTCGTGCTCTGGCAGGGCGCCCGACCTGCAGCCTCGACAGCGGGCAGCGAGCTGCCCGCCATCATTTCGAGCAGGACCTCCCCAGGATCCTCGCCCGGAAAAGCGTCCTCCGACATCCCCTCGATCAGAGAGGTCAAGAGGCCGCTGAGGGAAACGGCCGTGCGCAGAAGCTCTTCGACCAGAAGCTGTGCCGTGTCGATGTGCTCTGCTGCCGTGGCCGTGTTGCTCACCTGGCCCTAAGGTCGCGGCGCCCCCGAACTCTCCCCCGGGGGGTGTCGACCTCCGGGGAATGCGCCGACTACTGCTTGCGGACCAGCTTGAACTTCGCGGTCGCGACCGTGCCGGTGGCTCCGCCGTTGCTTACGGCCCGCACCCGAAGCGTGTGCTGGCCGAGCTTCAGATTCTTCAGCGTCAATGGCGTCCGGCAGATCGCGAAAGCCCTGCCGTCGAGCGAGCACTGGAAGGTCGATCCGACCTGGTCGCTCTGGAACGAGACCTTCAGCTGCTTCAGTACCCTGCCGGCGACCTTGATCTGGGCCTTCGGCTTCTTCGCGAAACTGGCGACGGGAGATGGCGCGGGCGGCTGCGGCGGGGCCGGCGGGGGCGGCTCCTGCTTGGCGACGCCGGTACCAGTGAGCGCCACCAAGGCCGGCCCTCCAGCTGCCGATGAGTTGACCGTCAGGATCGCGCTGCGGGCGCCGGTTGCAGTCGCCGTGAAGGAGACGGGGAACTCGCACGATTCGGCAAAGGCGAGCGCATGGGGGCAGCCGCCACCGAGGGCGAAGTCGCGATGCGCATACCCGCTGATCGACACCGAACCAACCGTCAGCGGCGCTTCGCCGACGTTGGTGATCGTCAACGTGCTCGGCGGCGAAGCGCCGCCGATTTCGCGTGCGCCGAAGCCGATCAGCCCCGGCGAGACGAGGATCTCGGCCGGTGGCACGACTCCCGTCGCAGTCCCGCTCAGCGGCACGCTCACGACGCCCCCTGGATCGTCGCTGTTGACCGCCACGGCAGCCGAGCGCTCACCCAGCTCGGAAGGCCGGAAGCTCGCCCAGACCTTGCAGCTCTCCCCCGGGCCCAGCGTGCTCGTGGCGCACTCGGCGGTGTAGACGGCGAAGTCGATGGCATCCGCGCCCGACTTCTCGATCGCGGCGAGCTCGAGCGCGGCATCGCCGTCGTTCTCGATCGTGAACGGGAGGAATTCCGACTCGGTCCCGAGCGCCTGGTCGGCGAAGTCGAGGGCCACCGGGGCGATCGAGATCTGCGGCTGCGTGCCGCTGCCGACAAGGGGAACCTCGGCCGGTCCCCCCGGATCGTCGCTCACGATCACGACTTCTGCCTGCTGCACTCCCGCCGTCGCGGGCTCGAAGGCCACCGTGAACTCGCACTCCCCGCCGACTGGAACAGCGGCGGTCGCGCAGGTGGCGGAGTTGAGATCGAACTCCATGGCGTCGGCCCCGGCAAGGACGATGCTGGATACCTGGAGCGCCGCGGAGCCGTCGTTGGCGATCGTGATCGTTTCGGCGGCCGACACGCCGCCCACCTTCTGCGGGCCGAAATCGATGCTGGCGGGGTCGAGGGCGATGTCCGGCGTCGGGGCGACCCCGGTGCCGGCGAGGCTGACTTCGAGGTCGCCGCCGGGATTGTCGGATTCGATCGTCAGGGTCGCGCTCGCGCCGCCCAGGGCCGCGGGCGTGAAGGTGACCTCGAGGTCGCAGCCGAGACCGGCGAGAGCCGGCTCGCCAAGGCAATCCGTGGCATCGACGGCGAAGGCGGCGGCGTCAGCGCCGCCGATCGTCGCCGCGCTGAGGTCGAGCGCCGCGTTGCCTTCGTTTTCGATGTGGACGCTAGTCGGAGCCGAAGCGATGCCGGTCGGCTGCGCCCCGAAGTCGACGCTCTCCGGATCGACGCTCGCCGCCGGCTCGCCCTCGTTGAGGTAAGTGAGGACCGGCGCCAGCTGGCTGCCGACCGCGAGGTCGAGCCGGCCGTCGCCGTCGAAGTCGTCGATCACGTTGGCGTGCGAGGAGAAGAAATCGATCCCGGGATAGGTCGGGAACAGCGTCTCGCTGATCGCGAAGCTGCCGGTGCCATCGCCGACGAAGACCGTCATCGCGTCGTTCAGGTAGTCGGAGGTGGCGACGTCCGGGTAGCCGTCGCCGTTGAGGTCGCCGGCGGCGACCCAGATCGGGTTCGCTTCGAACGGCTCGCTGGGGATGTTCACATTCGGCCCCTTGGCGAAGGTGTGGTTCGGCCCGGCCATGATCGAGTAGATCCGGTTCGCCCAGCGCTCGCCGACGACGAGGTCGTCGCCGCCGTCGCGATCGAGGTCCGCCGCGGCTAGGCCCCAGGCGCCGCCGCAGCCGCAGGTAGTCCCGTAGCTGCCGCGCGAGGTGAAGGTGCCGTCGTCGTTGCTGGTGAACACCTCGGTCTGCTCGGTGTCGAACTGGGTCACTCCCAGGTCCGCCGAGCCGTCGCCCTCGAAGTCGGCGACGACGACCGTGTTGCCCCAGCTGTCGTCTTCGAAGCCGAACGGCGTGCCGGCGTCGAAAGTGCCGTCGCCTTTGCCGAGGAAGACGCCAGCTTCGGCCCCGGCGATGACGATGAGGTCGAGGTGGTCGTCGAGGTTGAAGTCGCCGGCGGCGGCGCTGCTGCCCATCGACGCTGCGCCCGGGCCCGGCGGCAACGGCGCACCCGAAGTGAAGACGCCGTCGCCGTCGTTGAGGAGCAGGGTGACCCCGGCGTCGCTGAGGGCGGCGATGTCGAGGCCGTTTCCTCGTCGAAGTCGCCGAGCGTCACGTAGGTCGCTCCATTGGCGGGAAGCGTGTAGGTGACGGGCTCCGCTAGCGATCCGTCGGCGGCGGCGAACTGGACCCCGACCCAAGCCGGACCCAGGCCGCGATTGAGGCTGGCGGTGACGACGTCCGCCCTGCCGTCATCGTTGAGGTCGCCGCTGCTCATTCCCCAGATCTCGGAATTCGCAACCCCAGCCGTCGCGGTCGGGTCCGCAAAGCTGGGATCGGCCGCCGCAGCACTGGCCGGCACCGCCGCCAGAAGGCCGGCGCAGGCAACAACGGCAAGCGCCCGGACATGCAACTTGGACAGAGGCGACGGCACGAGCTTCATCGAATTCTCCAGTCGAGGCGAGCGGGTTGCGGACCCGACCGTTTTCGGCAGGGGCCGCGGGACCTTAAGCAGCGCGCCGGATCCTCAACGAGTCAGCGTCGGCGGTTATCGTCCGCCGCCACTGATGACGGCGTTGCTCTACGACAACCCGGTCTCCGGCAACTGCTACAAGGTTCGGCTGATTCTCAACCTGCTCGGTATCGAGTTCGAGCGTCGGGAGCTTTCGGTTGTCGACCGCTCCAACCGAGTTGAGGTGCTCGGCGGCCTCAGCCCGTCGCTCAACGTGCCGACGGTGGTGCTCGAGGACGGTCGTCCGCTCGCCGAGTCGAACGCGATCCTCTGGTACTTCGCCGACGGCACTCCCTACCTGCCCGACGATCCCTACGAGCGCGCCCAGGTGCTGCAATGGATGTTCTTCGAGCAGTACAAGCACGAGCCTGCGATCGCAGTCGCCCGCTTCTGGGTCGCGATCTCCGAGAACCCCCCGCCGGCGGCGGAGATCGAGGCCAAGCAGGCCGCCGGCCGCGCCGCGCTGAAGGTGATGGAGCGCCATCTCGGCGACCACGAGTACTTCGTCGGCCAGCGCTTCACGATCGCCGACATCGCGCTCTACGCCTATACCCACCTGGCGCCCGAGGGCGGCTTCGATCTCGAGCCGTACCCGGCGGTGCGTGCCTGGCTCGAGCGAGTCGCAGCTCAGGCCGGGATCGTCCCGATCACGGCCTGAGCTGCCTCAACGGATTCCTCAGTAGCTGAAGACGGTCGCGCCGTCGGTGCCGATCCACTCCCACAGTGGCGTGGCGCCGGCGAGCCGCGCGTTGGTCGTCAGCTCGCGCTCGTCCAGCTTGCGAGACCCGAAGCAGATCGGGCAGACCAGCAGCTCCCCACCGGCGTCCGCGAACTGCTCGAACAGCCGCGCCAGCGGCGGGCAGCCCTCGCAGGCCACCCCCTCGGCGTGGTCCGGAAGCCCGAGGCGAACCGCCTCCTTGGTCAGGAACATCGTCACTTCCCTGCCCTGTGCGGCCGCCGCGCCTCCAACTAGAAACGCGACGGTCACCCGCTCGGCGTCCTCGAGGCCGGTGGCGAGGTTGATCACGACTTTGTCTGACATCTCATCCTTCCTGAGTAGATGGCTAGGCCGCCACCCTGCCGGGCGAAGGAGGGCGCTACTAGTCCAGAAAGCTGACTTGGGCGGTCCAACTTCTGGACTCGAATTCGGCCGGATCCATGAGACGATCCGAGCCGGTATGGCGACCTATGGCGACTACTGCCCGATGTCCCGCGCGGCGGAAATCTTCGCCACGCGCTGGACGCCGATCATCGTCCGCAACCTGCTGCTTGGCTGCGAGACGTTCTCCGAACTGCGCGCCGCCGCGCCCGGCATCTCACGCACGCTGTTGACCCAGCGATTGCGGATGCTGGAGCATCACGGCGTCGTCGATCGCCGCCCCGGGCCGAGCGGTACGCCGGTCTATGAACTGACCGAGGCCGGCGAGGGCCTCTGCGACGTCTGCGACGCGCTCGGCTCCTGGGGCCAGCGCTGGGTCGAGCTGGCGCCGGAACACTTCGACGCCGCCAGGGTGCTGCTGCACCTCTCGAAACTGATCGAGCCAGACGATCTCCCCGATCGGCGCACCGTCCTGCGATTCGACATCACCAAGCCGGAGGGAGACCGCTACTGGCTGCTCCTCGACGCCCCCCGGACCGAGGTCTGCCGCCGCCCGCCAGGCGAGCGCGACGACCTGATCGTCAGCGCCAGCAGCGAAGCGCTCGTGCGCTGGCACGTCGGCGAACTCACCCTCGGCCAGGCGATGCACGCGGGCTCGGTCTCGGTAGAGGGACCGCGATATCTGCAGCGGCTGCTCGCCTCCTGGGGCGGCCAGGTTCACTTCCCCGAGCCGGCGACGGGCTGATTACCTGGAGGTAATCGACCCACCTACGTGCGCGGGCTAGAGTCGCCCGCAATGGCGACGGTTCAATCTCAGTCTGAGGTCGGGTCGCTCCTGCGGCAATGGCGCGAGCGGCGGCGCCTGACCCAGCTCGAACTCGCGCTCGACGCCGGGATCTCGGCCCGCCACCTGAGCTTCGTCGAGACCGGCCGCTCGCAGCCCGGCCGCGAGATGCTGGTGCGGGTCCTCGGCCAACTCAAGGTTCCCTTTCGGGAGCAGAATCGGCTCCTGCTTGCCGCTGGCCACGCCCCCGCCTTCCCGGAGCGCTCGCTCGACGACCCCGAACTGGCGCCCGTCCGAGATGCGCTCGACGTGATCCTCTCCAGCCATGAGCCCTACCCGGCGGTCGCGGTCGATCGGGTCTGGAACCTGATCGCCGCCAACTCAGCGATGTTGGCCCTGGCCGAGTCCGTCGAGATCGATCCGGCGCTGCTCGAGCCGCCGATCAACGTGATGCGCGTCGGCCTCCATCCTCGTGGGTTCGGATCGCTGTTCGTCAACCTCGGCGACTGGCACGCGCACTGGCTCCGGCAGCTCGAGCGCCAGCTGGCGGCCACGGGCGATGAGCGCCTCGCCGCCTTGATCGCCGAGGTCACCGGCTACTCCGTGCCCGAGCCAGAGACCGATGTCGAATCTGAGATCGCCGGCAGCGAGATGCTTGGCCCGGTCAGGGTGCGTACTGCCGACGGCGGCGAGCTCTCCTTCTTCGGCATGTTCGCGAGCTTCGACACCCCGTTCGAGGTGACCACCTCGGAGCTGGCGATCGAGCTGCTCTTCCCGGCCGACAAGGCGACTGCCGAGGCGCTGCACAAGCGGGGGCGCAAGCGATGACCAAGAAGTTCGGACAGTGGGTCACCGGCGTAGGGGGCGTGCTGCTGATCGTCTCCCTGTTTCTCCCCTGGGCGAGCGTCGGCGGCGCAGACCGAACCGGGTTCGAGCTGTTCACGATGGCCGACGTCTTCCTGCTGATCGTCGGCCTGGTCGCAATCGCAGCCGCCCTCACCTGGGGGCGCTACGGGCTCTTTCGGCCCGATCTGTCCCTGAACGGAGCGGCTGACCTGCTGGGCCTGGTGGCGACGATCCTGCTCGCCTGGTTGGTCCTGTTCGACTTCCCCTCTGGCGCCGGGCGCGAGATCGGCGTCTTCCTGGCGCTGGTTGCGACGATCGCCATCGCCGGCGGGGCCGGCGACTACAGCACGTTGCGCGGGGCGCCCCTGTTTCCGCGTATCGACCGAGGCGACATGTAGCCGGCATCGACGAGTGCCCGCCGCAGCTTTCGCCGGGCATCGTGCAGCGTCTTGTGGACCGCGTTGCGGTTCGAGCCGAGGCTCTCCGCCACGTCCTCGATCCGCGCCCGGGTGAACGTGACCGCCAGGAAGGCCGCCCGTTGTCGATCGGTGAGCACGTCGTCGACCGCGCGGCGGAGAGCGGCGAGGAACTCGCGATACTCGAGCTGGCCCTGTGGGGTGGGTTCGGATACGTCGGCGAGCTCGGGCGATTCGGAGTCGTCGAGCCTGACCTGCCCCGCTCTCCACGGATGGCGGCGCAGCCGGACCGACGTCTCGAAGATCGCGAACTTGATCGCCCAGGTCGTGAACTGACTGCGGCCGCGGAAGTCCCCCAGCTTCGCCATCACGGACACCAGCGCGTCGTCGGCTGCCTGCAAGCAGAGATCGTCGAGATCCGCCAGGACCGGGTCCGGGAGAACGTGGCGCCGCCGTTGTGCCTCGCCATGGGCTACGCGGACGAACAGGGCATGCAATTCCGCCACCGCCAGATCACGGTCGCGGGTGCCGGCGGAGAGCCGACGCAGCCATCTTTTCGAGGCGTGGGAATCCATTCGCAGCTCCGACATCGCACCCCGCCGACCTCGATCCAAGCTAGCAAAGGGACCAACCCGCTCTCGCCCCCTGACTGGAGGTAAGTCCGGCGCCGCCGGCGCCACTTACGGGCCGACGAGATGACCACCTACCGCACCCTCAAAGCCGATGGCCACGAGGTTTTCTACCGCGAGGCCGGCGACCCGACGCAGCCGACGCTCCTGCTGCTGCACGGGTTCCCGAGCACCTCCGCCCAGTACGAGCGCCTGATCGAGTACCTCGGCGACGATTACCACCTCGTCGCCCCCGACTACCCGGGCTTCGGCCGAACCGCCCCGCTCGACGACGCAACGACGTTCGACCGCATCGCCGACATCATCGAGGCCTTCGTCGAGGAGAAGGGGCTCGAGCGCTACAGCCTCTACATGTTCGACTTCGGCTCGCCGGTCGGCTTCCGGCTGGCGACGCGCCATCCCGAGCGGGTCGAATGCCTGATCATCCAGAACGCCACCGCCTACGAGACCGGCCTCGGGCCGAAGATGAGGGTGATGGGCCCCTACTGGGAGGACCGCGACGCTAACGAAGCGGCGATGCGGGACTTCCTCACGCTCGAGACGACCCGGTCGCAGTACGTCGACGGCGTGCCCGATCCCGCGACCGTCGACCCAGACCTCTGGGAGCTCGACCAGCGCTACCTGGATCTCCCCGACCGAGACAAGGTGATGCTCGACCTGCTCTACGACTACCAGAACAACCTCCCCCAATATCCGGCCTGGCAGGAGTTCCTCCGCGACAACCACCCGCCCACGCTGATGCCATGGGGCCAGAACGACGAATTCTTCCCCCTCGACGGCGCCCGGGCCTTTCTCGCCGACATCCCGGACGCTCAGCTGGAGCCGCTCGACACCGGGCACATCGCCACCGCCACCCACAGCGGGGAGATAGCACGCTCGATCGACCGCTTCCTGTCTTCGCAGCCCGCCGGTTAGGTAGCGGCAAGCCGCCTGATCAGGCCGTCGGTCATCGAGTCCGAGAGGAGGAAGGAGGCCATGACCAGCCCGTCCGCCCCCACCGCAGCCACGGGGCTGAGGAGAGCCAGCCCGCAAGGGATCGCAAAGAGTGGAATGGCGAGGGCAAAACGCAGGGTCCGCACCCGGTTGAGCTCCGGCGGGATGCCGGGGCGAGTTAGCCGGCCGCCCTTCTCCGCCCAGCGCCAAAGCGCATAGAAGGCGATCGAGGCGGCCAGGAACGTGCCGCTGTACAGGAGCGCCGCGGTCCGCTGATCCGCGTGGGTCCCGCTCGCCAGCTCTTCGCCGATCACCCGGGTCGGGAAGGGCAGGAGCGAGACGATCATCAGCAGGAGCAGATTGAGGATCAGGAACGTGTGGTCGACCCGGCGGAGGCGGCCGACGACCTTGTGATGGTTGAGCCAGACCGTTCCGATGTTCACGAACGAGATGAAATAGCTGAGGAAGAACGGCCATTGTCCCCGTTTTCGGTGATCGCCCCTCTGCGCATCTCAACCGGTTAGTGATCCGCGCGGCCATGCTCTTACCTAGCGGGGCCCGTCGGTGTGCACGAACAGCACCGGGTCGCCGAGGCTGCCCTCCGCGCGCAGCGCCAGCAGGCCGGCCATCGCCTTCGCGGTGTAGACGGGATCCAGCGACAGCCGGTCCCTGGCGGCGAGATCGGCGGCGCGCGTGGCGGCCTCGGTGGGGTGGCCGTAGCCCGCCCCGATCTGGTCCCGAGTCAGATCGAGCATGTCCGGTCCGAGCTCGAGCCGGCCGAGGCGGGCTCCCCGCCGCTCCAGCACCCTGGCGGTGCGCCCAGCGAGGCGGGCGAACACCGGCGGGTCGAGGCGGAGCTGGTCGTTGACCACCACTCCGACGACGCGGGTGCGCAGCCCGGCGAGCTGGAAGCCGAGCGCCAGGCCGGCCGCGGTGCCGCCGGTGCCGACCGGGACGACGACGTGCGCCGGTTCCGGCAGCGAGCCGTCCTCGACCTGAGCGGCGATCTCCAGCGCCGCCTCGACGTAGCCGAGCGCCCCGACCGCCGAAGAACCGCCGGCCGGCAACAGGTACGGCGGGCGGCCACGGCGGGCGTTGCGGGCGATCAGCCACGGCAGCATCGCCACGGTGCGTGCCTTGGTGCGGGTGCGGTAGATGCGCGCACCCGAGGCGTCGAGCCGGGCGAGCTGGGCGCGGACATGGGCGTCGATCGGCTGATCGACAAGCGCGAGCGCGGTGTCGATGCCGTGTTCGCGTGCGTAGAGCGCGGTCGCCAGGCCCCAGTTGGTGCCGAGGCCGCCGAAGGTGAGGATCGAGCCGCGGCCGCGGCGCCGAGCGTCGGGGATCAGCCACTCGAGCTTGCGCACCTTGTTGCCTCCCCAGCCGCCCGAGCCGAAGGCGCCGTCTTCCTTCACCCAGATCCCGAGCCCCGCCAGCTCGCGGACCGGCGTGGGCCGCTCGGACAGCTCGAGGTGAGGCAGTGTCTCGGCCAGGGCCGGAAAGCGCTGATGCAGACGGGGGGTCAAACCGTCAGACCCCGGGCGGGGACCACTCTCTGGGCAAGCCGGGCGAGTGCGCGGGGAGGCGGCGTCCAGTCGGAGGCCTGCGCCGGGTCCCAGGCGTAGGCGGGGATATCCGCAACCAGCAAACCCGCGAGCTCGGGCTCACCGAGGTCCCGCGCCGACCAGTCGTAGAGCGCCCGCAGCCGCGGCTGGATGATCCCGTAGTCGAGCAGCCGTCCGAACCCGTTCTCGGCGGCGACGAAGGGGGTCAGGTCGTCACCCAGTGGGTAGCGGTTCGGCAGCACCCGCGACAGCGACAGGAAGATGCTGGTCGTGCCGACCCGAGGATCGCCCAGAGCCGGCGCCAGCGGTGAGAGCCATCCGAGGGCGAGCCGTGGCGCCGCGACCAGAGCGTGGGCGTAGAGCAGGCGGAGGAGCACGACGTTGAGGAAGAAGCGCTCGACCCGGCCCTCCGGTGCGGCCAGGTGGGCGTTGGCGAGATAGGCGCGGACGATGGAGAGGTTGTGGGCCCGGTACCAGAGCGCCGGCGACGGGTGGCTGATGAAGTCGACGATGGTCTCGACCGCGGGCGAGGAGGCGTCGCCGGATGCCCCCGCCGCGAGGTGGCGGGCCTCGGCGATGTCCCGCAGGAGCGCCTCGTTGAGGGTGCGCCACCATTGACTGCCCGGCCGCGCCGCCCCGGCGGGCTCGAGCAGCCCGCGGCCGAGCTGCCAGCGCATGAACGCCGTCATCGCGCGTCGGTAGGGCAGGTGGCGCGAGCCGGGTGGCTCGCTCTCGTAGAGCTCCCGCATCAGTTGGACCCGCCCGGCGGGATCGTCGCGGACGCCGGCCACCGCGTCCTCGGCGAGCTGCGCTGCGGACGCGGGCGGTGGGGTCACAGGCGCCAGCCTAGCCGCGCCGGGTCAACTGCCGACGTAGGCCGCGAGGTGCTCGCCGGTGAGGGTGGAGCGGGCGGCGACGAGGTCGCCGGGGGTGCCCTCGAAGACGATCTGGCCGCCGTCGTGGCCGGCGCCGGGGCCGAGGTCGATGATCCAGTCGGCGTGCGCCATCACCGCTTGGTGGTGCTCGATGACGATCACCGACTTGCCGGAGTCGACCAGACGGTCAAGCAGGCCGAGCAGCTGCTCGACGTCGGCGAGGTGGAGGCCGGTGGTCGGCTCGTCGAGTACGTAGACGCCGCCCCTCTCGCCCATATGGGTGGCCAGCTTCAGCCGCTGCCGCTCGCCGCCTGACAGCGTGGTCAGCGGCTGGCCGATGGCCAGGTAGCCGAGCCCGACGTCGGCGAGCCGATCGAGGATCTTGTGCGCGGCCGGCGTGCTCGCCTCGCCGTCGCCGAAGAACTCCTCGGCTTCGCTGACTGACATCTCCAGCACCTCGGCGATGTTGCGCCCGCCGAAGGTGTACTCGAGCACCTCAGCCTGGAACCGCTTCCCCTCGCATACCTCGCAGGTGGTGGCGACGCCGGCCATCATCGCCAGGTCGGTGTAGATGACGCCGGCGCCGTTGCAATTCGGGCAGGCGCCCTCGGAGTTGGCGCTGAACAGCCCCGGTTTGACGCCATTGGCTTTCGCGAAGGCTTTGCGGATCGGGTCGAGCAGCTTCGTGTACGTCGCCGGGTTGCTCCGTCGCGAGCCGCGGATCGCAGCCTGGTCGACCGTCACGACTCCGTCCCGCCCGGACACCGAGCCGTCGATCAGCGAGCTCTTGCCCGAGCCGGCGACGCCGGTGACGACGGCAAGCACTCCGAGCGGGATGTCGACGTCGACGTCCTGGAGGTTGTGGGTGCTGGCACCGCGGACCTCCAGCGCCTCCGACGAGGTCCGCACCGACGGCTTCAGGGAGGCGCGATCGTCCAGGTGCCGCCCGGTCAGCGTCTCACTGCCCCGCAAGCTCTCGACGGCCCCCTCGAACACCACCTCTCCCCCTTCGGCGCCGGCGCGCGGGCCGAGGTCGACGACGTGGTCGGCGATCGCGATCGCCTCCGGCTTGTGCTCGACGACCAGCACGGTGTTGCCCTTGTCGCGCAGCCGCAGCAGCAGCTCGTTCATCCGCTCGATGTCGTGCGGGTGCAGCCCGATCGTCGGCTCGTCGAAGACGTAGGTGACATCGGTCAGCGACGACCCGAGCTGGCGGATCATCTTCGTCCGCTGCGCCTCGCCACCCGACAGCGTCCCCGACGATCGGTCGAGCGAGAGGTAGCCCAGCCCGATCTCCACGAACGAGTCGAGGGTCTCCCCCAGCACCTCGAGCAGCGGCGCCACCGACGGCTCATCGAGCTCGCCGATCCACTCCGCGAGGTCGCTGATCTGCATCGCGCAGAGGTCGGCGATGCTCTTCTTCGCGATCTTCGACGACCGCGCCGCCTCGCTGAGCCGGGTGCCGTCGCACTCGGGGCAGGTGGTGAAAGTGATCGCGCGGTCGACGAAGGCGCGGATGTGCGGCTGCATCGCCTCCCGGTCCTTGGCCAGGAACGACTTCTGGATCGTCGGGATCAGACCCGCGTAGGTCAGGTTGATGCCCTCGACCTTGATTTTGGTCGGCTCCTTGTAGAGCAGGTCGGCCCGTTCCTTTTTGGTGAACTTCTTGATCGGCTTGTCGGGATCGAAGAACCCGCAGCCCCTGAAGATGCGGCCGTGCCAGCCCTTCATGCTGTAGCCGGGGATCGTCAGGGCTTCCTCGTTGAGCGACTTGCTGTCGTCGTACAGCGCAGAGAGGTCGAAGTCGGTGACCGCGCCCCGGCCCTCGCAGCGCGGGCACATGCCGCCGGTGCGGGAGAAGTTCACCCGCTCGGACTTGCCGTCGCCTTTCTTCAGCATCCCGGACGCCTCGACCGAGGCAACGTTGAAGGAGAACGCCTGGGGCGAGCCGATCTGCGGCTTCCCGAGCCGGCTGAAGAGGATGCGCAGCATCGCGTTGGCGTCGGTGACGGTGCCGACGGTGGAGCGTGGGTCGGAACCCATCCGCTCCTGGTCGACGATGATCGCGGTGGTCAGCCCGTCGAGCACGTCGACCTCGGGCCGCGCCAACGTCGGCATGAAGCCCTGCACGAAGGCGCTGTAGGTCTCGTTGATCAGCCGTTGCGACTCGGCCGCGATCGTGCCGAACACCAGCGAGCTCTTGCCCGAGCCGGAGACGCCGGTGAAGACCGTCAGCCGCCGCTTCGGGATCTCGACGCTGACGTCCTTGAGGTTGTTCACGCGGGCGCCGTGAACGCGGATCAGATCGTGGCTGTCGGCAGGCTGCGGCGCAGCCGACTTCGTGCCCTTCCTCGTGGCCTTGCCCATCCTGCCTCCTGGCTCTACGCAGCCGGCGGCTGGTCGATGCGCACCAGGTTGCCCGACGGGTCACGCACCGCGAGGTCCCGCGTACCCCACGGCTGATCGGTCGGCTCCTGCACGATCTCGGCGCCCGCAGCGCGCAGCTGCTCGAAGCTGGCGTCGAGGTCGTCGCTGTGGAAGTGAACGCCGTTGAGGGCGCCCTTGGCGAGGAGGGCGGCGAGCGCGTCGGCGTCGGCCGGGCTGCCGTTCAGGTAGTTCGTGAGGACGACCGAGACGCCGGGCTGGGAGGCGGCGCCTACGGTGATCCAGCGGAACTCCCCTTTGGCGACGTCGTTGCGCAGCTCGAGGCCGAGCGCGTCGCCGTAGAAGGCCAGCGCGAGGTCGGGGTCATGGACCAGGACGAAGCATTGGGAGAGCGTCAGATTCATCCCGCAAGGCTAGGGAGTCAGCGCCCTCGGCATCGTGCGGATGCTCTGCAGAAGCCTTTCCGGCGCGTCCCACATCAGCATGTGGCCACAGTCGGCCCAGGTCTCGACCTCGGCGTGGCCGGGAAGTCGATCGACCTCGCGGGACTTGCGCGGCAGGGCAATCCGGTCCCGTCCCCCCCAGATGATCTTGACCGGGACGTCGATGCCCTCTCCTTCCTGAAATCGCAGGCGGCGGGTCTCGGCGAAGTGGCGAGGGAAGCTGTCTGTCGCGATCGCCCCGCGCGCGTTGGCGATCGCCACGTCTGCCGGAATCTCGCGCGGCCGGGCGCTGATCGTCCGTAGCGACAGCGAGCGGACGGCGGGCGAGCGAAGTGCGGTGGCGGCGCCGGGCCCAAGCAGGCGGCCGAGGCGCCAGTTGGCGTTGAGGGCGAGGTCGGTCTTGAGCGGAGAACGCCGGCGCCAGAGTCCCGCGGGGGCCAGCGCCAAGACTCCTTGGGTCCGGCCCAGCTTGGCGAGCTCCAAGGCCGTCCAGCCGCCCGCCGAATGGCCGACGACCGCGACTCGCTCGATCCCCTCTTCATCGAGGAAGCCAGCGACCTCCAACGCCCACGCGGGAGGAGTGAAGGACGTCGGCGGCGAGTCTCCGTGCCCTGGCAGGTCGAGAGCGATCACCGTTCCGTCCTCTGCGAGCGATGGGATCAGCGGCTCCCAAATCCGGCGGGAGCTGGTCGTACCGTGGAGCAGCAAGAGGGGCGGCCCCGCTCCAATCCGGTCAGCTGCCAACATGTAAACAAATGTATACGAACGACACGAGCTCCGTGAGGGAGCGCCTCCTCGAGGGTGCTCTGGAGTGCCTGCGCGAGAAGGGCTATGCGGCGACCACGGCGCGGGACATCGCGGCGGCCTCCAACGCCAATCTACGATCGATCGGGTACCACTTCGACTCGACCAAAGGCCTGCTGAACGCCGCCATCTCGCTCAACTTCAGGCTCTGGCTGCAGCCCCTGATCGCGGCGGCGACGGACGAGAGCAAGCCCCCGGCCGAACGGCTGCGGGCCGGGATGTCCCAATTCACGGAGGCGCTGCCGGAGAACGGTCCGGTTCTGCGGGCCTGGCTCGAGGCGATCGCGCTGGCCGGCCACGATCCCGAGCTGTCCTCCACCCTCGCCGAAAACCAGGCCGACTTCCGCCAGCGGCTCGAGAGCACGCTGTCGCAGGCAGGCGCCGCCAACCCGAGCGAGAAGGCCGCCGCGCTGGTGGCCGTCTGCGACGGCCTGATCGTCCGGTTCCTCCTGCACGGCGAGGTTGCAGCCCCAGCAGAGGCAAGCCGCGAGGCAGCCGAGGCACTCGGGCTGACTCTGTAACAACCGCGGCCGGCCGCCGTCCGCGGCGAGCGTCACGGGGTGCCCTTTAGCCATGGATAAGTAGCCCGCCACCGGGTAAACGGAGAAGGCCACCGAGAGGCCGCGCACTCGGCTTCGAAGGCATTTTTGACCGACATGCCCAAGCCCCGGCACGACGCGATCGACCGCACGGCCCGCGAGAAGTTCGGCTTCGAAGCGCTGCGCCCGGGCCAGCGTGAGGCGATCGGGGCGCTGTTGACGGGGCAGGACACGCTGGCGGTGCTGGCCTCGGGGGCCGGGAAGTCCGCGATCTACCAGATCGCGGCGCTGCTGCTCGAGCGCTCGACCGTCGTCTTCTCGCCGCTGATCGCTCTCCAGCAGGACCAGGTGGAGTCGATCGACGAGAACCTGCCCGGCGAGGCGGCCCCGCTGAACTCGCGGCTTGGCGAGCGCTCGCGGCGCCGTACGCTGCGGCGGCTGGAGGCCGGGGAGGTCGAGTTCCTCTTCCTCGCGCCCGAGCAACTCGCGAAGGCGGAGGTCCGCGACGAGCTCGAGGTCGTGGCACCATCGATGATCGTCGTCGACGAGGCACATTGCATTAGCCAGTGGGGACATGACTTCCGGCCCGACTACCTGCGGATCGGTCCAATGATCGAGCAGCTCGGGCATCCCGTCACGCTCGCCTTGACCGCGACCGCGGCCCCGCCGGTACGGCACGAGATCGTCGAGCGGCTGGGCATGCGCGACCCCTGCACGTTCGTGCGCGGCTTCGATCGGCCCAACATCCGCCTCGCCGTCGAGCTGCACTACGAGGCCCGCGACAGGGACGCCGCGCTTCGCGCCCACGTCGGCGAGCTGCCGAAGCCGGGCATCGTCTACGTCGCGACCCACCGAGACACCGAGCAGCTCGCCAACGAGCTCGCCGGCGACGGGGTGTCGGCGGCGGCCTACCACGCCGGCCTTGGCACGGCGCGGCGCCAGCAAGTCCAGGACCGCTTCATGGCGGACGCGCTCGACGTCGTCGTCGCCACGACCGCCTTCGGGATGGGCGTCGACAAGCCCAACGTGCGCTTCGTGCTGCACCACGGGGCCAGCGAGTCGCTCGACTCCTACTACCAAGAGATCGGCCGCGCCGGCCGCGACGGCGCCCCGGCCAAGGCGATCCTGCTCTACCGCCCCGCGGACTTCGGCACCCGCCGCTTCCTGCGCGGCACCGGACCGCTCACGACCGAAGAGCTGGAGGAGATCGCGCGAGCGCTCGCCCATGCCCGGGCGCCAGTCGAGGCCGGCGCGCTGCGCGAACGGCTGCATCTCTCGCGCGCGAAGCTGACGGCCGCGGTCAACCGGCTGCAGGACGCCGGCGAGGTGGAGACGGATGCGGACGGGCGGCTGCGGCGCCCGCGGGGCGCGCCGGCGGTGGCGAAAGCGGTCGAGGCGGTGATGGCCGCCGAAGAGGCCCGCGAAGCGTTCGCCGAATCGCGCCTCGCCATGGTCCGCGCCTACGCCGAGCACGACGGCTGCCGCCGCCAGCTCCTGCTCAGCTACTTCGGAGAGGCCGCGCCCGACTTCTGCGGCCGCTGCGACTTCTGCGAGCGGCTCGTCGCCTCCGGCAGGGCCCCGCGCGGGACCCGCGACCAGCCTTCCCCAGCCGCCGGGGCGGCGAACGAGGATGGCCTCCTCTCCGGCCTGCGCGTGCGGCACCCGGCCTGGGGCGAGGGCGAAGTACAGCGCCTCGAGGCCGAGCAGGTAGTCGTGCTGTTCGACACCGTCGGCTACAAAACGCTTGCCCGCTCGATCGTCAGTGAGCGCGGGCTGCTCGTGCCCGTCGACCGCAACCCGCCGGCCGACCAGGTCTAGGCCTGGGGAGTCGCCTCCACCGTCCGCCAGAGGTAGATGCAGGCGAGCGTCCGGTAGGGGCGCCAAGGCTCCGCGATCCGCTCCAGCTCCGGCGGTCGCGGCGGCCCGTCGAGGTCATACGCCCTTTCGATCGCACGGCGCAGGCCGAGGTCGCCGACCGGCAGCACGTCCGGCCGCTGCAGGTGGAAGATCAGGAAAATCTCGGCGGTCCAGGTGCCGATGCCCTTCACCAGCGAGAGCTGAGCGATCACTTCCTCGTCGGACAGCTCGTGCAGCCGGTCGAGCTGGAGCTGCTGCGTGAGGATGCAGTCGGCAAGCGAGCGGAAGGAGACCGTCTTCGCTCTCGAGAGACCAGCGGCCTCGCGCAGGTCGTCAGGATCGATGTCGAGGATCTCCTCCGGGGTCGGCGGTCGGCCATCGAAGCGCTCGATCAGTTTCCGCCAGATCGACTGCGAAGCGCTCTCCGAGATGTTCTGACTGACGATCGCCCGCACGAGCACGCCGTAATCGTCGGTTGGCATGTTCGGGTCGGGCGGCCGCTTCGGGTCGGGCGACAGCGCTGGGCCCACGCCGCGGCCGTCGCGCACCACCTCATCCATGACCGTGGCCAGAACGGGGTCAGCGCGACGGAGGTGCTCCTCTGGAGTCGTCGCACTCCGTCGGGTCATCGGCTCCAATGTTAGAGACGGGTCGACGCGTTTGAGACAATTGATGGGATGGATCCGGTCCCTACTCCCGCTGAACTGGAGGAGAGGGTCGCGAGCCTGGCCGAGGCCGTCAAGAGGCTGATCGGCGTCGTCTCGCGACTGGACGACGAGACCTCTGACACCGCCGCCGCCGGCTTCGACAGCGACGTTCCCCGCGTCGTCGGACACAAGGCAACCGCAGAAGAGTTGAAGCACTTGAACGACGCTCTGGATGCCTGGCTAAAAGCGTGGAGAAGGGCCTGATCGTCACCTACCGAAACGTGTGAGAACGGCCTGGCTCCGGGTAAAGGTGGGAATGGCCGCAAACCGCAAGAGGGCAGATGACCGCTGGTCGGGGCTGAGCCGAACGGAGTTGATCGCCGTTGGCAGGACCATGGTCACGGAACGATTGGAGAGCCTTGGATGCACGGTGACGCCGAGCGGGCGCGGCGGCAGCAAGCTCGAGGTGTCGACTCCCTCGGGGCGCTCGATCGAGGTTTTCGTATCTACCCAGAGGTTGGGTGGCTACGTCTTCTGGACCAAGCGACGATTTCAGCCCGCGAGCGATCGCTTCGCGGCAATAGCCCTACTGGCTGAGCCGGAGGAGCCGGCTCTCTACCTGGTGCCGAGCACCGAATGGCGCAACGCTTCGCCTCCCCTCACCAACCGTGACAACGTCGGCAAGAAGAGCGAGCCCGAGTACGGCATCTCGCTTGCTCGTTCGTCCCTCCCCTCGCTTCAGCAGTACGTCTGGGACGAGGAAACCGGACGAAAACGCTTTCGGTAACCATGGCAAGTGAGAAGAAAATCGCCGTCACCGGTGCGACTGGCCACCTCGGCCACCACGCCGTCGAGATTCTGCGCGAGCGCGGGCACGAGGTGATGCCGATCTCGCGCGGAGTGGCTCAAGGGGTAGCGACCGGGCCACCGCTGCGCCCGCCCGGCCTCCCGTCGATGGAGTCGACGATCGCCGACCGCAGGTAAGCGGTCTCGCGGAACGCGGTGTGGTTGGGGACCCCGGGATAGCCAGCAGCCTTCGAGTTGAAGATCATTTCGGCCTCAGCGAGGATCTCGGAAGTGCTTGGGTCGAAGATGTACCTGCGGCCGAATCCGCGGTCCCTGACCCAGCTGATCGCGTCGCCCTTGCGCCCGGCGACATCGGCCACATCGCGCTCGAACCCGATGCCTGGAATTTCAGCGAGGGCATTGAAAGCGGCAGCGCGGAAGGCCGGGCTCGTGATCGGTTCGCTGAGGATCTCCAGGAGCCTTTCGACCGTCGCACCACCTCTTTCCGAGTCGGCCGGCGAGGGATCGACCGGCGCGCTCCCACCGCGGCGGTTTTCGATCTCTAGGCGCAGCGCTTCAGGCTCGGTCGGAAGCCGGGAGAGTCTGGAGAGGTAGGAAAATTCACGGCGGCCGCGGAATGCTTTGGATGAGAACTCCTTCAGGGGGCGCCCGGAGCTGTCGTGCCCCACATCATGTTCGGTGGGGTCGTAGGCGAAGGGAGGCGGCGAGCCCGCCTCTTCCCAAAGCCTTTGGTCGGCACCCGAGAGGAACTCGACCCGGCCGAGGGTTTCCCGCTCGCGCGTCGTCCCATCGGGAGCCATCCAGACTTCCTTCGTCGTCGGCACCAGAGCCGCGAGGGCGTTGGACTCGCTGCCGAGCAGGTTCGTCGTGAAATACCTCGGATTCGCCTTCGTTCCAGCCCCACGACCTTCTGGTTCCCACCCCTGCAGTTGGACCACCTTCGTCCTCGTATAGAGGAACTGCCCGGGACCGGGTGGCGTCGCGACCTGGGTCTCGGATGCTTCGGCGGAGTTGGCGGCCTGGCGCAGATCGGCGGCAACGGCGGCTTGGCTCAGGGCTTTGTCGCCGCGCGGCGCATAGCCGGACCCGCCCCCCGCGCTGAGCCCGCCGCCAAAACCACTGGGCAGCGCCGGAACCGGCTCGCAGGGTTCAACCGGGCCTTTTGCGACTCCCATCTTCGCGATGCTCCCCCCTTCGGGATCACCGTCGTAGGGGACGGGCGTCCCGGAGAGAACCACGCTCTGATCGGGGCCAAACGCTTTCGGGTCCAGATTGACCTTGGCAACCGAATTGAGCATTTCGTCCTGGGAAATTTCGCCGCGCGTGTATTTCCCAAAGCTTTCGCGCCATCGCTGGGTGCTGCCAACCCCGATGGTCATCGGTCCGCCCGGACCTTCTATAGCCGTGCTGCCGAAGGTTCCGCCGCCGGGAAGGTGCACGATCGATTCCTTGTAGTGCGGTTCCCGGCAGACCATCCCGGCAGCCAGCCACGTCACCTGGGCCTTGATTCCGGCTTCCTCCAGCGCCTGTTCGAGGCCAGAGGCGTCTTCGAGGCTGTAGACCTTGATCGTGACTCCGCCGCCCTCCCGCGGTTCGACGGCGAAGGCCTGGGAGGTGTTGTCGCCGCCGGCGCTGACGATCAGCGCGACCACGATCGCGCCAAGGGCCACGGCGGCGCCCAGGGCCAGGCGCGGACCGCGCCGGCGCCAGGAAGGCGAGGCAACCTGCGCCTCTGCGGCCTCCGTCGCGGCCGCGCCGCGCTCGGCGACGACCGCCTTCAGCCTGGCAAGGAGCCGCTGCTCGAAATCGGGATTCGGTTTCTGCTCCTGACTCATGATCGGTCCTCCTTTCTTGGGTTCGGTTCGTTGGCCGCAGCCTCGAGGTCGGCGCGCAGCTTGCGCCGCGCGCGGTACAGGCGCACTCGGGCGGTGCCCGCTCGCACGCCGACCACAGCCGCCGCCTCGGCGACGGTCAGCTCGTCGAGCGCGACCAGTTCCAGCACTGACCGCTCCGCTTCGGGAAGGCGCTCCATCGCTGCATAGAGGCGACGCGACTGGGCGGCGGCGTCGATCCGCGCGTCCATCCGCGCGATGTCCTCCTCGTCAAGCAGGGCGCTGCCGCGAAACCGCTCCTCCCGGGCACGTTCGCGACCGCGCCGGCGGCCGTCGTTGGCGACGAGAACGCGGGCGATCCCGTAAAGCCACGCCTTTGGCGTGCCGCTTCGCTGCCGGTAGCGGTGAGCCGAGTCGATCGCGGCAAGAAAGATCTCCGCGGTGAGGTCGGCTGCACGCTCACGGTCCCCGACCCGGCGGGCGACGAACCGCTGCAGGTCCTCGACGTGCTCGCGGTAGAAGACCTCGAACAGCTCCGGATCGATGCCGATCGAGCGCAGCTGCCCACCGCTGACGCCGCGCTCCCGGGCACCGGCCATGCCCAGGCTGCGGCTGAGCGCACTCGGTGCTGTCGGCAACGCTTCCTCGATCTCCATGTCTCCTATTGGTCGCAGGCGAGGAAAGCGTTACCGGCGGGGAAGCGGATGAGCGCGTAGGTCGCCCTGCTTCAAATCTTCCCCCGCAACGCGATTCGGAGGCCGATGGGTGCGGGTAGAGGGCACTGACAAGACTTCTACCGAGAGGAGCACCAGATGGCTACCTGGACCCAGGACGAGCTCGACGCGATCGGCACCGCGGACGAACTCCAGATCACGTCATCCCGCAGTGATGGCTCGACCCGCAACCCGGTCACGATCTGGGTCGTGCGTATTGGCGACGAGCTCTACGTGCGGTCGGTCCGCGGCCAGAAAGGCGCTTGGTACCGGGGCGCCGAGCGGAGCCACGAAGGCCACGTCGAGGCTGGGGGCATCGCCAAGGACGTCTCGTTGGTCGACGTGGGCACCAACAACCTGGAGCAGATCGACGGCGCCTACAAGGAGAAGTACGGCTACCCATCGGAGAATGTCGACGGCATCATCACCCCCGAGGCACAAGCCACGACGACCCGCCTGCAGCCGCGCTGAGAACGAACAAACGAGGAGGCCCATTTCCCGGCGTCGTTAGCGCAATGATCTGAATGCAGCCCGCATCTCGGCGGAGAACAGGTCCGGCTCCTCCCAGGCGGCGAAGTGGCCGCCGCTGTCGACCTCGTTGAAATACGCGAGGTCGGGGTAGACCGCCTCGACCCAGCTGCGCGGGGCGGCCCAGATCTCGTCGGGGAAGGTCGTGAAGCCAACCGGAACCGAGACCGGCGGAGGAGCCTGGCCGGACGCCATGGCTGCGGCCAGGACCTGTCCAAACTCCCAGTACCACCGCGCGGCCGAGGCGCCGGTGCCGGTCAGCCAGTACAGCGTGATGTTGTCGAGGATGTTGTCCCGCGTGAGGTTTCCAGCGGGCTCACCGCCGACGAAGGCGCGGGAGATCTTTTGGTAGCTGTCGGTGTCGTGGTCGAGCATCCAGGCCGCCAGCCCGATCGGTGAATCCAGCAGGGAGTAGCCGATCGTCTGCGACCGGGTGGACATCTCCAGGAAGTAGCCGAAGCCTTCGGTCGAGAACCTGTTGACCGCCTCGAGCGCCGCGCGCTCCTGCTCGGACTCCGCCGGCAGTTTGTCTTTGAGGCCGAGCGCCGGCGCGAGCAAGCTGACGTGGATGCCGAGCAGTCCCTCAGGTCTCTGGCGGCCCATCGCGTCAGTGACGTCAGCGCCCACGTCGCCGCCCTGGGCGACGTAGCGCCGGTAGCCGAGGCGGTCCATCAACTCCGCCCAGGCGCGTGCGATGCGGCCGGATTCCCAGCCGAGCTCGGTCGGCTCACCCGAGAAGCCGTAGCCGGGCAAGGACGGCAGCACGAGGTGGAATGCGTCCTCGGGGCCGCCGCCGTGAGCGGCCGGGTCGGTCAGCGGGCCGACGGTCTCCAACAGCTCGACGACCGAGCCGGGCCAACCATGGGTCATGACCAGCGGCAACGCATCCTCGTGGGGCGACCTGACGTGGATGAAGTGGATCTCGACCCCGTCGATTTCGGTGGTGAACTGGGGCAGCGCGTTCAGTCTCGCCTCGCACCTGCGCCAGTCGTACTCGGTCGTCCAATAGCGGGCGAGCGCCTCCAGCGTCGCCAGCTGCACGCCCTGGGAGCGGTCTGCGACGAGCTCCTGAGAAGGCCAGCGCGCCGCCTCGATCCGGCGTCGCAGCTCCGCGATCTCCTTGTCGGGAATCGCGACCTGGAAAGGGCGTACGTCGGTGCCGGCCTCGGCGCCAGTAGCCATGAAAGCCTCCGTTCTAGAGGCGGAGGGCCGAACTCCACCCTGGTTGGGACGCTCGCGACACTACTCCTGACCGGTGGGATTAGCAACAAACGGCACCAGGTGCCCTACGATTGCGCCGTGCCGTTCACGCTCAGGAACCTCAAGGACCTGGAGGACGTCGGGTCCAACTTCGACGGCGCGCCGGACCTGGAGTTCCGCTTGGCGACCGAGGGGCTCGAGCTCGAGAAATCAGGCCTGGGCTACCAGCGCGTCCCGCCGAACTATCGCTTTCCGTACGGCCACACGCACAAGACGCAGGAGGAGGTCTACGTGGTCCTGCGCGGGAGCGGGCGGATGAAGCTCGACGACGAGATCGTCGAGCTCAAGGAATGGGACGCGGTGCGCGTCCCGCCCGGTACGTGGCGAGGCTACGAGGCCGGGCCGGAGGGCCTCGAGATCCTCGTCATCGGCGCACCCAACCTCGGCGAGGCTCCGCGCGAAGACGTCGAGGGCCAGCGCGACTGGTGGGCTGACTAGCGCCGCCGTAGAGGGCGCGCGCACCATCGGCGAGCAGCGCAGAGGTCACGGCCCTCCTGCAGCCCCCAGACGAGGATCGCCCGAACCGGCCCGATCGCCGGTAAACAGCTCGTGGACGAGCCTGATCGCGATCGAACCCTCTCCCACCGCCGAGGCGACCCGATTCGGCGACTCGTCGCGAACATCGCCGACGGCGAAGACGCCGGGCATGCTGGTCTCCAGCGAAAACGGGGCGCGTTCGAGGGGCCACGCGGGCTCGTCCGCCAGCGCGGCCCCGGTGGGCAGGAAGCCGCCCGCGCCGCGCTTGATCTCTGCCGGCAACCAGCCGGTATTGGGACGCGCGCCGATCATCAGAAAGAGCGCGTGGGCCTCGACGGTCTCGACCGCTCCGTCGCTGCGGTCGCGCAATTCGAGCCTCTCCAGCCAGCCATCGCCCTCTCCCCCGACGACCTCGTTTCCGAGCCGGACCTCGATGTTCGGGGCCACTTCGACCTGCTCCACCAGGTAATGAGACATACCCGCCGCGAGCGAGCCCGCGCGGACGACGAGGGTGACCGTACGCGCGTAATCGGCCAGGTGCAGGGCTGCCTGCCCAGCCGAGTTGGCGCCGCCGACGACGAAGACGTCACGGCCCGCCATCGCCGGCGCCTCCGACGCGGAGCCACCGTAGAAAACCCCGGCGCCGGTCGCGGCAAAAGCCTCGATCTCCTCGACTTCGAGCCGACGGTAGGCGGCGCCGGTCGCGAGGATCACGGCGCGAGCGCCGACATCGGGGAAATCGGAGAGACCGACCATGATCCGATCGCCGTCGGCACGGAGGCTCGTCGCCTCCTGCATGAAAGCGAACCGCGCCCCGAACACCCATGCCTGCTCGTAGGCCTCCTCGGCGAGCCGCCGGCCGCTGATGCCGCGCGGAAAGCCGAGGTAGTTGCGAATCAGCGAGCTCAGCGTCGCCTGTCCGCCGATTCCGCCCGAGTCGATCACGAGGGTGCGGAGCCCTTCCGAGGCGGCGTAGACCGCGGCCGACAACCCGGCGGGTCCGGCGCCGACGATGACGAGATCGAAATCGCGGCCGTGGGGGTCGATTGGCCCACCCGCCGCGACCGTCAGCTCGGCGTTGCTGGGATCGGCAAGGACATCGCCGTTCGGGAAGACCACCAGCGGCAGCGGCTTCCCGTCCCCGTGCTCGGCGACGAGGTCGCGCCCCTGAGGGGAGTCGGCAAGACAGAACGTGTGGGGAAGCGCGCAGCGCCCGAGCACCTCGCGCAGCTCATACGCCCGTCCCGACCACGACTCGCCGATGACGTGCGCGGTGTGTGCCGACACCCTGCGGGCGTGCGCCCACTCGGACAGGAAGGTCGTGACCGCCTCATGGAAGAGCTCGTCGGGAGGGCGAATCGGACGAATCAAGTAGTAGTCGATCCGCCGCAGCGCCATCGCGGTGAAGATCGCCTCGGCGGTCGCGGCCTGGCCCCAGCTCGCGTAGTCGATCAGGAGCCCGCGCTGGGCCTGTGGGTGGTGGTTGCGCACCTCCCCGAGGAACTCGCTCCCGGATGCGCCGTCGAGCGAATCGCCGGCAAGGACGAGCGCGACGTCCTCGCCCGCATCGGACATCCTGACCAGCACCGCCTCCGCCTCGGTCGCCGAGCCAAGGCAGACGATGCGGTAGCTCCGCTCGTAGCGGTCGACCAGCTCGCGCTCGATCGCGCGCAGCGAAACCTCGTCGCTGTCGACCACAAGGAGAGCCGGTCGGGCCACGAGAAAACCGTACTTGAAGATGCCGCTCGCTCAACCGTCCGAGGCGCGCTAGCCTTGAGCGAGGGCAACGCCAGGGGATTCTTTTGCGCATCTTGGGCTGGGACCGACACGAACTGATGCGGATCGTTCGCTTTTCCGCCACCGGACTCGCGACGGTTACCGCCGCCATGCTCCTGTTCGCCGATTCACCGGCACTCGCCGTCGCGACCTGGGAGTCGAGACAGGTCGAGGTCGGCGCGAGAGAGGGAGACGGCCTTTTCGGCGTCTCCTGCCCGACGGCCTCTCTCTGCGTCGCAGTCGGCAACCGGGGCACGATCGTCACCTCGGGACAACCAGATGGAGGGGCCCATGGGTGGCGGAGCGAGACCGTGACGCCGGGGGTCTACGTCGGAACCGCTGCTGGCGAGCCGGACCGGACCTCGCCGGGCACGTTTGAGGCAGTTTCCTGCCCCACGGCGGGGATGTGTGCCGCCGTTACCTATGCGGGCGATTTCTACGCAACCGGAGACCCGGCGGGCGGCGCCTCGACCTGGCGCGCGGCCGACCTCGACGGCGACGGCGACGATGTTCGCCTGAAAAGCATTTCGTGCCCCACCCCGGCATTCTGCGTGGCTGTCGCAGCCAGAGGATTCGGGGCCCTTGACGCAAACGGCGGTGGCAAGATCGTCGCCATCCGCGATCCGCTGTCGGCCTCGATCTCCCCGGTTCAGGTCCAGCTCGACGAGTCGCTGGACCTTCAAGCCGTCTCCTGCGCCAGCCTCGAGCTCTGCATCGCGGTCGCGAACCAGGGCAGGATCGTCATCTCCACCAACCCCGGGGCCACCACCCCGGGCTGGAAGGAGATCGGAACCCCGGGTGGGCCGGGGGATCTGGAGGCCGTCGACTGCCCCGACCCGAACCTTTGCCTAGCCGGAAACGCTCGGGGCAACGTCCTCTCGAGCATCGACGCGCATACCGGTGCACCGCGCTGGCGCGAGGCGAACACCGGCCCGTCAGTGCCGATCACGGGCATCTCCTGTCCGACCGTCTCACGCTGCGCCGCCGTCGACAACAACGGAAACGTCTCCGTGTCGACGAATCCAACCGGTCCGGTGGGGTCCTGGTCAGCGACCAACCTGATCCCCTTTCCCTCCGCCGGAAGTCAGGGCCTGCCCTTCAACGCCTTCTTCGGGGTCTCGTGCCCAAGCGTCGACTTCTGCGCGGCGGTTGGCTCCCAGGGCATGATCTTCACTAGCGGGAACCCTTTTGACGTCGGGGCAGACCGCGGCGGAGAAGGACGTTCCGGTCCCAAGCGCCCGCGAATGAAGATCCTTCACAGCGATAACTTCGTCAGGCAGTCACAGGCCAACGGCTCCGGCAGCAGGGTTACCTTCCGCCTCCGCCCGTACGGCAGAGTCCGCGGCTTCATCTGCAGCCTCGACGGCCGCAGGTTCCATCGCTGCGGGTCGCCGTTGCGGATCTACGCCAAGGTCGGCCTCCACATACTGCGAGCCAGGGCGATCGGAATGACCGGCCTGAAAGGGCCCGTGGCGAAGGACCGATTCTCGATCCGCGGGCGGGGCCGATAATGGTCGATCCCGGCATCGAGGGTTCCGAGCTGAACCAGCTCGCCGATGACCTGGACCGCCTCGGCATTCCGGTGGTCGCCGGGTTCTAGCGCGCGGGCGGGCGCTTAACCCTGAAGAACGCGGCGACCGTTAGGCCGGTCCGGCTCTCGGCTATGGGAGTGGCACGGAGCTTGTACTTGCCCGGTTTCAGCCTGCGGCCTTGTACCCGGCCGTTGAACCGAAAGCTGTTTTCTCCGGCAGCGCCGGCCCGCGAGAACGTCCCGGGGACGCCGAGCGGGCGGGTGCACTTCGGCTTGTCGCGGTTGGAGCGCTTCGGCTTGACGCAGGCGCCCTTGCCGGCGCGGCCGGGCAGTTGCCGCTGCACCTTGAAGGTGACAGTGGCGGCCTCGTCGAGGGCAAAGCGGACCGTGGCACCGGGATGTTTGCCCGTAACCAGGAACGCCCGCGGCCGGATCGCCAGCCCAGTGAGGACGGGCCCCCTGATGGGTTGCGGCGCCTTGAAGAGGTGCGGAGCGCTCGTTTGCGTTGCCGACCCGGCTGGATTCGTGGCGGTCACCACGCAGCGGTACTCAGCGTCGACCGTCGTCACGGGCGCGTAGGTGCTCGACGTCGCGCCGGGGATGACCGTGGCGCCGACACTCCAGCGGTAGGCGAAGGAAGCCGGCGAGCGGTAGACGAAGGAGGCGACGAGGTCCGCGGCCCAGGAGCCCGGGGAGCAGGAGAGTCCCTGCGCGGTCGCCGTGATCCGCGGAGCGCCGGTGCCGACCGGCGCCTTGACGACGGTGGGATAGGACGGCCCGTTGACGGTCGCCCCGGTCGTCGTCAGGTCGGCGCCGCCGCTGCCGTCGAGGTTGGCGTAGGAGACTTTGGTGCCGATCACGTTGCCCCAGTAGATCCGGCCGGCGGCCGCGTCAACTGCGACCCCCACCGGATTCGACACGGTGGCGCCGAGGGTATTGAGGTCACCCCCACCGCTGCCGTCGAGGTTGGCGTAGGAGATCGTCTGCCCGTACACGCTCGCCCAGTAGATCCGACCGGCGGCCAGGTCCAGCGCGACGCCCTGCGGGTTGTCGACGTTGGCGAGGCCGGTGTTGATGTCGCCGCCGCCACTGCCGTCGAGACTCGCGTAGGAGATTTTTCCCCCGGTGCCGGCATTCGACCAGTAGATCCGACCCCCGGCCGGATCCACCGCGAGGCCGATCGGGCTGCCGACCGTCGCACCGGTGGTGTTGAGGGCACCGCCGCCGCTGCCGTCGAGGCGGGCAAACGAGATTCCGGGCGGGGAAGTATCGGCCCAGTAGACCAGCCCCGCAACGGGATCGATGGCGACGCCTTTCGCGTTGCCGATCGGCGCCGCCCCGGTGTTCAGATCGCCGCCGCCCCCACCGCTCAGGTCGGTGTAGGAGATTTTTCCGCCGCCGGCCCAGTAGACCCGGTTCTGGGCCATCGCGAACGCCATGCCCTCCGCGTTGGCTGGGGTCGCCCCGGTCGAGTCGAGGGTCCCCCCTTCGCCGCTGCCGTCGAGGTTGGCGTAGGAGATCGAGCTGGTGGTGGCGAGGTTCGTCCAGTAGACGCGGTCGGCCGCCTCGCCCTCGTCGGCAAGGGCCGCCGCCGAGATCGTCACGGCGACAAGGGCGGTGAGTATGGCTGTCAGGCGCGTCATCGGTCGGGGTGACCATAGTGCGCGGGCCAGTCACTGCCCCGGGAAGGTTCTCGGTCCGCGCGGCGTCTTGCATAGACATGAGGAGCCTTTTCCGGTGGATCCGTCCAGCAGTCGCAGCAGCCGTGCTCGCAGCCGTGATCTGGCGTCTCGGCAGCGGCCCGGTCCTCGACGGCGTACGCGCGCTCGACGGCCGGGCGCTTGTGGCCGCTGCGGCCATCTTCCTCGTCACCACCGTCTGCTTCGCCTGGCGCTGGAAGACCGTGGCCGACGGCCTCGGCGTGCGGCTGTCTTTGGCCGATGCCGTCGCGGCCTACTACCGGTGCCTCTTTCTGAACCTCACGCTTCCGGGCGGCGTCGCCGGGGATGTGCATCGCGGCGTCCGCCACGGGCGCGATGTGCGGGACCTCGGCCATGCCCTGCGCGCCGTTGTCTGGGAGCGCAGCGCTGGGCAGGTCGTCCAGGTCTTGCTGACGATCTCGGTCCTCTTGATGATGCCGTCGCCGCTGCGCTCCTCGATGCCGTTCGTGGCACTTGCGCTGGCCGCGACGGCCGTGGTCGTCGTTCTCGTTGTCCGTGCGCGAACAGGACGTGGGCATTCCCGGTGGGAGCGTGCGCGGAAAACGGCGGTGGCCGACATCCGCGGATGTCTTCTTAACAAGCGCGCATCGCCGGCGGTCGTGCTCGCATCGACCATCGCCGTCCTTGGCCATGTGCTCACGTTCCTGATCGCCGCCCGCGCGGTGGGGGTCACCGCCCCTGTCGCCCAACTCCTGCCGCTGGCATTCGTCTCGATCATGGCCATGGTGCTGCCGAACATCGGCGGCTGGGGGCCGCGTGAGGGCGTCACGGCCTGGGCGTTCTCCGCGGCAGGGCTCGGTGCCGGCCGTGGCGCCGCGACCGCCGTCGCTTACGGAGTCATGGTGCTCGCCGCCAGCCTCCCCGGCGGATTCGTACTGCTCTTGGAGCGAATGCGATGACGATCAGATCCGAGAGCCGGCTGGCAATCGCCCGTAGCGTCCCCGAGGTTTGGGACTACATCTGCGACGTGGGACGCTGGCCGCAATGGGCGCCGACTGTCCAGGAATGCTGGGTTGACGGAGGGGCTCCGCTGACGCCGGGCACGCGGGTGGAGCAGCGGGCGAAGTTGATGTTCGGGTCCACTCGCTACCGGGCCCAGCACGTGACCGCGGTCGAGCCGCCCCGCAGCTTGGCGTTCGCCGGACCCCTGGGCACCTCGACGGCGCGCTGGGGAATGGAGTTCGCACCGATCGACGGTGGGCAGAGCGAGGCGGAGATGTGGGTTGAGGTCGACCTCAAGAACATCATGCGCGCGCTTCCCAGCCGTGCTCTCAAGGGCCGGATCCAACGGGTGATGGATATCGAGATGGCCGCCATCAAGGCTGCGGTCGAGTCCACGCCATGAGCCAGCTCGACACCACGCAGCAGCGCCTGATCGAGACCTACCGCAAGAAGGCCAAGCACTACGACATCGTCTCCCGGCTCTACCCCGTGCCCGGCTACCCCCAACGGGCCCAGCGGCGCCGGGCCGTGCAAGCGCTCCGGCTTAGCCCCGGCGGCACCGTCGTCGACCTCGCCTGCGGCACCGGTCAGAACTTCCCGCTGATCGAGCGTGCGATCGGCCCCGACGGCCGGATCATCGGCGTCGATCTCACTGACGCGATGCTCGCCCAAGCCCAGCGCCGGATAGAGCACAACGGCTGGAGCAACATCAGCCTCGTGCAGGCAGACGCGGCCGACTACACCTTCCCAGCCGAGGTCAACGCGATCCTGTCCACGTACGCCCTCTCGCACCTGCCCGAATGCGGGGATCTCATTGCCCACGGCGCCGAAGCGCTCGCTCCCGGCGGGCGCTGGGTAGTGCTCGATCTCAAGGCTCCCGACAACGCTCCCCGGTTGCTGGCGCAGCTCGGAATTGCGCTTGGACGGCCATTCGGCTCGATCGAGGAGTGGCTCGCGCGCCGCCCGTGGGAGGGGATTCGCGCAGCTATGCAGGACGCGCTGGGCAATCTCTTCTGGAGCGAGTTGTGCTTCGGGACCGCATTCCTCGCGGCGGCCTCCCCAGCCTCAGGTCACTAGGAGGGGCTAGCGCTTCTCTGCGACCACGGCGATCTTGCGCACGCGTCCAGCCCGCAGCCAATCGCTCCATAACTGGTGCGCGCTCAGCAACTCCTCCAGCGCCTCCTCCCCGATCTGCGCGGCGATGTCGACAGCATCAGCGGCAAACGCTTCGGTCAGCAATTCGGCAGTGTTGGCGTGCGATTGAGTCCAGTCTTTCTGCCAGCGGACGACCAAGCCAGCTCGGTCCAAGGTGGCGAGCATCTCGTCGATCTGGACGAGCCACACGGTGTCGGCGTCGGGCATCTGCTCTCGCTCCGCCTCGGTGAGGGGGAGGCCCGCTTCGAAGGTAAAGGCGAACCGCCCGCCCGCAGTGAGTGCGCGGGAGATCTCCCGCAGCAGTGGCTCCTTCTCGACGAATGCCAGCATCGTCTCGAGCACGATCACCGCATCGAAGGGGCCCGGAGGAATCGGGGGGACCCGCGCCACCTCGAAACGACATGAAAGGCCGCCGGCACGCTGACGCGCGATGTCGATGGCGTCGGCGCTGTAATCGACGCCGAGGTAGTCGCAGCCGAGCTCCTGGGTGATGAAGCGCCCTGGACCCCCGATGCCACAGCACAGGTCCAGCACCGAGACGCCAGTGGCGACGCCCGCGTGATCCGCCAGCGCCCGGATCTCGCTGGCGCGCATGAAGCTTTCCTGTTCGACGAACTCGCCGGGCGCATGCGCTGCGACTCGGGCCCGGTACAGCGCACGCACGAACGGAGCGCGCTCGTCCTGCTTCACGACGCGGATGCTAGCTTGTTAGCGAAGGATTAATGCGCGGGGGTGAGCTATGGATTATGGCTGCCAATCCCTCAGACGCACGGACGACGCGAACGGCTCTCACCGCCCCGTTGACGGTGCTGCCCGCGCAGGTGTTGCCGTTCGCCGGCCTCGCGGTCGCGGCCGGCCTCGACGGCGGCGGCCTCGGATCCGCCGGTTGGGCAGTAGGACTCACCTGTGGAGGAGTCATGAGCCTGGCGCTGGCGCGCGGGCGCTCCTACTGGGGCACCGACCGACTGGGTCCGGCCGACTGGGTGACGCTCGCTCGGGCCACGCTCGCAGCCGGCGTCGCGGCGCTGGTCGCAGACTCGTTCGCCGAGCCCGTGCCGGTCGCCCTGCTGGTATCGCTCGCGTCGCTCGCGCTCGTACTGGACGCAGTCGATGGGTGGATTGCGCGGCGCACCGACACGACGTCAGCGCTGGGCGAACACATGGATGCGGAGGTCGACGCGTTCCTGATCCTGATCCTGAGCGTGTACGTCGCCCACTCGGCCGGTGCCTGGGTGCTCGCGATCGGCGCGGCACGCTACGCGTTCCTCGCTGCCGGGTACCTGCTTCCGTGGCTTCGCGCGCCGCTGCCGCCGCGCCATTGGCGCAAGGTCGTGTGCGCGACGCAAGGAATCGTCTTGACGATCGCGGCCGCGCAGGTGCTGCCGTCGGCTCTGGCGGAGGCCGCACTCGGCGTCGCACTCGCGCTGCTTGCCGAGTCGTTCGGCCGGGACGTGCGGTGGCTCTGGAGCCACCGTCGCGGAGAGGCTCCCCGATCCCAAGCCGGCGCGGACCTGGCACTCGCGGATGCTCAGCCCACGGGCCCCGGGCGCGGACGGGCACGGGCACGGGCACGGGCGGTCATCGCAGTGCTGCTGACGATCTCATCCATTCTGATCGTCTGGGCCGCGCTCGTTGCTCCGGACCGCCCGCAATATTTCAAGTCGACCGCTTTCCTGCGGGTCCCACTTGAGGGTCTCGTCCTGATCCTGCTCGCGCTCGTGCTGCCCGTCACCGGTCGGCGGATCCTCGCGGTGCTCGCCGGTCTGGCCCTGACGCTGGTGGTCGTCCTGAAGGTCGTCAACTACCAGATCTTCTCGTTGTTCGATCGGCCGTTCGAACCGCTCGGCGACATCGGACAGATCGGCAACGCCCTCGAAACCCTGCGCTTGCAGCACGGCGCCTCGCAGGCCCAGCTAATCGAGATTGGTGCCGTGGTGGGCGTGGTGGCCGCAGTCATTCTCCTGCCGCTCGCGATGCTCCGGGTGACGCGGGTCGCTGCCGACAATCGCCGCCGGGCATTGCAGGCCGTCGGGGTCCTCGGCGTCGTCTCGGTGGTCTGCGCCGGGCTCGGCGCGCAGTTCATCTCCCAGACGCCGATCGCCTCCGCCATTTCCGCTGGCCTGCTCTTCGACGAGGCACGGATCGTGCAAGCCGAAGTGAAGGACGAAGGAGTCTTTGCCGCCGAGATCAAGCACGACAAGTTCCGCGACACGCCCACCGATACGTTGCTGCGCGCTCTGCGCGGGAAGGACGTCCTGCTCGTGTTCGCGGAGTCCTTCGGCCGCGTGGCTATCGAAGGCTCCTCCTTCGCGCCCGAAGTCAACGAAGCGCTGGCCAAAGGGAACAGGCGACTGGCAAGCGCCGGGTTCCACTCCCGGAGCGGCTTCCTAATATCGCCCACCTTCGGCGGCGCCAGCTGGCTGGCGCACTCCACCCTGAATTCGGGCCTCTGGGTCGACAACCTGCGCCGCTACGACCAGCTGCTCCCGGAACGGCGCTTCACGCTCGCCAGCGCGTTCAACCGCAGCGGGTGGCGGACTGTCGACTACGTGCCTTCGAACGGCCGCCCCTGGCCAGAGGGGAAGGCGTTCTACCACTGGGACAAGATCTACAACCGTAATCAGGTCGGCTATCGCGGCCCCACCTTCTCCTACGCGTCGATGCCCGACCAGTACGTCTACTCGGCGCTCCAGCGTCTTGAGCTCGGGAAGCCGCACCGCCGGCCGCTGTTCGCAGAGGTCGACACGGTCTCGAGCCACCAGCCTTGGAACCGCATACCGGAGGAAATCGGCTGGAACCAGGTCGGCAACGGCTCGATCTACAACCGCATTCCGATGTCCTACGAAGGGGGGTCGTTCCTGTCGTTCTGGGGCGACGCGTCGCTTGTCCAAGAGGGGTACGGCAAGTCGATCGTGTACACGCTGAACACCCTTACCAGCTTTGTGCAGCACTACGGGAAACAGAACCTCGTGCTGATCGTGCTCGGCGACCATCAGCCGAGGGAACCCGTCACCGGTGAACACGCGGGTCACCAGGTCCCGATCTCGATCGTCGCCCAGGACCCGAAGGTGTTGAAGCGGATCGAAGGCTGGGGCTGGGGACCCGGCCTGCGGCCTCGAAAAGATGCCCCGGTCTGGCCGATGAGCGGCTTTCGCAACCGGTTCCTCACCGCCTTCGACTCGAACCCGGCGGCCCGGTAGAGCGTCGCGAGCCATATGCATCCGCCCGCCACCACGTCTCCTCAGCCGTCGGCACCAGCGCTCGCCACTCCCTCAGCCCGGCCGGGTCGGCGGCTGGCCGGCCTAGATGGCCTGCGCGGCCTGGCCGCGCTGTACGTCGTCGTCAACCACGTCTTCCTGCGCGCCTTTCCCGGCTACCCGGTCGTCCACGCGCCGTTCTGGGCCGGCTGGTTCATCTACGGACGCTTCGCGGTGCTCGTCTTCATAGTGCTGTCCGGCTTCTCGCTGGCACTCTCGCCGGCCCGCGCCGGCTGGCGACTCGAGGGGATCTCCGCTTACGCGCGCCGGCGTGCGTGGCGCATCCTGCCCGCATACTGGGCCGCCCTGGTGTTCAGCCTCGCGGTGGCGTGGCTGATCGTCCCGCAACCGGGACACGGCGTGCCCGACTTGACGTCGGTCCTCGCCAACGGCCTACTGGTGCAGAACATCGTCGGCGCGCCCAGTCCCAATCTGGCGTTCTGGTCGATGGCGGTCGAGGTCCAGCTCTACATCCTGCTGCCGCTGCTGCTGGTGCTGGTCAGACGGCGAGGCGCTGCCGCCATGGTCGCCACCGTGACGCTCGTCGTGGCGGCGGTCGGAATCGTCGGTCCGCACGTCGCGCGTCTGGACACCTTCGTGATCCTGTCCGCACCTGACCTCGCCGCGCTGTTCGCGCTCGGCATCGTCAGCGCGGGCATCGTCAGCGCCGGGGCGGCACGAAGGTCCTGGCAGTGGCCGTGGCTGGCGCTCGCCGCCGCAGCGCCGGTCTTGGCGACGATCGCCTGGCGGGGCTCGGTGTGGACGCTCGAACACCTGTATTGGGTCGATCTGGCGCTCGCACCGGCCATCGCGTGCCTTCTCGTCAGCTTGGCCACCGGTCGCCCGGCGCCACTCCTGCGCTTGCTGGACACACGGCCGATCCGGGGCCTCGGCTCCTGCTCGTACAGCCTGTACCTGACGCACGCCCCGATCGTCGCGATCGTCTACGAGCCGATCGTGGCCCGCTGGCTCCACCCAGGGACCGCGGCCTTCCTCGTCTCGCTTGCCCTCGTGATACCGCTGACGATCGCGTTCGCGAGGGCCTTCGCATCGGTCTTCGAGCGGGGCTTCCAGCGTCGCCGCCCCTCCGCCGCCGTCGGTCGACGGGTCCCTCGACGAGAGGAAGCGGCACATGCCTGACCGCCCCTACATCCTGCTGAGCTGCGCCCTCTCGATCGACGGCTATCTCGGCTGCGCCGCACCACAGCGCCTCGAGCTTTCCAACGATGCCGACTTCGACCGGGTCGACGCGGTGCGTGCCTCATCCGACGCGATCCTGGTGGGTGCGACCACCGTTCGGACCGACAACCCGCGGTTGCTGGTGCGCTCGCGGGACCGCCGCGAGGAGCGAGCGGCCCGTGGACTGCCGCCGTCGCCGATGAAGGTCACCGTAACCGAACGGATGGAGCTCGACCCCGGCGCCGACTTCTTCACCGCCGGCGACGGCGAGATCGAGAAGCTCGTCTACTGCGCGAGCCCCAGCGTGCTCGACGCCCGCTCGCGACTCGGAACGGTGGCGACCGTCGTCGACGGCGGCCGGCGAGTGAGGATGCGCCGCCTCACCGAAGACCTCGGCGAGCGCGGTGTGCAGCGCCTGATGGTCGAGGGCGGCGGCAGGGTTCACACCCAGTTTCTGACTGACGATCTCGTCGATGAGCTGCAGTTGGTCGTCGCCCCGTTCTTCGTCGGCGACTCCCGGGCCACGCGCTTCGTCAGCGACGGACGTTTCCCCTGGAATCCCGACCGGCGCGCGCGGCTCGCCGAGGTCCGCCAGATCAGCGATGTGGTGCTGTTGCGCTACGCCCTCTCGTCCCGATTCGAGATCGACTGACGGCTACGACCGATGCCGATGCCCCCCGCGACGATCCGCACTCAGGTCCCAGTGCCCCTGCGCTTCCCCGACGGGTACACCAGCCTGGCCCGGGTGTTCAGCTTCGAAGGCCTGGCCGACGGCCGCGAGCACGTCGCCTTCGGCCTCGGTGATCGAGCCGCCCCGGTCACCTCCATCGAGAACCGGCGGGAGCCGCTGGTCCGGCCGCACAGCGAGTGCCTCACCGGCGACGTATTCGGCAGTCAACGATGCGATTGCGGCGCTCAACTGCGCGAGGCGGTCGAGCGGATCACCAACTCCGGTGGCTTCCTGTTGTACCTGCGGCAGGAGGGACGTGGCATCGGCTTCTACCCCAAGCTCGATGCCTACGCGCTGCAGGACGCGGGGTTGGACACCTATGAGGCCAACCTCGCACTGGGCCACTGCGAGGATGGGCGCAGCTACCTCGTCGCGGCGCAGATGCTGCGTGCGCTGGGGGCCTCGCGGGTCGCCCTGCTCTCCAACAACCCCGACAAGGCCCGGCAGCTCGGCCGCTTCGGCGTGACGGTTACCGCGCGGGTGCCGACGGGCGTGCATCTGTCCAGCGCGAACGGCCGCTACCTGGCGACGAAGGCGCGGCGCGGCGGCCACACGCTGGACGTCCCACCGCCGGCCGACTGAGGTCCGTTCCTCACGGGAGGACGAGCAGGTCGGCGTGGTCCACGGTGACCGCGAGCTCGCCGGCGCTCGCCTGCTCCAGGCGCCGGCCGGCATAGAGCTCGCACTGGCCGGCCAGCTCGATCTCCTGCTCACAGGCAGCACCTACCCACCCGGTGAACCACTCCGCGGCCAGGGCGGATTGCGCCGGGCCGAGTCGCCAGGGGCTGGGCCGGACGAGGACCTCGGCGCCTCCTCGGCGGAACGCCTCGACGGCGAAGTCGACAGCGTCCGGCCCGAGCAGCCTGCCGCCCTCCGTCGCGCGGCGTTGGTGGGCATCGAACGCAGCGGCCACGCGGCGGTCCAGCGGTTCCGGGGGTGCGATCTCGACCTGACCGACGACCGAGAGGGTCAGCAGGACCGGGCACCCGGCTTCTGCACAGAGGCCGGCCAGTCCGTCCACGTCGTCGGTGGTAAGCAGGTCGAGCAGCGCCGAGGCGGTGATCAGGGTTGCCCCGGCGAAGTCACGCGCGTGCATCCGGGCGATGTCCGCGCCCTTCGCCTCGACGGTGACGGGCGCGCCGTCCGCGGCCGGCCCGGGCACATCGGCGGCGGCCAGGGCCAGCAGGTCCGCGTCGCGGTCGTGAAGGACCCAGTGCTGCGGTCCAGCCAGCAGAGGTGCCAGCCAACGGCCCATCGCGCCGGTGCCGCAGCCGAGGTCGTGGATGACCCTGGGGCCGGTCGCCGGGAGCGCTCGCTCGAGAGCTTCCGGGAGGTCGCGGGCGCGGGCCTCGGCGTCCGCGGGCTCCCGCAGGGCGAGCCAACTCGGACTGACGCGGGTCGCGTCGGCGCTCATCTCGACGCCTCGGCCAGGACCCGTGCGACCGCCGACGCGGTGGTCGACCAACGGGGGAGTGACTCGCGCCGCTCGCGGGCGGCCCGCCGCAGCCGCGCTCTCAGCTCGGCGTCACCGAGCCAGGCGCTCAGCGCGCCACCGAGCGCGACCGGGTCCTCGGGTGCGACGAGCAATCCCGGCCGGGTCCCCGCTGCATCCTCGCCGAGGGCCTCCGCCACCCCCCCGACCTCGGCCGCGATGACCGGCAGGCCGCGCGCGAGCGCCTCGGTGACGACCAGACCGTAGGTCTCGGCACGCGACGCCGCCACCAGCAGGTCCGCGGACGCGTAGCTGCGGTCGAGATCGGCTCCGGTCCGCGGTCCCGTGAAGGACACCCGCTCGCCCGGTCCCCGGACCAGCGAGCGCCGGCGTAGGCCCTCGACGAAGGCCGGATCGCGGTCCAGGCTACCCACGCAGGTGCAGTGCCAGGAGAGCGCCGAGATCGACTCGAGCGCTTCGAGCAGGATGTCGTGGCCCTTCTCGAAGGTAACCGCGCCGACGCAGAGCAGTGCTTCGCCGGGCCCGGTTCCTCCCGCCGGCGCGCCGGCCTCGACGCCGGGCTCGGCGACGAACACGCGGTGCGCGGGCAGGTCGTGGAGCTCCACCAGCCGACGTCCGGTCCAGGCGCTCGTCGTCACGGTGGCGGTGGCGGCGGCGAGGACCGCGCGCTCTCGACGCCGCGCGGCGTCGTCGGGGGCGCGGTGGCCGAGCGGCATGTGCACGAGCACGACCAGGCGCAGGCGGCTCGCCTGCGGCACGAGCACCTCCGGCGCGGTCGAGGCGATCAGCCCGTCGAGCAGCACGACGGCGTCATCGGGGATCTGCCGCAGGGTCTCCTCGAGGGCCGCGAACGATGCCGCGTCGGGACGGCCCCAGAAGCCCGCTACGGCGCGCTCGTGCGTCGACCAGCCGTGGGCGCCGAGCTCACGACAGAGGTGGCGGTCGTAGGTGTTGCCGCCGCTCGGCCGGGCCGGATCGTCGATGCCGTCGGGCACGACGAAGTACACGTCCCTCACAACGTCCGCTCATAGCTCGCCCAGGCGATGTGGGACTCGTGCAGCGTGACCACGAGGGCGTCGAGCCCTCGGGCGGACTCGCCCATGGCGCCGGCGAGCGCACGCTCGGCGAGGCGATCCGCGATCACCCGGGCGAGCGCCTCGGTGGTCGTGTTCACGCCCGCCAAGGCGGGCTCGTCGTCGAGGTTGCGGTAGGTGAGCTCGGCCAGCACCGCGCGCAGCTGCGCGGCCGCCCGACCGATGTCGACGACGATGCCGTCGGCGTCGAGAGCGGCGCGCCGGAACGTGGCGTCGACCACGTAGGTCGCGCCGTGCAGGCGCTGCGCGGGCCCGAATGCCTCGCCGCGCAGGCTGTGGGCGATCATCATGTGGTCGCGCACGTTCACACTGAACACGGTCACTCCTCCTCGTAGGTGATGGTGTGGCACAGCGCCGGCAGGCGCCCGTCGGCAAGCCGGGCCATCACGTCGGGCAGCTCGCGGAAGTGGGACCGCCCGCTGAGCAGCACGTCGAAGGCCGGGTCGCGCAGCAGCTCGAGTGCGAGCGCCAGGCGCTCGGCGGTCGTGCGGCTTCCCGCGCGGGCCGGGGACATCGTGCTGACCTGGCTGGCGCGGATGCCGAGCCGGCCCGAGTGAAACGCGCCGCCGAGCGACAGCCGAACCTCCTCGTCGCCGTACCAGCTGAGATCGATCACTGTGCGCTCGGGCGCGAGCAGCTCGAGCGATCGCTGAAGCCCGGCCGAGGTGGCGCTGGCGTGCACGACCAGATCGCGAGCACCGGCCGCATCGGCGGGCAGCGCGAAGTCGACACCGAGTGCGGCGGCGACCTCGGCCCGACCGGCATCGACGTCCACGAGCGTCACCTGCGTCGCCGGGAAGGCACTCAGCAGGCGCGCCACGCAGCAGCCGACCGTCCCGGCGCCGACGACGGTGACCCGGTCGCCGAGCAGCGGTGCCGCATCCCATAAAGCGTTGACTGCAGTCTCGACCATGCCCGCCAGGACGGCGCGAGCCGGGGGTACATCCTCGGGCAGGACGGTCACCGCGCTCGCCGCCACGACGTAGGCGGTCTGGTGGGGGTAGAGGCAGAAGACCATGCGGCCGCGCAGCTCCGCGGGTCCCTGCTCCACCGTCCCGACGTTGAGGTAGCCGTACTTGACGGGACAGGGAAGGTCCCCCTCCTGGAAAGGCGCCCGCATCGCCGTGTGCTGGTCCGGCGGCACAGCGCCCCGGAAGACCAACGTCTCGGTGCCGCGGCTGACGCCAGAGAACACGGTGCGGACCAGCAGGTTGTCCGGTCCGGGGTCCCCCAGCTCCGCCGGTCGGATCTCGCCGCAGCCAGGGGAGCGCAGCCAGAACGCATACGCGTCGGCCCGCCCGGACATCGGCCTCAGGCGTCTCCTCTTCCGCGAGCCGGGCCGACGAGCAGCCGGCGGGCACGGAAGACCCGCGTGGCCACGGTCGCCTCGCGGACGCCGAGCGAACGCCCCGTCTCGCGATAGGAGAGGCCCAGCAGGTCGACCGAGACGAGGGCGAGGCGGTAGCGCTCGGGCAGCTCGGCGATCGCGGCATAGAGGTCCCGGACTTCGAGCGCCCGTTGGGGCGCCTGCGTGGCCTGCCAATCGAGCACCTGTACGTCTTCGAGCGTGACCACCGCCCGCGGCCTGCGTGAGGCGTCCCGCCGTCCGCTCAGGAACGTATTACGCAACACCCGCATCAGATAGGCCAGCTCACTCGCCTCACCGCGGAGAAGACGGGGCCGGGCGAGCACCCGCGTGAAGGTTTCCTGCACCAGATCCTCGGCATCCTGGCGGGAGCCGCACAGCGCCCAAGCGGCCCTGAGAAGCCGGTCTCTGTGCCCTACCAGTGACTGTGGATTCAGAAGCCGCATAAGGCGCTCGCACCGGGGTTGGGGTCGGTTCGATGGTACTCCGCAGGTCGATCCGGTCGGGGATGTCGGATGGACGGCCGTCGAGCCGGGGCCGAATATGCCTACCGCGAATTTGCATGATTTCGCATATATTCAGGCACGAAAACCCTGCAAATGAGGACTTTCCTATGGCGGGAGCGGGATTCGAACGGGTATCCGCGACCGCGTATCCCCTGACGGCAAGCCGAAACCTAGCTGCCTGATCTAGCAGTGTCTCGTTTCGCCCGGCGTCGGCGTCTGCGGGGAAGGCTCGCCAGATAAAGCCCGGCCACGGCGACAAAGACAGCGGCCGCGAGCAAGGGGCTCACCGATCCGAGCCAGAACACGACAGGGATCAGGAGAAGGAGCCCCAGCAGCAGATCGATCAGCCGGTGCGGCCTCTGTCGGGTGAGGCGGGAGGGTTTAGAGGAAGGCATCTAACAAATCCTTGATTCACTCGGGAAGCTCAGGAGTGACTTGCCAGTCGCCGGTGGGCGGCCGGCCATGCTGACGGCTCTTGTCAGCCGCCTCGGCGCCTTTGGACTTCCTGGTTGGCGTGAACAGCTACTTTGCCGATCCCTCTGCCGACGAGGCCGGCAACCACAAGAGCCATTGCAGCAACTACCACCCCTATGACCACAACGCTTTGTCCCGTCAAGGCCCAGTAAGCGACGCCGATCAAAAGCGCGATCCCAAACAGCCTTGGCCCATCGAATTTTTGCAGCCAACTGTTTGGTTCATCCGCCAGCACAAGATCGTTGCCCTGGCGAAGATCGATGTAACGCCTGCAACCCAGAGTCGCCCAGTAGATCACCCGAAGGCCATTTACCATGCCAACGTCATTTTCCTTGATCCTGGGAGCGCATACGAACTGTGCTTGCTCGTTTTCGCCGAGATCAATCTGTAGCTTTTCGCTAGAGGCCCAATCCTGCTTTAGCCGCACCTCGTGCTGGCCCGGCGAAAGAGTGAAAACTTTGCTTTCGCCGTTCCCGATGGTCCCAGCCTTTTTGCGATCAATGACTATCTGGTACTCCCGCCCGCTATCAACGCGATATCCGGCTGGCCTTGTCAGCGTGATTTCTGCCATGCGGGCCTCCTCCTCGAATTCGGGTTCTAACCGATCAAACCGCTGACAACGCCAAACGCGCAGCCGCCAACCGTGCCGATGCCTGCACCTATCGCGGCGCCAGCCCCTCCGCTGATCACGCCAACCCCAACGGCACGCGCGCCTAGAACTCCCGCTGCCGACGACGCCCCCATCACAAAGCCCCCAACGCCCCCCGCAAGAGTGCCAATCGTGCGCGCGGGGTGACCGCCGTTGTAGCAGTCTGCGAGCTGCTCCTTCTGGGGCAGATTGTTGCTCTTCATGTAGTAGTCGAGGCGATCGGGATTGACAGCCAGGTCAACCATGCTGACCGCTGGGCCGGCAACGTTGGCCAAGGGACTGTCGCTGTTGACCCAGTATTCCTGTGCTTCCGTAACCATCTCCCTGGGGTACCCCAGGGGGTCGTCCACAAATGATTCGATCATTCCGCCACCACCGTCGGCGATGTCCTCGAAGATGCTTCGCCCGGTCAAGTCGGTGAGGTTTGGTGGCGTGTTCGCCGCGTAGGTGTAGCGGTCGCCGAGCTGTCCCATTCCGATCGTCACCGCAACGGGGTCCTTGGTCAGGAAACGTCCGAGCCTCGAGTCATAGGATCGGATGCCCATCTGCACCAGTCCGGTCGCGGAATCGCTGCGTCGCTCCTGAGCACCCAGCCATCCCATCTCAAGGCTTGGGCCTGCGAGTTGATCGCCCCAGGGGTCGTAGGTCTGCCGCGATGCGACTTCCCCTTCCCCATCGGCAAGCGTCGTAATGTCGCCGTGGGCATCGCGCAGCGGGAAGCTCGTCGCTTCGCCTGAGCGCTGCTCGACTAGCCCTTCCGGCCCCTGCACGTAGCTCATCGTCGGTTCGCCTTCCGCATCGGTGTCGAGTATCGGAAGGTCGGAGAGATCACCGTAGTGACTTGGCCGAATGGTCGAACTATCATCGCGCAATACCTGGCGGCCGAAGGCGTCATAGGCGTAGTCGATTTCTTTGGCGCCGGTGTCGGCACTCGCCAGCTCGTCCAAAACACTCCAACCGTAGGTCGTGCTGCTTTCGCCCTGGGCGACTTCGATCAGGCGACCGGCATCGTCGTAGTCGTAGGTCGTGCCGTTTGACGCACTGGTCAACTCGTTCAGTGCGTTGAAGCTGTAGGTCACTGCTCCTGCTTCGGTCCTGTTGCCAGCCGGGTCGTAGTCGTAGCTGGTCGAGCCTTCCCCGGGCGGATCAAATTTGACCAGGCGGTTGAGCACGTCGTATTCATAAGTCGTTTCCTGGGAGAGTCGGTCGACCTGGCCAATCCGGTTGCCGAAGGGGTCGTATGCGTAGTCGAGCGATTCGAGGGTCGTTTCGCCTTTCGCCGAAGTCGTCCCGGCAAGCCTGCCGGCGTCGTCAAATTCGTTGGTCGTGACGATGCCGTTGGGCAGTTCGGCTTTGGTCAGGTTGCTCTCGGCGTCGTAACCGAAAGCAAGGACTTTGCTCTGCGGATCAGTGAGCCCGATCATCCGACTCAGTTTGTCGAATTCATATTGGAGCGTGCCACGGCCATCGGTCTGTTCGGTCACGTTGCCGCGCGAGTCATATTTGCGCGTCATCGTCTGCCCACGACCGTCGTCGATCGATACAACACGGCCGTCTTCGTCGTAGCCGATTTCGATCTCGTCGGCCTGGGCATCGGTGGCACCAATCATTCGATTGGCAGGGTCGTATTTGTAGGAGCGCAGTGCCGATTCGCCTTCGCTGATCTCTTCTAGGCGGTTGGCGGCGTCGTAGTCGAGTTCGATCATGCCCGCTGCGGTGGTCCGCGTCAGCCAGTTGCCGGCGGGGTCGTAAGTGAAACTAGTCGTCTTTTCGAGTGGCTGGTTGACGTCGGTCAGCCGACCCAGTTCGTCATAGACGAGACCCGTCGTGTTTTCGCGCGGGTCAGTGACGGAGGTCAGATACCCGGCCGGGTCGTAGACATAGCTCGTCACGGCTTCCAAGGGCTCGGCTGCCTCGGTCATGCGATCCATTAGGTCGTATTCGTAGGTCGTGACGTTCTCGAGCGGGTCAACGGCTTCGATCCGGTTGCCGCGCGGGTCGTAGTCGAACTCCCAGTCGCCGCCTTCGGGGCGTTCCATCCCGGTCTGCCGGTTCGCCAAGTCGTAGGCGTAGGTCGTCTCCTCGCCGCGCCGGTCAATGACCTTGACCGCGTTGAAGTTGCCGTCATATTCGATTCTGGCTTCTTTGCCGAGAGGGTCAACGTAGGCGATTGGGTGCTCCATCGCATCGAGTTCGATTTTCCAGACCCCTTCGGCGGGGTCCGTGATCTGTTTCAGCATCCCATTGGCGTCGTAGGCGTATTTCGTTTTGTTGCCTGCAGGACTCGTGCGAGCGAGGAGGTCGCCGAGGGCGTTGCGTTCGAAGGCTTCTGCTTTCAGCCCAGGGCTCGTTTGCGAGGTCAGGTGATTGCGGCTGTTGTAGGCGAAGGCGGTCGTGTGTTCGAGCGCGTCTTTGCTCGTCAGCCGATTGCCGCGTGAGTCGTAGGTGAAGGTCGTCGTGTGTTCGTTGGGATCGGTGATCGTCAACGGCTGGCCGGCAGCGTTGTAGGCATAGATGGTCTCGCCTTCGGCCGGATCGGTGATCTTTTTCAGGTCGTTGGCTTCCGACCATTCGTAGGCCCAGCTCTCTTCACGCTCGTCGGCGAATTCGGTCAGCCGATTGAGACCGTCGTATTCGTAGCTGCGTTCGCCCCCCTCGGGGTCGATGACGGAGGTGAGGTTGCCTTTGGCGTCATAGCCGTACTGCCATTTCGACCCGCCCGGTTTGACGATTTCATCGACGTTGCCGGCTTCGTCGTAGCTGGTAGTCGTGACGTGGCCGAGCTGGTCTTTTTCGGAGACAACCCGGTCCCCGCCGTCGAAGCCGTAGGTGATTTTGCCGCCCTCGGGTTCGGTGACGACCGTTTCGTTTTCTGCGTAGGAAAGTTTCCAGAGGTTTTCGAGCCCGTCACGCTGTTCGACGATTCGGCCTTGTCCGTCATAGGTGTTTTTGAGGATCACATTGCTGCGGGCGTCTTTGATCGTTTTCAGGCGGTGAGCGGAGTCGTAGGTGTATTCGGTGACGCCGCCGAGCGCGTCAGTCACGGTCGCCAGGTCACCGGCACCCGAGTAGGTGTATTTGACTTCGCGACTGGTTGAGTCTTTAACCGAGGTGATGTGGTTGGAGGCGTTGTAGGAGAAGGTGAGCGTCTGGGCGGAGTGGTCGGTGATCGTGGCGAGTCGGCCTTCGGCGTTGTAGCCATAGGTAGTTTTGAGCCCGTGGTCGTCCGTGATGCTGGCAATCCGCCCGCTGGCGTCGAAGCGATAGACCGTGCGCTCGAGAGTCGTCAGCTGGAAGGTGCCTTCGACCTTGGCTAGCGTGCTGGTGACGCCTGAGGGGGCTTTATAGGTGCCTTCGCCGATTTTGTAAAAGAGATCCTGGCGACCGTCCTGGCGCAGGATGAGGACCGCGCCCGATGCGAGCTCGGTCGCGCTTGCCAACCCCGTCTGGGACCAACCCGGACCAAGGCCGGTATCCGCGCTTGAGCCGGAGCTGTAGACGCGGGTGAATTCCAAGGGCAGATCGCCCTTGTTGGTCAGCAGCAAGTCCCGATGGGAATAAGAGAGTTCCCCGGTAGCGAGGCTGACCGGGTCAGCACCCTCGCCGCATTGGGATTCCCGCCCTCGACACTGTGCGTTCAGTTCGGGGAGCTGGACAGCTGGTTTCCATTCTACGTTCGACGTAACGGAGTCACCGCATCCCGATGGCTTGGGTCCATTGGCGCAGCCCCAGTCATTGTTTGAGGCATTGAGTTTGCCGACGCCGCTGTAGGAGAGACCGGCGCTGTTGGCACGGAAGCGGTTCCATTCGATTTTAGGAGCCCCCGATTCCATGACCCTGATCGCGTTGCTCGTGCTGTTGCGGATCGTCGAGTTTTTGATCGTCGGCGAGGAGCCTTCAATGTTGATCGTCCCGGTGCCGCAGGCGCCGCCGTGGCGGAATTCGGCGTGGTCGACCACCGAGGCGCCGCTTCCGGGCTGGAAGCTGAGGCTGCACCACGGGTCCAGCGGTTCGAGGGTTTTGGCAGTAAAGAGAACGGGGTCTTCGGTGGTGCCTTCGACTTTGAGCGTGCCGAGGACGGTGATGCCGGGGGCGTTGCTCTTGAAGGTGACTCCTTTGGTGATCGTCAGGGTGGCACCGCTCTGCACGGTAATGCCTTCGGCTATGAAGACCGGGGTGCCACCGTTGTTCCAGGTGGATGAGCTGGCCACTTTGCCGCCGATCGTGATGAAGTTCTGTTTGTTTTCGATCAGCGTGTTGC